>NZ_JCAKNB010000002.1:0-408961 GCF_059515905.1 Acinetobacter sp. FY731 | reverse complement strand
TGTGCTGGCGACAATAGCAAGAGTGAACCACCTGATCCCTTCCCGAACTCAGAAGTGAAACCTCTTAGCGCTGATGGTAGTGTGGGGTTACCCATGTGAGAGTAAGTCATCGCCAGCTCATTAATTCGAAACCCCCTCAATCAATAGATTGAGGGGGTTTTCTCTATCTAATTGTTTTATAATAATTAATATTTACTCTATTTTATCGACTTAGCCTAAATGTGTTTATCAATTATTAGAGTTCTAATTGGGATTTTTCTAAGTATTTGCAGTTTTGTATGTTTTTCTGATACTCGTGAACTGTATTTTACAGATCAAAAGAGCACAAATTTAGATGGCACATGGTTGTTTTATCCTCAACAGTTTATTTCAGAATCTGCTTCTAATACATCATCAGCTTTAAATGTACAGCTACCAAACTCTTTTGATCATTTAGTATCAGAGCATGATTTTCATGGGAGCTTTGTTCAGAACTTTAAAATACCTAGTGAGGCTGTTGGTAAACCAGTTGCATTGTATATACCTTATCAATATGGAGCATATCGCCTTTATATTAATGATCATTTAATGCTTAAAGTAGGAGTAGTTGGAGATAAATTAGAGCATCAAACGAAGATGGCTCCACGTTTGCTAATTTTTTCGGTAGATGAAAATAATATTAATATACGTTTTGAGTTTTCAAGTTATAAACATATTCATGGTGGATTAGAAAACTCGATTTATATAGGTTATGAAGAACCAATTCGTCAGTATTTTTATAAACAAATCATTCCCGCAACATGGGTGAGTGGAATGTTAGTCATGATTGCTGTATTCATGGTTCTGTTTACGATGTATCGCTTAAGCTATCAAAGATCTGTACTGTCACTCTTTGTATTGTCTTTATTTATTTTAAGTTTTAGTTTACGTAGTTTTTTTGCTGTTCCATTTAGTTATACCTTGTTTACATCTATTAATTGGTTGTGGGGAACACGTATTGAATATATTTTAACGTGTTTGATTTGTTTATTTTTTCTGACTTATATTCGTTTAGCATTACCAATTTTGGTTCATAAATATATTTATTATGGTTCGGTATTCATAATTCTATTAAATTTTAGTGTTATTCTCAGTCAAGATCCTTTGATATTTCAAAATTTCTTTTTTAAATCATTTCTTTTTTCGATATTTTTCTTTTTGAATATGATTTATGGGGTAACCATCCTACTTAAAGAAAAAGTAAAAATTTCAAAAATTAATGCTTTTGCAATTTCTATCGTTTGTCTTACATTTATTCATGATTATTTACTTGGGCTAAAAGTTATTGATTCTGTTGAAATAGCTTTTTATACCTCATGTATTTATTTTATGGTTGTATTGCTGAGTTTAAGCCGTGATTATGCTTTGCAGAGTCAGCAAGCGATTGCTTATAACCATGAGTTACTCAGATTAAATGCAAGCTTGGATAAAGAAGTCGAAGAAAGAACTTATACTGTTATTCAGTTAAATGAACTATTAAAACATCAACTGAAGTTTGATAGTTTAACGGGTGCATATAATCGTTTTGCATTAAATGAAACATTACATAGCCATTTTGAAGCAAGTAAAAAAGATCAAAGTGCATTAAGCTTTTTTATGATTGATGTCGATTTTTTCAAAAAATATAATGATTATTATGGGCATTTGAAGGGTGATGAGGTTTTAAAAAAAATAGTAGATGTTCTACGTCAAATTTTGCCCCAAGATGGTTTCTTAGCACGTTATGGTGGAGAAGAATTTGCCATTATTATTCCAAATATGCGTTTGGCGGAAATAGAAAAATTTGCACAAAAATGTTTAAACACTGTTCGAGAGTTAGAGCTTGAGCATTTAGATAGAGATGATGGAAAGAAAATTTTGACCATTAGTATTGGTGGAGCATTAATGAATAGTTGGAATCATTTTAATGATGCAGATTCACTTGTTCGTTGTGCTGATTTGCGTTTATATCAAGCGAAGCAGCTGCGTGACAGTGCGATCGTAGTTTAGCGTATACTGTATAAATTTAATGATACTGAGATGACAATGAAAATAACCTCTTTTTCTACTATTCCTGAAAATGATGAAGAACTTCATTTGCCTGAATTGGTGTATTGGGCATCTTTAGGTGAATTAGCTGAAGTTAAAAAATCATTAGAAAATGGTACAGATGTAAATATTGCAGATGACGAAGGCTATAGTGCACTGCATGCGGCAGCTGAAAATGGCTATTTAGATGTTGTAAAGTTTCTTGTGGAAAAGGGTGCTGATGTGCAGCATAAAACGCAATATACAGCATTAGAACTTGCGAAAATGGCAGGGAATAATGATGTTGTTACATATTTAACAAGCATCTAAGTATTTAAATAAAAAGATAGAATTATTAAAAAAGAAAACCCCAACATCCAGTCGGGGTTTTCTTTGTATTTCATGCTCTAGGTATAACTCCTGTCGTACCTCACATCCTGATGCTCAAACGAATTATTATTGTTTTTTGTTTGGGAAACTTCCTGTCTCCTTATGCTTTTAATATAGATTGAAAATACAGTATTGAATAGCTTCAAATGTCATCATTCAATGTACTCTTATTCGTACAAGAGTGATTAAAAAGAATACTGCTTAAGCACTAACATATTGAATAATTTTATCAAATGCTGATTTTAATGCCTTTTCATCAAATGGATTAGATTCAAAAACTTCAGTTTTATTTCTGCTAAAGATATCGCGGATTTCTACAACAGCATTACTGTCGATTAAACCGAGTTGAGTTGCCACTTGACGAATTTGATCGATAGAACGAGAACCGTTTGAACCACCATAACTTACGTATGCAGCAGGCTTGCCTGTCCATTCTTTTCCTAGGTAATCGAGAGCATTTTTCAGTGCAGGACTATAGCCGTGGTTATATTCAGGGCTAATAAAAATGAAAGCATCTCCTTGAGAAATTTTATCTGCCCATTCTTGTTGTTTTGGTTGATCATAGATGCCCATAATAGGTAAGTTTGCACCTGCAAAAATTGGTAAATTCCATTCTTTTAAGTCTACAATTTCTGTTGTTACTGTTGCGAAATCATAAGATTGAATGCTTTTTTGAATCCATGAAGCAATTTTAATAGCAGTACGTCCTTCACGAACACTTCCCACAATAATTTGAATATTCATATATAAGCCTTGGTTTTTTAATGGATATTTATGAAATTATTATAATAATAGTTTCATGTGTATGGACTTTTTGTATCTTAAAGTAAAATAAAAAAAGCTTCCGAAGAAGCTTTTTTTCATTTATAAATTAAATGAGTTTTACACCTTGTTGACCCGCAGGTGTTACTTTGAAAATTTCGACTTCAAAAGTAATGTTTTTGCCTGCGAGAGGATGATTAAAGTCTACTTCGGTAATATCATCACCAACGGTTTTAACCACGCCATATAGGCTTTGCTTTGCTTTGTCTTCAAATTCAATCATGTGACCTTCAACTGGGCGTTGCTCGAATTTGACAGTATCAAATTTTTGTACGTTTTCAGGATTCCATGGACCAAAAGCATCTTCTGGTAAAAGACTAACGGTACGACGATCACCTGCACGCAAACCAAATAATGCTTTTTCAAAACCTGGTAATAAGCTGCCATCACCCATCACTAAAGTGACAGGCTCTTCGCGTGTACGTGTATTATCAATTTCTACACCATTTTCGATGGCTACAGAAAAGTGAAGTGCGACTTTAGCGCCATCTTCAATACGTGTATCTTCATTCGGGTTAATAAAATCAGTCATTTTTTTGCACTTCTGCACGTTGGATACGTTTCTTTTCTAAGAAGAATGTATCTACTAATAATAAAATAGTACCAAGAGTGATGGAACTGTCTGCAATATTGAAAGCAGGGAAGTGGCTGTTGTTGTAGTAAACGTGAATGAAATCGACCACATAGCCAAGGCTTACACGATCAATTAAGTTACCAATCGCACCGCCTAAAATAAGGGCAATAGCAATAGGTAATACTTTTACAGTTTTTGGCATTCGCATGAGCCAAAATACAAATATAACAGACACTAAGCCTGCTAGTGAGGTAAAGAAATAACGTTGCCATCCACCAGCATCGGACAAGAAACTAAAAGCTGCGCCATAGTTATGTAGTAATGTCCAATTTAAAAAGGGTAGTACCGGAACAGGATCTGCATAATTCAAATGTGTACTGGCAATCCATTTTGTCCATTGGTCTAAAATAATAGAAACAATAGATAAGCCCACCCACACTAAATTGTGCGGGTAGAATTGGAATAAGCCCTTTTTATTTTGTGGATTAGGCATACTTTCTCTCTTCGCCTTGACCTGTTGGAAGGTTGATAATACAACGAGAACATAAACCTGGATGTTCATGATGTGTATTTACATCAGGAAGAACATGCCAGCAACGTGCACATTTTTCGCCATCTGCAGCAGATACTTTTACACGTAAACCTTCTAAATCAGAAGTTTCACCTTGAGTGGCATCAAAGTCATTTACGATGACTTGAGATGTAATTAATACGAAACGAAGTTCATCACCAAGTTTATCGAGAACTGATTTAAGTTCTGCATTTGCCCAAAGTTCAACTTTAGCAGATAGGTTAGAACCTACTGTTTTAGCTGTACGTGCTGCTTCAATGTGTTTGTTTACTGCAGATTTTACAGAAATCAGAGTTTGCCATTGTTCTTCTGATACTACGTTTGTTGTTGAAGCTACAGGAATGTCATACCATTCTGCTGTGAACACATATTTTTCTGATTGTTCAGGAATAAGTGGCCAAGCTTCTTGTGCTGTAAAACTCAAGATAGGTGACATCCAACGAACAAATGCTTGAACTAAATGATATAACGCAGTTTGTGCAGAATGACGTGCTTGTGAGTCCGCTTTTGTGGTGTATTGACGGTCTTTGATGATGTCTAAGTAGAAGCCACCAAGATCATTAATACAGAAGTTTGTTAACGCATTGGCTACGATATGGAAGTTCATATCTTCATATGCTTTTTTAATTGTTTCTTGAACATCGTTTGCACGTTGCAAGATGTATTGATCAAGTGCGATTAATTGATCTACAGGAAGTGCATCAGTCGATGGTTTGAAACCATTCAAGTTAGCCAATAAGAAACGCAACGTGTTACGAATACGACGGTAACCATCAGAAGCACGGCTAAAGATTTCTTTACCTGCTGTCATTTCATAACGGTAATCGGCAGATGCAATCCAGAAACGTAAGCCATCCGCACCCATATCTTTAATGATGTCTTGAGGTGTGATTACGTTACCGATAGATTTCGACATCTTACGACCTTTTTCATCTACCACGAAACCGTGGGTGAGCAAGCCTTTGTACGGTGCACGTCCATTAATTGCAATTGATGTTAACAATGAAGATTGGAACCAACCACGGTGTTGATCTGAACCTTCTAGGTATAAATCAGCAGGATCAGTTAATTCTTCACGTTCACGAAGAACTGCATAGTGAGTTGTACCAGAGTCGAACCATACGTCTAGCGTATCGCGTACAGCATTGTATTGTTCAGCATCTGCACCAATGAATTCAGCAGCATCACGGTTATACCAACCATCAATACCTTCTTCTTCGATCAGTTTTGCAACTTCTTCAATTAATTCAGGCGTACGTGGGTGAAGTTCATTGGTATCTTTATGAACGAAGAATGGGATTGGCACACCCCAAGTACGTTGACGTGAGATACACCAATCAGGGCGGCCTTCGATCATTGATTCGATACGGTTTTTACCCCAATCAGGAACGAAGCTAATGTCGTTCTCAATTGCATTTAACGCACCTTGGCGTAAACCTTTTTCATCCATGCTAATGAACCATTGCGGTGTTGCACGGAAAACGATAGGTGTTTTATGACGCCAGCAATGTGGATAGCTATGCTTGATGACTACATGTGCCCAAAGTTTGTTTGCTTCAGCTAATGCAGCAATAATTTTTGGATTTGCTTTGTAGATGTGCTCGCCTGCAAATAGTGCAGAAGTTGGTAAGTAAACACCGTTACCACCCACTGGGTTTTCTACTTTTAAGTTGTACTGTAAGCCAACTTTATAATCGTCTACACCATGACCTGGTGCAGTATGTACAGCACCTGTACCACTTGTTGCAATAACGTGTTCACCTAAAATTACAGGCACTTGGCGCTCAGTAATTAAAGGATGTTGAAGCAATAAGTTTTCAAGTTTTGAACCTGTAAAGTCTGCAAGTACTTCAACTTCAGTGAAGCCATAACGCTCAGTTGCAGATTCAACTAAATCTTTTGCAAGAATGAAATTTTGCGCAGCTTTTTCTTCGCCTGTTGCTTTAACAAGTTGATATTCAATATCTGCATGTAGTGCAACTGCTTGGTTAGCAGGCATTGTCCAAGGTGTAGTTGTCCAAATGACAATGTCGGTACGGTCGGTAACGTTTACACCTAAACGTGCAGATAAATCTGCAAGGTCTACAACGGTAAAGCCAACATCAATTGCATCAGATTTTTTATCTTCATATTCAACTTCTGCTTCAGCTAAAGATGAACCGCAGTCTAAACACCAGTTTACAGGCTTAAGACCCGGCTCGATATGACCCGCTTTTGCAATTGCACCTAATGAACGAACAATGTCAGCTTCTTGTTTGAAGTTCATTGTTAAGTAAGGGTTATCCCAATCACCAAATACGCCCATACGTACGAAGTCTTTCTTTTGAAGTTCAACTTGTGTGTAAGCATATTCACGGCAAGCTTTACGGAATGTAGAAGCATCTACCTTCACGCCAACTTTACCTACTTTTTCTTCAACTTTAAGTTCAATTGGAAGACCATGACAGTCCCAACCTGGCACGTATGGTGCATCGAAGCCATCTAATACACGGCTTTTAATAATAATATCTTTAAGTACTTTGTTAACGGCATGACCTAAATGGATTTGACCATTTGCATACGGAGGGCCGTCATGAAGCACATATTTTTTCTTGCCAATACGCGACTCACGAATCTGCTGATAAATGTTGTCGGCATACCACTCTTCTAACCATTTAGCTTCACGTACTGCTAGATTTGCTTTCATTGCAAATTCAGTACCTGGGAGGTTTAGCGTGGCTTTGTAATCCACTGCATTTTCAGGAGTTTGCTTATCGCTCATGCAAGATTTCTTCCAAATTTATCAGCCTTAGACTGACGCGTTTTACAATAGAATAATAGGGAGTTTAAAACGGGAAATGGGGGTGATTACTTCGAAACTCAAGGAGCTTCTCTGTATCATCATCAATTCCTGCTTTGAGTGCTTCAAGCGAAGGATAATTCTTTTCGCCATGTAAATAGTTCAAGAATGTCACCCGCATTAATAGGCCATACAGATTAGCAGAAACATTGGGAAAATGTACTTCTAATCGCCATTCAGGATGTTCTTGTTGAATGGCAGGACGAGTGCCGACATGACCTGCACCAAATAATGATGTTGGGGTGTAGCCTGCAATCCCTATTTTTTCAGGATTTTCACTTTTCACTTTATCTTTCAAAGATGTATTTTCGCATATTACATCTACACCATAAATGCCATGTAAACATGGTTTATGACGGTTTAGTCGAACATTAATTGTTGGGAAATTAATGGTTCGCCCAATTTGATCTCCATATTGCACACGACCTGTAATGCTATATGGACGACCTAATAATTTTGCAGCAAGTGCTAAATCACCTGCTTGTAGTGTTTGACGAATACGGGTTGAGCTAACACGCTCACCATTTAGTTCTATGGTATTTAAGTTAGTGACTTGAAAGCCATAATTTTTTAAGAATTCACTATTCCCTTGGCGGTTTTTGCCAAAGTGAAAGTCATCCCCTAAAACAAGGCTTTGTGCATTGAGTTTTTCTTTTAATACACACGCAAATTCTTCAGCGCTCAAACTACGGAAATTATTGTCAAACTTTGCAATTGCAATGTAGTCGACACCAAGCTCTGTTAAGTATTCTACTTTTTCACGCAATGAGCTAATACGTGGGGGAGCATCATACGCTTTAAAAAACTCTAAAGGCTGAGGCTCAAAGATCATGACAAGAGTTTTTAAGTTTTGCTGTTTTGCTAATTGTTTTAATTGAGTAATCATGGCTTGGTGACCAAGATGCACACCATCAAAATTGCCAATTGTTACCGCAGTTTTTGGCAATTGAGTATTCGATGTTAAAGCATTCAGGCGCAGTAGCTTCATGTCTAAATTAAAAGGCGAAAATATATGAGGGCTATATATTGCCATATTCTTATGATTTCGTCTTGTTGTTCTGTTTTTACCCAAAAAAATAACGACAAATAATTGCTTATATATCAATTTTACTTATTCATTAAATAAAAATAAATCAATTTTTCTTATTTGTGGGTTGTCTTAAAATGATTTTATCACCACTCACGAGGATGCTGTGATGCAAAAGCCATTTTATCAACTTCAACAACTAAAAGATGTGATTCGCCATTTTACACCAAATTGGTTTACAGCAGTCATGGGAACGGGTGTTGTTGCACTTATTATTGCTGAAATGCCATTTGCTCATACATTGATGTGGAACGTAGGTGAAGCCCTTTGGCATTTTAATATTTTTTTATTTATTGTGTTTAGTGCTTTGTATTTACTTCGTTGGGTATTTTATACCAATGAAGCAAAACAGATTTTTAAGCATCCTGTTATGTGCTTATTTTTAGGTGCAATACCAATGGGGTTAGCGACCATTTTAAATGGCTTTTTAAAGTTTGGAATTCCTCTTTATGGTGATATTTCAATACATATAGCAGAACAACTTTGGTATATAGATGTCGTTTTGGCGATGTTGATTGCATGGATTGTGCCCTTTGCAATGTATAGCCAACAGCAACATGAACTAAAAACAATGACTGCTGTGTGGCTATTGCCTATTGTGGCTTGTGAGGTGAGTGCGAGTTCAGGCGGTCTTTTGCTTGCTCATTTGGATGCAACACAACATGCAGTTGCCATTTTATTGGGTAGTTATGCTTTGTGGGGGATTTCAGTATTACCAGCCTTTGGAATTTTAACGGTGTTGATGTTACGACTTGCTGTGCATCAATTGCCAAGCAAAGAGCTAGCAATTAGTAGTTGGCTAGCGTTAGGACCAATTGGAACAGGTGCATTGGCATTATTGGTTTTAGGGGAGCAAGCACCACGTATTCTTAATGTTATTGATATGCAGAATTTGGGTGAGTTTGCTCATCAAGCAGGTTTATTTGCCAGTTTAATTTTAATTGGCTTTGGTGTGTGGTGGTTGGGTATTGCTATATTAACGACACTTAAACATGCACAAAAGGATTTACCATTTAACCTCGGGTGGTGGGGGTTAACATTCCCTTTAGGCGTATTTAGTTTAGCCATTTTAAATTTGGCACATCAAACTCAATTGCATTTTATTTATGTCATTGCCTTTAGTTTTGCCACTGTACTGATTTTATTGTGGAGCATTGTGGCAATTCGAACCTTTAAAGGTTTCTATGAAGGTCATTTAATATTTTCACCGTGTTTAAAAAGTTATTTAGAACGTGAAAAAGCATAAGTAATGAGAGTCCCAACTTTTAACGGTTGGGATTTTTTATAGCTGAATAATGGTGAATTTGCCTTAGTCGGAATTTTCATTTTAAATGAGCAAAAATTTGAACTTTGACATAGAGCATTTAAATGACTACAGATTTAGCATTAATTATGGCATTACCAAATGAGTCGAAAGGGCTTTTTTAACAAGCAGGAATTGAAGTTCACTATAGTGGTATTGGTAAAGTAAATGCGGCATTTAAAGCATTTGAAGTGATACAGAAGACAGGCTGCACAACAATTCTAAATTTAGGTACAGCGGGCAGCTCATATTTTGATGCACATGCATTGGTAGAAGTTACTCAATTTGTACAACGTGATATGGATGTTTCTCCTTTAGGCTTTCCCGTAGGTGTAACGCCAGTAGATACAGATTATCCTGCCGAAATTAATTTAGAACCATTCTTTGCTCATTTGCCGAAAGGAACTTGTGGAACGGGTGATAATTTTGAAACAGGCGAGCCTAAAGTTCCATGTAATTTGGTCGATATGGAAGGCTATGCTTTAGCAAAAGTGTGTAAAAAACTAGGGGTACGTTTGATCTCAGTAAAATATATTACTGATGGTGCAAACGATACAGCGCATTTAGATTGGGAAGAAAATTTATTATTAGGTGCAAAAAAATTATTAGAACTTTATAAAATGATTGAATGAAAAGAAAAGGTTGGCGACCATAGGGAGAACTATGATCGTGTGCCAATCATCAATAAAGATGTGATGCTTTTATTTTTCAGAACGCGGAAGAATACCGTATAAGAACATGTGCACTGTATGTTGAATAATACGTTGTTGCATGCTTCTATTACGTAAGGTTTTACCCGTTACCATTTCCATTTGTGTAGAAAAATCTGCGTAGTTCTGAGTTACAGACCAGATATTCAAGATCAGAAGTTCAGGATCAATATCTTTCGAAATTTTACCTTGTTCTTGCCACATCGTAATCACTTTAGCTTTACGCTTAACAAGCTTTTTCAATGGACCTTTTAAAATCTCAAGAATATGTGGTGCACCTTGAATAATTTCGAGGGCAAATAAACGAGATGCCTTAGGCTGTGTACGAGATACTTCAATTTTCTGCATGAGATAATTGGTAATCGCCTCATCAGGCTCAAGTTCAGACTCAAGTGTTTGTAAAGGCGCAAGCCATTTTTGTAGAACGGTAGTTAATACCTCTACATACAAAGCTTCTTTATTTTCGTAATAGTAGAAAATATTCGACTTGTGCATTTCTGCAATTTGAGCAATCTCATCTAGACTAGCGCCGCTAAAGCCGTAGACTGAGAATACGTCCAACGCTGCACTTAGTAGCTGTTGACGTTTTTGGGTACTCTTTTTTTGTTCCATTAGCAAACTTAAAACAATGAAAAAGGGGAATCGTTAATTGTACGGCAAATCATCAGATTTGTGGATAATCTAAATTTGTATTTTGAGTATAAAAACAAATTAATTTTGAAGATATGCTATTAAATTGAGATGAAGTCGACATATTTTTATTGTACTTGGGTCATGATAGGTAATGGGTAAAATTTAGTTTTATACATACGTTTCAAAGAGCTTAGTGATTTTTAATGGTTTTTACTCAGAATAAACCTCATTTTCATTTTAAATATTTATTAAATAGTAAAATTACATGTTGCTAACAAAAAAGTCTTCTAAATTCAAAGTAGAACATAGAAGACGCTATATTTATGTTGCTAAAACAGCATTTAGAACCTGCTGTTCTAAGTGTGAAAAGTCGATTCCTTTCTGACGAGGTCGTGGTAAATCTACTTTAAACTCTTTAGCAATGAGCCCTTTATCGAGCAAGATAATACGATCTGCTAGTTGTACGGCTTCACTTACATCATGTGTAACCAAAATGGCTGTGAAACCTTGTTCAGTCCATAATTTTTCAATTAAGTTCTGCATATCTAAACGTGTGAGTGCATCAAGAGCACCTAAAGGTTCATCTAATAACAAAATGCGTGGTTTGTGAGAAAGAGCACGTGCCAATGCTGTACGTTGACGCTGACCACCCGAAAGTTGAGATGGCCATAATCCCGCTTTTTCTTCTAAGCCTACTTTGTGTAGAAGTTGAGAGGCATTGTTTTGCTGTTCTTTAGCTAAGCCTAATTGCACATTTTGTTCGATAGTACGCCAAGGTAAAAGGCGAGGGTCTTGAAACATGACACGAATATCGTCACTGGTAATACCTTCACGAATATGGCGTGCAGATTTAAACTTAATTTCGCCATAGCTTGGTTGTTCAAGATCTGCAATGAGACGTAGCAAGGTACTTTTACCACAACCGCTTCGACCAACAATGGCAAGAAACTCACCAGGTTTAATATGCAAATCTAAATCTTTTAATACTTGAACAGAACCATAAAATTTATGTAATTGTTCAATTAAAATTTCAGCACCCAATACCGCATTGGGGTTAATGTCTGGTGAAGATGTTTGTGTTTCTACATTACTAATCTGTAGACCTATACTTAAATCAGTCATCTTATTCTCCTTATTATTTTTGATAACCTGAGTGCCAACGGAGTAAATACTTTTCTAAAGCCACTGCAAGTACATCTGCAAATTTTCCAAGTAGGGCATAGAGTAAAATTCCTACAAGTACGATATCTGTTTGTAAAAATTCACGGGCGTTCATGGTCATATAACCAATACCTGATTGCGCTGAAATAGTTTCGGCAACAATTAGAAGCACCCATACAAGACCTAGAGAAAACCGTAGACCAACTAAAATTGAAGGCATAGCCCCTGGCAAAATAATTTCTTTATACAACTGCCAACGTGTTAGTCCGTAGCTTTTGCCCATTTCAATAAGTTGAGGATCAACCGAACGAATACCATGGTAAGTATTGATGTAAATAGGGAAGAATACGCCTACAGCAACTAGAAATAATTTTGCAGATTCATCGATACCAAACCATAGAATAACCAAAGGAATTAAAGCTAATGCAGGAATATTTCGAATCATTTGTAGCGTTGTATCGAGTAGCGTAGAGGCCATTTTTGATGAGCCGTTTAATAGCCCCAATAACAAACCTAATCCACCACCAATAAGTAAACCTAATACAGCACGACCTGCACTGACTTTTACATGCTCAATGAGTTCACCGCTAACAAGTAGATTCCAAAAAGCGGAAGCTACTGCTGTTGGTGCAGGAAGAATTCGACTTTCTAAAAGACCTGTGCGGGATGCTATTTGCCAAATAAGAATAAGTACAATTGGGAACAACCAAGGTAACAAGCGCTGCCCAAATAGTGTTCCACGTGAAACCTTTTTTTCAATTATGGTATCCACAGAAAGTTTTGTAGACATTAAGCAGGCTCCTGAATTTTAGCTTCTTTTTTCGCGTCATCTGCGACGTAGTTATTTGCTACGATTTCACCAAATGGACCTGTAAGATTTGGTTGAGCAAGTTTTTTGTGTGTTTCTAAAGGAAGTAATGGGAATACAAGCTCCGCAAAACGAATTGACTCTTCTAAGTGTGGATAGCCCGAAAAAATAAACGTATCAATACCTAGGTCTGCATATTCTTGAATGCGTGCTGCAACAGTTTCAGGGTCACCTACAAGGGCTGTTCCTGCACCACCACGAACAAGTCCAACGCCTGCCCATAGGTTTGGTGAAACTTCTAATTTTGTACGGTCACCATTGTGAAGTTCAGCCATACGACGTTGACCTACAGAATCCATCGTTTTAAATTTTGCTTGTGCAGCTGCAATAGTTGCATCATCTACATATTGAATAAGCTCTTCCGCCGCAGCCCAAGCTTGTTCATTGGTTTCACGAACAATGACATGCAAACGGATACCATAATTAAGTTCACGACCTTTTGCTTGAGCCTTAGCTTTTACAACAGCAATTTTTTCTTTTACTGCTGCTGGTGGTTCACCCCAAGTTAAGTAAGTATCGACTTGATCGGCTGCAAGTTCGATTGCATCTTCAGAAGAGCCACCAAACCAAAGTGGAGGGTGTGGTTCTTGAACTGGTGGATAAAGAAGTTTTGCATCATCTACACTTAAGCGTTCGCCGTGGAATGTGAAAGACTCACCTGTATGCGAGCGAGTTAGAATTTCACGCCAAATTTTTGTATATTCTGCTGCTGTTTTATAGCGTGTTGAATGGTCTTCGTATAAGCCATCACCTTTTAGTTCTTGCTCATCGCCACCTGTTACAAGGTTTAGCAAAACGCGTCCGTTAGATAAACGATCAAATGTAGATGCCATACGTGCTGCAAGTGCAGGAGTGGTTACGCCTGGGCGTAACGCAACTAAGAATTTAAGATTTTTAGTTGCATCAATTAAGCTTGCTGCTGTAATCCAAGGGTCTTCACATGAGCGACCCGTAGGAATAAGTACACCTTCATAACCTAAGTTATCGACTGCTACAGCAATTTGTTTCATATAAGCATGGTCAACTTGACGTGCACCTTTGCTAGTACCTAAATAACGACTATCACCATGTGTAGGAATGAACCAAAAGATTTTCATGTCAAATTTCCTTGCTTAATATATAAAATTACTAATTAGAATTGCTATTCAAAACGGCATCTTGAATATTGAATTTTTTGGGAATAAGTTTCTCTGCATAAAACAGATCTGCAATTTTTTGCTGAGATTTAATCACCTCGTCATTCATTGGATGAACTAAAGATGGTTTTAAACGCTTGTTTAAAACAATTTGAGCAATTTTTTCATCTAGGCCTGTACTGGTGACATAGATTTTTAAAGCGTCTTCAGGATTTCTAATAATCCATTCATCTGCTTGATTTAAGCTTTTAATTATTTTTTCAACAGCAGCTGGATGCGACTTTGCAAATGTTGGATTTGCGATGTAATACAAATAAGTTTTAGGAAAAACCTGACCATCGATAAGCACTTTGGCTTGGGTTGTTTCAATTGCCGTGGTTAAGTTTGGTTCCCAAATTGCCCAGGCATCTACTGAATTTTTATCAAAAGCGGCGCCAGCATCAGCAGGTGGTAACCAAATCGGTTGAATATCACTCCATTTCAAGCCTGCTTTATTTAAAACATTGGCAAGAAATTCATGCATATTTGAGCCTTTTTGTAGCGCAATACGTTTGCCTTTTAAATCTTGGATATTTTTAATTTCGCTATTCTTATGAATAAGAATGGCTTGATTGACAGTAGGTTGAACCTCATAGCCAACATAAGTTAATTCTTTACCTGCGGCTTGAGCAAAAATTGGAGGTGTATTACCAACAACACCAAGATCTACAGCGCCAACAGATAATGCTTCTAAAAGTTGTGGGCCTGCTGGAAAATCTTTCCATTCAATTTTTGTTTGTGGAAATTCTTGCTCTAAAATTTTTTGTTGGCGAGCAACTAAAAACGTTGCGGCAGATTTTTGGAAACCTAATGTTATGGTTTTAACTTTAGTATCTGCATGATTTGTATTGTTACTTGCTGTATTAGATTCAGGTTTTTGGCAAGCTGTTAACCCTACGCTAATTGCAGTAATACCAATTAAGCCGAAAGATTTAAATAGTCCCATTGGGTTTTCCTTTTTATTTTGAGCTACTTAAAATGGCAGCTTGAATATTGAGTTTATTTGGAATAAGTTTTTCTTGGTAAAAGGCATCTGCAACTTTCTGTTGTTCTGCAATAACGGCTGGTGTGACTTCAGTAATTTTGTCACCTAGGCGAGAAATTGATGTTTTAAGTACATCAGCACCAAGACCTGTTTGTGCTTCAAGAAGTTTTACAGCTTCATCTTGATGTGTTGAAACCCATTGCGTTGTTAGGTTGAGTTCATTTACAACAGCTTTAATCACTTGAGGGTGGCTTTCAGCAAATTTACGATCAGCCAAATAGAACTGATAGTTATTGACAAGATTTTCACCATTTACAATGGTACGAGCATTTAACTGATGTTCTGCTGCTGATAGGAAAGGATCCCAAATGACCCATACATCTACGGCACCACGTTCAAATGCAGCTCGTGCATCGGCAGGTGGTAAGTACACGACTTCAATATCGCTAAACTTAAGGTTGTTCGCTTCAAGAAGTTTTAAAAGTAAATAATGAACATTAGAGCCTTTGTTTAAAGCAACACGTTTACCTTTAATGTCTTGAATGGTTTTAATGTCCGAATCTTTTTTAACAATTAAAGCTTCTGCTTTTGGAACAGCAGGTTGGTTTGCGATATAAACCAAATCGGTTTTTGCAGCTTGAGCAAAAATAGGAGGTGCTTCGCCAACTTCACCAAAAGCGACACTACCTACATTAAGCCCTTCTAGAAGTTGTGGACCAGCAGGGAATTCAACCCATTTCACGTTTACACCTTGTTCTTTTAATACTGTTTCTAAAGTGCCACGCTCTTTTAAAATGGGAAGTAAGCCATATTTTTGGAAGCCCACATTGAATGTAATAGTTTCTGCATCTTTCTTAGCGCAGCCAGACATCATGAATGCACCAGCAACTACAGTAGAAAGCACTAGGCTTTTCGTTAAAAATTTAGTGTTGAGGTTACCCATAATGAGGTTGCTCCGAGCAGAAAGTAGTTGGGTCGATAAGTGAGCAACTAAAGTAATCATTTTTCTTTTTCGGAAAAAATAACAATTCAGGAATTTCTAATGAGAAAAAAAGATAAATAAAAATAAGCAAAGCTTATTCACTGTAAGAATAAATATTGAATGAAAAATAAAACATGTTTTTGGTGCTAAGTTTATGAAATTTATTATTAAAATTTTTATTTATGATATTTTTTTATAAATTGAAGATTAGAAATTTTTTTAAGTAGCAAGATGTGTCCGCTATTTATGTCATTTAGATATGAAAAATATAGATATATCGTGCAATAAAAAAGCCACTTTTAAAGTGACTTTTTACAAACAATTGAGTTCCGTTGATAGTTATAAAGTTCTTGTCGGGCATTAGGCAAGTCATCCACACTTGCGTTTTCAAAGCCTTGTTCTAAAAACCAATGTGCAGTACGAGTTGTTAAAATAAATAGCTGTTTAATTCCCATTGATTTGGCTTTCATTTCTAAATAATGAAGTACTTGGCTACCACGATTTGATTTTCTATAACTTGGATGTACAGCGACACAAGCAATTTCAGCAGATTTAATTTCATTGTCTGTCGTTGGAATAGGATACAACGCTGCAGAAGCTAAAATAGTGCCATCACGTTCAATTACAGCAAATTGCTCAATCTCATTTTCCAAGCGCTCTCGTGAACGGTAAACTAAAATTCCTTCTTCTTCGAGAGGGCGTAATAGGTTAATGAGTCCACCAACGTCTTGAATATTTGCCATACGCACGTCTTCATAATGCGCATCGGTAATCATGGTGCCTGAGCCATCACGTGTGAAAAGCTCTTCAATAAGAGCGCCATCGTAGCTATAAGAAAGCAAGTGAACACGATTTACACCGTTTAAAGACGCAAGTTTTGCACCTTTTAAATGTAATGCCCGATTCGGGCTTTGCTCTTGGTATTGTTGAATAAATTGATCAATTTGATGGGGTAATACTTCGCGTACTAATTGACCTTGTTCATTGGTTAATCCGTGGTGTTTTCCAAGGAAAATCAATTTATCTGCTTTTAAGCTAATGGCTGCTTTTGTTGCCACTTCTTCAGCAAGTAAATTGAAAACCTCACCTGTAGTCGAATAACCCGTTGGGCCAAGAACAACAATATTTTGATTGGCTAAATGACGATGAATAGCTGAGGTATCTAAAGTACGAACTTCACCAGTAAGTTGGTAATCGACACCATCTCGAATGCCATAAGGTTTAGCCGTAACAAAATTGCCTGAAACAACATCTATACGAGCACCGTACATTGGCGAGTTTGCAAGTCCCATAGAAAGTAAGGCTTCAATTTGCAAACGAATTGAGCCAACAGCATTCATAATTGAGTTTAGAGATTCACGTGTAGTAATGCGTTTATTGTTATGAAATGGCGTATCAATATTATTAATTTTTAAGTTGTGAGAAATTTGTGGGCGTGCACCATGAACAAGTACTAAGCGAATGCCAAGAGAGTGTAATAGCGCAATATCATGAATAATATGCTGAAAATTTTCATGCTGAACTGCTTCACCGTCAAACATAATCACAAATGTTTTATTACGATGTGCATTGATATAAGGTGCAGAATGTCGAAACCAATGTACGTATTGTAAAGTCATGCTATGTGAGTTGTCGGATGTATTTATGGTCATACCCATCTCAATTGCTTCGAATCTTTAAAGTATCTGCGATTTTTATAAAAATTAAAATACAGTCATGTAATTTTAAAAATTATTGGTAATTTAAACTCTCTTATTTTATTAAGATCTCTTTCGTATTGATCTGATCTTTTATTTTTTTATAGAGATTTGACCTAAATATAAAGAATCCATATTTGGGTTTAAGTGAATTCTTTCGATATGGGTTAATTTTTCATAAAAAAGTTTGCCTTTCAGCAAACTTTTTATGCAACTAAATTTTAAGCAATTCTTAGTATCGTATTTTTCTTGGTATCTACTAGTACATAATCACCACGCACTTTATACCAAGCTTCATTACGTTTAGGTTTCTTTAGATGTTTAACATCACGATAATCTACTTTGTAGCGTGAAGAATCATATTGATGTGGCAGAGATTGCCCAACACGCAAATCTCGTTTTGGATTTACTTTATGTGAATTATATCGATTACCATAATTTGAATATTGGTTACTTGAATGTTTGTCGTTTGAATTCCAGTGTGTAGATGCAGATGATTGATGATTGAAACGAGAATCTTGTTGTGGTGCCGCCATCGCAGAAGTTGCCATAAGTGCACTTAATGAGAGGGCAATTGTTGTTAAGACTTTATTCATTAGTTTCACCATTAAATATATTGGAGTGTTTTTCCTATAGCTTTAAATTAGTGGAAAACTAACGATAAATAATGAGAGATATATAGCGGAATTGTGAAATAAATGAAGAAATTAAGAATTGATAAAATAATAGATATAAAAAAGCCCAAACAAATATTTGGGCTCTTTTAAACGTTCAGCATTAATCTGCTATACGTGTAATTGTATTACTTTCAGTATTGACTAAGATGTAGCTATTATTAATTTTATACCATTGTTCATTACGTGAAGGTTTAGGCAGGTTGGTGTCTTTAAAATCTACCTTATAACTATTTCCACGATAATGTTGAGGCATGACATAGCCTTCTTGCCATTTTAGTTGCTGTAAACGTTGAACGCCTCTTTCTTCACGTACACGACGTTTTTCAACCCATTGATCATTATCTTCTGCACGGAACTCGCGTTTATATCTACCTTGTTCATTACGCGGTTTGTCAAAACCACGTTCATCATCATGATGAGGTGCAGCAGTTGTGATACTGCTTGCCATCAAAGCACTGAAAGAAATTGCGAGTATCGACAAAATCTTTTTCATGTTTAACCCTCTTAATATTATTTTAACTATTAGATTACTCTACTGAAAAAATGCAGAGAAACTGTGAAGAAAGATTAACTTTTTATTTTAAAGCCATATAAATATTAAGACATTATGATACATTTTAGAGAATTTATAAAATTTGAATTACATATCAGAACAAATTTTAAAATGGATTTTTCAATTATTATAAGCCGATTAAAAACAGCCCAATGTAGGACTGTTTTATCGAGTTTAGTTCCAATGTTGTACTAAGTCTTGTAGAGAGTTCACAGCTTCAACTACATATTGAGCTTGCTGCGCGTCCTCTAATGCATGAATTAAATCTGTAGAAAGTTGTAAGTTTTCAATTGAGCGAATCATTTCAACTTTATGTTTTAAATCAGTCATTGATAGCTCCTTATCTGCCGCTTTGCTTGCAGAGCATTATAAGGAATAGAGCTTAATCATAAAAACCGAATAATATTATCGCAATGATATAAAAAAACGATTTATATTTTTTGTTCGCATAAAAAAGGCAGTTCGAGCTGCCTTTTTTAATATGAAATTTATGCTGTTTTTTTAGTACGCATATTTCATGTCTGTGTAATCTGTTAAAGATTTTTGAACATGCGCATTAATAAATTCTTTGACATCTTCTGGGCTTAAAGGTACGCCTTGTTTTGTAATCACATGTTCAAAAGGTGCTTGTCCTGAAGCAATAATTTTATAGACGAAGTTTGTTACTGTGCGGTATGTATCATCTTCTTTTATAAGACTTGTAACGTAATGGTAAGAGTGTTCGAAGTTTAAATCTGTATGTGAAAAAACAAATTGATCAAACAGCTTTATATTTTTTCCGTTTTCTAGGGCTTGAAGTTCATTGATAATAGTTGCTTCAAATTTCATGCCGTATTTTTCAGAAATAGGTTTGCCATCTACAAGTAAAGATACCATTCCATCTTCAAGGTGAGTAACGCCAATATTGCTAAAGTCAGACATGTGCTTCTCTAAATTTTAGGATATGGCTAAGTATGATTTAAATTGTTGTAAAAACAATGCTTCAATTTTTAGCTGAATAAAAAACAGTCATTTTAAAAATAAAAAAGAGGGCGAAAGCCCTCTTTTTAGAATTAGATTAAATCGTTTGATATTAATCTTGAGCATCAATGCTTTGACCGTTCAAAGCTAGACTGTCATCACCCATTAAATACAAGTATGCAGGCATAATCATTTCAGGTGTGGCAAGTGTTTTTGGATCTTCATTTGGGAAGGCTTTTGCACGCATTGCGGTACGTGTTGCACCTGGGTTTATACAATTAAAACGTAAATTTGGATGTGTATTTTCTTTAGCAAATAATTCACTAACTGCCTCTATGCCAATTTTAGAAACAGAATAAGCACCCCAGCGTTCGCGAGTTTCTCGTCCAACACCAGAACTTGCAAATACAACGGATGCATTTTCCGATTTTTTTAATAAAGGAAGTAATTCTTGAGTAAGAACAAAAGGCGCGCGTAAATTTACAGCCATTACATCATCCCATACATCCGCAGGGTAGTTCTCTAGCTCTGTACGCTCACCTAAGATACCAGCATTATGCAAAATGCCATCTAAACGACCAAATTGCTTTTCTAAGGTATCAACTAAAAGCTCATAATCACGTGGTGATGCACTTGAAAGTTGTAGTGGCAAAATAGCAGGTTGTGGTGCACCTAAACTTTCAATTTCGTCATAAATGACTTCAAGTTTATTTAAGGTTCGACCATGTAATACAACTGTCGCGCCGTGTAGGGCATAGCTAAGTGCTGCTGCACGACCAATTCCATCACCTGCGCCTGTAACTAAAATAATGCGATCTTTTAATAAGTCGGGGCGAGGCTTATATTCTGAATATTTCATAGTCGAACCTCCTCGTTTTATATCATTATGACTTTAAATTTTTATTGCGGTTTTATCACCATTTGACGAATGACCTGATGTAATTCATCCACATTGCTCACTATACAATCTGCATGCCATGCTGTTAAGTCATCTTTGTGTTCGATTGGTAAATAACCATAAGCAGCTAAAATAGTGTACATATTAGCGTTACGACCTGCATCTATATCTCGTGGATGATCACCGACATAAATACAGTCTTGAACATCTATGTTGATTTGTTTTGCTGCAAGATACATAGGCTCAGGATCTGGCTTAGTATTCGTTACATCTTCAGGGCAAACTAATACAGAACAACGAGATGTTAAATGAAGAGCTTTAAGTAATTCTTCACTTAACCAACGTGGTTTATTGGTCACAATGCCCCAAGGAATATTTTGGCTTTCAAGATCTTCTAGTAGCGGATACATCCCTTCGAAAAGGTCTGTATCTACAGCAATATCTGCGCCATACAAATCTAAAAAGCGCTGACGATGTGCAAGGAAAATAGGATCTGTCACTTCTAGTTCAGGATAGACTAATTTCACCATTGCACGAGCGCCTTCAGAGACTTGTGTGCGAATGAGATCTGCGTCAACAACAGCTTTGCCTTCTTCACGACACATGTCTTGAATAATGCGGATAAAATCTGCTGCGGTATCTATTAAAGTACCATCTAAGTCAAATAATACCGCTTTCATTATGCTTCTTCTTTTTGCGTATAAACCATATAGTTCACATCAACATTTGGTGCTAACCAATAACGCTTAGTGAGAGGGTTATAGTGTAAACCTGTCATATCTTTGAGTTTTAAATTTGCACTACGAATGTCGTGGGCTAACTCTGACGGTTTGATAAATTTACTGTAATCGTGCGTACCTTTTGCGAGCATACGAAGGACATATTCGGCACCAATAATGGCAAATAAATATGACTTTGGATTACGGTTAATGGTAGAGAAAAATACGTGACCACCAGGCTTAACTAATTTTTGGCAAGCAAGAATAATAGATGCAGGATCGGGCACGTGCTCGAGCATTTCCATACAAGTAACTACATCGTATTGACCAGCTTGTTCTTCTGCAAGTTGCTCGACAGGAACTTGACGATATTCAATATTTTGAACACCTTCTTGTTCTGCATGTAAACGAGCTACATTGAGAGGCGCTTCGCCCATGTCGATACCAAGAACATTTGCACCACGACGTGCCATGCTTTCTGCCAAAATACCGCCACCACAGCCAACATCGAGTACTTTTTTACCTGTGATACCACCTGAATGTTCATCAATCCAATTTAAACGTAATGGATTAATCATGTGCAAAGGGCGGAATTCAGAATGCTGATCCCACCAGATGGCTGCGAATGCTTCGAATTTTGCAATTTCTTGTGGATCAACATTCAAATGCGACATCGGGGTTACCTCAATCAAGTCGTTATAATTCAAAAAACTTTGTATAGGCTTAGTGTAGCGATTATTATAAAAAAAGCGATAAAAGCAGTAAAAAAGTTCACAGAATGAAAACGAAATAGGCATAATTGTTTTATAGTATTTGAATAAGCTAATCATAATATTTTTGAGGCAAATAAGTTCAATGAAAAAAATTCTTTTGGGTAGCCTCGCTACGGCGATGTTGGCAATTTCAAGTGGTGCAATGGCAGCTAACTTTGTTGCTGGCAAAGATTACACAGTACTTGCGAATCCTGGGAAAGTAGATGTTCCTGGAAAAGTAGAAGTTCGTGAATTTTTTTGGTACGGCTGTGGCCATTGTCATAAATTAGAACCACATATGCAGTCATGGTTAAAAACACGTCCAAGTTATGTAAACTTTGTTCGTACACCTGCTGCAATGAACCCTGTTTGGGAAGCAAATGCACGTGGTTACTATGTAGCAGAAGCTTTAGGTAAACGTCGCCAAATTCACTTACCATTGTTCAAAGAAATTCATGAAAATGGTCAACAAATTTTCGATCAACAATCACAAGCTAAATTCTTTGTGAAGTATGGTATTCCAGAAGCTAAATTTAATAGCATGTATAACTCTTTTCCAATTTCAGCAAAAATTGCTGAATCAAATAAATTGGCGAGACAGTACCAACTTACAGGTGTTCCAGCAGTTGTTGTGAATGGTAAATATGTCGTTCAAGGTGAAGATGCTAAAGTGACTCAAGTCGTGAAGTATTTAGTTGAAAAAGAACATAAAGCAAAATAATTTTGATACATCTAAAAACCGCTCATTTTGAGCGGTTTTTTTTGCCTATCATTGAATATTCTAAATTTGGTTTTTTCCCCAATTTGAAATTCCATGAAAAAGTAGTCTAACTTGTGTTACCGCTTGATCTTGTAAAAGTTGTTGTTGTTGAGCTAAAGCAGATGGCTCATATTGTTTAGGAAGTTCAATCCAAGTCATGACCCAGTTAAATGCTAAATTGATTAAAAGCTGGGCTAATATTTTTACATCATCTAATTGTTGAATATGTTTAACACTTTCTAAGCGATGTAAGTCGATGGCTAGATCTTCTACCAAATATTCAATTTCTCGAGCAATGGCTTTTCGAAGGACTTGAGATGCCCCCCAGCGTTCAGAAATCACAAAAATCCATTCTTCAGATTGTTGATTAATTGTTTGAAAAAAGAGTTCTAAACTTTTCTGAATTTTGGCTTCTGGTTGATATAAATAGGTTTGTCCTAATTGATGTAAAGTACTTTTTAAATTGAGAGAAATTCGATCGACGAGTTCTAAGCTTAAAGTATCCATATCTTTAAAGTGGCGATAAAACGCTGTAGGAACAAGTCCAGTCTCACGACTAATTTCTCGTAAGCTAATACTACTAAATGAACGTCCAGAAATACTAAGGCGCAATGACGTATCTATAATAGCTTGTCGACTTTGTCGTTTACGTTCGTCACGAATGGACATGTCAAATGTATCCCTACAATTGTTATCAACTCAGTTTAGCAAAACCATTATTTAAATAGTCATCTTATTTTTAAGCATTTCAAATTATTGCAATAGTTCTATCTTTAAATAGGGTTGGTTTAACAGCTGTAACAAAACCTTTGTATCTGCTTCTGTTATACTTGGTTGTAATATATTTGAGTAATAAATAAGGACAAATTATGCGTATTGACCAACGTACTTTAGATCAATTGCGTGACGTTAAAATTACCCGTAACTACACTCGTTATGCGGAAGGTTCTGTATTGGTTGAATTCGGTCATACAAAAGTCCTTTGTACAGCAAGTATTGATCACTCAGTTCCTCGTTTTTTAAAAGGTCAGGGACAAGGTTGGGTAACAGCTGAATATGGTATGTTGCCACGTTCTACACATACTCGTAGTGACCGTGAAGCTGCCCGTGGTAAACAAAGTGGTCGTACGCAAGAAATTCAGCGTTTAATTGGCCGTAGCTTACGTGCAATGGTTGATCTTAAAAAGCTTGGTGAAAATACAATTACAATTGACTGTGATGTTATTCAAGCCGACGGTGGTACACGTACAGCATCGATTACAGGTGCAGCAGTTGCATTAATTGATGCGATGAATGTACTACTTGAGAAAAAGAAAATTAAGCAAGATCCATTAAAAGGTTTAGTGGCTGCGGTTTCTGTGGGTATTTTTAAAGATGAAGTACTTCTAGATCTTTGCTACGAAGAAGATTCTAACTGCCAAACTGACTTGAATGTTGTAATGACGCAAGCAGGTGAGTTTATTGAAATTCAAGGTACTGCAGAAGACAAACCATTTACTCGTGCACAGTCAAATGCAATGTTGGAAATGGCTGAAAAAGGTATTCAAGAGTTAGTGAAAAAACAACAAGAAGCTTTAGGTTGGTAAGTTTTAAAACCTAAGTTGTTATAAAAAAAGCGCCGTGTAAATGGCGCTTTTTTTATGGCTAAACATTACATAAAGAAGTAGAAAAAATACGTAGGTAATTATTTTTAGACAATCTTATAACAACCATTTATTTTTCCAACACAATTTATTTTTAACATATTGGGCATCGTGCAATTCTTTAAAAAGGAGAAAACATGATTGTTCTTATTATAGGTTTAATGATTGCTACCTTTTTAATGTGTACCTGTGCGCCACGGGGAAATGATGAGAAATGAATCATTCAGACAGATCAACAGAACTCAGAGTGAAGTTTTAAAAAAGGATTCACTCTGTCATTCATGATAAGCCTGAATTTAGTACGCAGATTTAACCATTAAACCGCATAGATAAATCAATCGCTTTAACATCTTTGGTTAAAACACCCATTGAAATATAGTCGACACCAGTGGTTGCAACTTCACGTAAGTTTTCAATTGTAATATTGCCTGAAGCTTCTAGCTTACATCGACCTGCAACATGTTTTACTGCATCAATCATTTGCTGTTGACTGAAATTATCAAGCATGACGATATCTGCACCTGCTTCAAGTGCTTGGTCTAGTTCTTCCCAAGTTTCCACTTCCACTTCCACAGGTTTATTTGGCGCAATACTATGTGCTTTTGCAATCGCTTGGGCAATGCCACCTGCTGCCATAATGTGGTTTTCTTTAATTAAGAAGGCATCGAACAAGCCTAAGCGATGGTTTTGACCACCACCAACAGCTACCGCATATTTTTGTGCAATACGTAAGCCGGGTAAAGTTTTACGTGTATCGAGTAATTTTGTATTTAAACCATCTAAATGTTTTACATATTCAGCGGTTTTTGTTGCTACAGCAGAAAGTGTTTGTACAAAATTGAGGGCTGGACGTTCTACGGTAAGTAAGCTACGAGCAGAACCAGAGAGCTTTAAAAAAGCTTCATTTGCAGCAACAATATCGCCATCATTTTTAAGCCATGTTATTTGAACTGTTGCATCATAAGCTTGAATAAGTGCATTTACCCAAGGCTGACCCGCAAGTACCATATCTTCACGGCTAATAATCGTTGCTGTTGCTTGTTCATTCTCAGGCGTTAATAAAGCGGTAATATCACCATCACCAATATCTTCTTGCAGCGCTTGCTGAATATTGAGTTGAATAGATTGTTCTAATAAAGCTTGTGAGATGCTCATAGCAATATCCGTATTTGAGAGCCCATAAAATTGTGGGATATATTAGCATTGTTGCATTAAAAAACGCATTTTTTAACCAAGTTACATCACTAAGTTTGAGATTTTTAAGTGAAAGTTTTAGGATGGATTGATCGCGAAATTTAACTCAAAATATTCAGGACTGATTTATGCAACAGGCATCGTCTTTTCAGGTCGTTGATGGACAGCTCAAATGTGCTCAACAAATTCCTTCGCCAAATTTTAATCAGCGTCCTGACGATACAGATATTCAGTTGGTTGTTATCCATAATATTAGTTTGCCTCCGTCACAATTTGGTGGTGGATATATCGAAGATTTTTTTCAAAATAAATTAGATTGGTCTGTACATCCGTACTTTCAAACAATAGAAGGCATGCAGGTTTCTGCACATCTTTTAATTTTAAGATCAGGCAAAATTATTCAATTTGTTAATTTTAAAGATCGTGCTTGGCATGCAGGACGTTCAAGTTATTTAGCTTTAAATGAATGTAATGATTATTCTATTGGTATTGAATTAGAGGGTAGTGATGATTTACCTTTTGATGAAGCACAATATGAAGCTTTAGCGAATGTGGTCGCAACACTACAAAAAGCATATCCAAAAATTAAACAACATATTGCAGGGCACTCAGATATTGCACCAGGGCGAAAAACCGATCCGGGACCATTTTTTGACTGGGTAAAATTTAGAAATCAACTAAAGCAACTAAAAAACCTATAAATTGTTAAATTGTAGAATGATTAAACAATGCAACTTCACAAAGAGTTTCATTACAATAGCGACTTGATTTTAAACTAGGTGGTTCCGATGGCGCTTTGGCGATCGACCGTAATTGTAAGTGCAATGACAATGCTATCTCGCGTATTGGGATTAGTACGTGACATTGTTTTACTCAATGTATTTGGCGCAGGCAAAGACTTCGATACTTTTGTCGTGGCATTTCGTATTCCAAACTTTTTTAGGCGATTATTTGCCGAAGGTGCATTTTCTCAAGCTTTTATTCCAGTACTTACAGAATATAAGACCACACGTGCACATGCCGAAGTTCAAATACTCATTAGCCGTGTATTTGGTTGTTTAGCAACAGTCATGTCTTTGTTGACGTTATTTGCAATGATTGCTGCACCTATCATTCTTTATGTCTATGCACCTGGTTTCCACAATGATCCAGCCAAATTTGCTTTGGCTACGGATATGTTCCGCCTAACAATTCCATATTTATTTTTTATGTCACTGACTGCTTTTGCGAGTAGTATTTTAAATAGTTACGGATCTTTTACGACTCCTGCATTTGCGCCTGTCTTGTTAAATGTTGCGATGATTGCGGGTGCATTATGGTTCACGCCGTATATGGATACACCTATTATGGCTTTGGGGTGGTCTGTTGTTGCAGCAGGATTTTTACAGTTGGCGATTCAGATTCCTGAATTGTGGCGTAAAAAATTATTAATTCCACCAAAAGTAGATTTCAAACACGAAGGTGTAGATCGCATCATGAGATTGATGTTACCTGCACTTTTTGGCGTATCTGTTACTCAAATCAATTTATTGCTCAATACAATTTGGGCATCTTATATGCAAGATGGTTCTGTTTCTTGGTTATACAGTGCAGAACGTATGACAGAATTGCCTTTAGGCCTAATTGGTGTTGCTATTGGAACTGTCATTTTACCGTCATTGTCAGAACGTATTGCAGAACAAGATCAGGCAAAATTTCGTAGTATGATGGATTGGGCTACGAAAGTGATTATCTTGGTTGGTGTACCTGCAAGTATTGCGCTATTTATGCTTTCAACACCAATTATTCAGACACTTTTCCAACGCGGTGCATTCACCGCTGAAGATACGTATATGACTGCTTTAGCATTACAATGTATGAGTGCAGGTGTTATTTCATTTATGCTTATTAAAGTATTCGCACCAGGTTTCTATGCACGTCAAGATACTAGAACGCCGGTACGTGTAGGCTTAATGGCAGTTGCAGTCAATGCAGTTTTAAACATCATCTTTATTGGGGTATTTAAGCTTATTGATTGGCATGCAAACCATATGGCGCTTGCTTTAGCATCTTCAGGTTCTGCTGTAGTCAATGCTGGGATGTTATATTTTTATTTACATAAGCGCGATATTTTCAGATTTGGTGCACATTGGAAAAAGCTGATAGTTCAGTTTGCTATTGCGAATGCAGCAATGATAGTCGCTTTATGGTATGGCTTAACTTTATATAATGGTGATGCTTCGCAATGGATGCGTGTAGTTGAACTTGTTGGGCTGTGTATTGCGGGTGTTGTCGCTTATGGTGTCGTATTAATTGCGACAGGCTTTAGACCTCGTAATTTAAAACCATAATATGATATTTATAAAAAAAGACCGCATTTTACGGTCTTTTTTTATGGCTTAAAATTGTGCTTTGCAAATTATTTTGGAGAAACTTCTAAAAGCTCAACATCAAAAATTAATGTGCTATTCGGCTCAATAACATCACCTGAACCAATTTCACCATATGCTAATTTTGCAGGAATATAGAAACGATAGATTGAACCTTCTTTCATGAGTTGGAGCCCTTCAGTCCAACCTGAAATTACTTGGCTTACCATAAACTCAGCAGGTTGTTGACGTGCAATTGAGCTATCAAATACCGTGTTATTTAATAAACGACCTTCATAATCTACTTTTACTTTAGAAGATGCTTTTGGTGTTTTACCAGAGCCTTGCTTAATAACTTCGTACTGTAAGCCAGATTTAGTGACTTTAACATTGGGTTTTTTAGCATTTTCTGCAAGAAATGCCGAACCAATTTTTTCATTTTGTTCAGCTAGGTTTTTATGTGCAAGAAGCTGTTTTGCTTCGGCATTTTTTTTGAATTGAGTTAATACTTTAGACATTTCTTCATCAGATAATGCAGAAGATTGTCCTTTTGATGCGGCTTTTAAACCATCTAAAAATGCATCTAAGTCCATGTCTTTGAGTGCATCTGCATTACCACGACCCATAATATAGCCAAAACTGTAGCCAACTTTATCTTCGTAGCTACTTTTGTTGTTTATTGTTTTTGCAGAAAGACCCGTACTGCATAGCGCTAAACACAAGAGTGTCATTTGAATTTTCATTATATTTCCTTAAATAAATAAGGAGAGCAATGCTCTCCTTATTCTGTATTTTTATTTAACTTGAATAAGTTCAACATCAAAAACTAATGTGCTATTTGGTGGAATTGTACCAGGAACACCCTGAGCGCCGTATGCCAAATTGGCTGGAATATACAGTGTCGCTTTGCCACCTTCTTTCATAAGTTGAAGACCTTCTGTCCAACCCGGAATGACTTGGTTGAGTGGGAATTCGATAGGCTCACCACGTTCAACAGAACTATCAAATACTTTGCCATCTACAAGTTTGCCAGTGTAGTGAACTTTAACTGTTTGAGAGCCTGTAGGTGCTTTACCAGTACCTTCTTTAGTGATTTTGTATTGCAAACCAGAAGCTGTCGTTTTTACGCCATCTTTTTTCGCATTTTCACTTAGGAAAGAATCATTTGTACTTTGAGCTTGTTGAGTATCTGCAACTTGTTTTTGTTGCATTTCTTGCTGGTATTGCTCAAATGCTTTTTGTAATTCTTCTTCTGTATATGCAGGTTGTTTACGTGCATGTGCATCACGAATACCTGTTACAAAGCTGTCAATATCAAGCTCTGGAGGAGTTTGATGTGCAACTTCAAAACCTAATGCATAACTAATTTTTTCAATACCCGATGCATTCGCAGATGCTTTTGCAGTTTGCGTAGCTGGAGTTTGAGTTGCATAGTAAACAGGAACAAGTGCAGCACCGCCTAAAATTACAGCTACAGCGATGGGTAAGGCTTTACTCATAAGTTTTCTCAAATTCATTTTATAGTTTAAAAGTTGCAGTTATCTTAGCAGACTTTTGGGTAAAACACGGGCATTTGAGTCACGTGTATCTTTATGATCAATATATTCTGATCGTTTAGAATATTCTATAACGGTCTGAATATATAAAACATTTTTTATACAATAAATCTAACATAAAGAGAAAAGTCTTGAACATTGTGAATGTAATTTAAGTTTTTAATAAACACCTTATCAAGATTAAGGAGATTCACTAAATTGCAGGATATTTAATTGAGTTTTATCATGATTTATTAGGCTTAATTGGTACCTATTCATTTGCTTTGAGCATGCAAATAAAAGCTCTGGAGGTTGAGGAATACCCAGTACCATTCCTGATACGTTCTGTTTTTTATATGTATAAATGAGTTGATCCTTAATGAAAGATTCATCTTGAAGTTCAAATTCAGTGATTCTTTGAGCATTTAAGTAGCCATTAATTAGTGACTTACATACAAATGCGTATTCAAGTTCATCTTTGGTTTGAATAGGCTGGCATGCAAATAAACAAGTGCTTAATGCCAATATAATGATATTTTTCATGAATTATTCCTGTAAAACTATAATTTAAGAATAAATTAAGGTTTAATTTGGATGCAGATACAATATTTTATAAAAAATAGGTACAGATTGTGACGTTTCAATATCAAAGTCTTGCTCAGCAACTTGCACAAAAAATATATATGGGTGAGTTAGAAAATGAACAAAAACTTAAGTCATTGAGAGATTTTGCCGAACAGCAAAAGATCAGTTTGAATACAGCAAAAAGTTGTTATGAATTATTAGAAGCGCAGGGGCTGATTTATGTAAAACCGAAATCGGGCTATTTTGTAAAAGCACTTAAAGTTGAAAGTGACCAACCTTTGCATAATGACTTTAAATCTCATCCAAGAAAGGTTTCTAATTTAGACTTACAAATAGAAATTAATGCCGCTTCTATACATGACAAATTAATTCATTTAGGTGCAATTCAGCTATCGCCTAATCTTATTCCGACAGAGGCACTACGCCGTTCAATTCAGCGTGCTTTGAAGCACAGCAAACCTGAAGATTTTTTATATAGCGATCGGCAAGGGCATATTATTTTAAGAGAAGCCTTAGTTTCACATTGGCTAGAAGATGGCATTTACATTTCTAAAGATGATGTTTTTATTAGTAATGGCTGTATGCCAGCTTTATCTGCTGTTATACAAACGCTTACGGAGCAGGGCGATAGTATTATTATTCCAACGCCAAATTTTAATGGTCAGCTTCAATTATTAGCGAGTTTAAAAAGGAAAATAGTAGAAATTCCAGCTCAACACGATGGATTTGATTTAGCGCGTTTAGAACATGAAATGAAGTATTCAGGAGCAAAAGCTTGTTTACTTACTGCAAATTATCAAAACCCTTTAGGCTTTTGCTTAAGTAATGAAGAAAAACAAAAAATTGCAGAATTAGCATCTCAATATCAATGTTTTATTATTGAAGATGATATTTATGCAGAATGTGGATTTAATCAAAACAGACCTTTACCTATTCGGCATTGGGATCAAGATGGCTATGTGATTTATTGTGGTTCGGTATCAAAGTCGCTTTCTTCTGCATATAGAGTTGGATGGTTCTGCATCACGTCCCAATTAACATCTTCCAGAACGCAATTTATTAATAGAAATGTTGTAGTGAATACGCCTTTACAATTAGGTCTAGCAGATTTAATTCATTGTCGTGCTTATAGAAGGCATTTAAATCAATTAAGCCCAAAACTTTTTAAACAGGTGGCTGAATATAGACAATATATCAAGCAAGCTTTTTCTGGGATTGATGTTCGAATCAGTCAGCCAGAAGGCGGATATTCTATTTGGTTGCAACTACCAGAAAATATAAATAGTTTGGATCTGTATCGCTTTGCACAGACACAGAAAATTAATATTGTGCCAGGTATAGTCTTTGGTGAAGATGAGAGGTATTTAAATTGTATTCGTTTAAATGCAGGGCATGAGCTTTCAGATGAAATAAGAGCTGCTGTTCAAGTATTGGCGACATGGGTAAAAAATCAGTGAGCTGACTAATACATTTTTATTTCATTGCATATTTAAACGTACAGTCATTTTCATGATCGTTAATCATTCCTACAGCTTGCATAAAAGAATAACAAGTTGTAGGTCCCACAAATTTAAAGCCTTTTTTCTTAAGTTGCTTTGACATTAAAACGCTCAACTCAGTGTGTGCAGGTGCTTTCTTATAATCTGATACATCGTTTACAAGAGGGGTATTTTGAACAAAACTCCATAGCCAAGCAGATACATCCTCACCATTATTTTTAAGATTCTGCCAAGCAATGGCATTATCGCGAATTGCCTTTAGTTTTCCAATGTGGCGTATAAGTCCTATATCTTGAACCTTAATTTCTAAATCTTTATCACTTAAATCTGCAATGTCTGAAATGGAATGTTTAAAGAAATGTTCACGATAACATTCGCGCTTTTTGAGTACGGTAATCCAAGATAAACCAGCTTATTGACTTTCTAAACACAACATTTCAAAGAGTTGTTGCTCAGCAGAAATTGGACATCCCCATTCTTGGTCATGATAAGCCATATAAAGAGGATCATTGGAGCACCAACCACAGCGTTTTACAGTTAAAGACGTCATGGAAATGCTCCATTATTTTTATTATTTAAGGAATAAATTAAAGTTTAAATTCAGCCCATTGGTCAGATTTGTTATCCCAATAAAAGAGTTCAGCTTGTTGAATATCTTCAAAAGAAATCCAGTCATCTTTGCCTACTTTGTCTGAAAAACCTGTGCTCATTAATAAAGCTTCTTCTGTAATTTCCATGACCCAACCCTGACGACTTTTCCCAGCCACCACAATTTTTTGTTGATTACCTGATTCAGCAAACTCTACCAGACGATTGATCAACGCTTCTGACATGAATAATTCCTAAAGAAAATTAACGTAAATATGGATAGGGGTTAACAGCACCACGACCTTTACCACCTAAATAAATTCCATAGTGTAAGTGTGGCGCAGTTTTACGAGCATTACCAGTATTGCCAACATAACCTAGCAAGTCACCTTTTTTGACATAATCACCTACGCGTAAACCACGTTTATGGTCATCTAAATGCGCATAGTAATGCCAACTTCCACTTGGACCCAAAATCCAAATGACTTTTCCGCCCAAGTTATTATTACGCAAGTCTGCAATTAAGCCTTCTGTTGTACTAAAAACTTTCGTTCCACGTGGAGCCATAATATCGACACCTTCATGTATTCTACCACTGCTTCGAGATGCACCCCATGTATCTGTTAAATTATTGTTCTTTACACCTTGGACAGGAATAGGAAGCCTATCGGGTAAGCTCATATTCTTGAGTTTTTGAACCATAGCAGGATTGAGTGGTTGGTTTGGTTTTTTCGGTGCTGTACTACATGCTGCAAGAAAAACAACAATAAAAATTAAACTTAAAATAGAGCGAAGGCGCAGCACAAGACATTCCTTTTCTTTATATAACTGTTTTAGTAATCACCTGACTATGTCATAAATTTACAGCAGAGATCAATTTTTTCATGGCAGTGGGAATGCCCATTTCTGTAGCAATTTGTGATGAATACCAATTGCCATCAAGTTCAATTGCTAAATGCTCTTTTAAGTCAGCATCAACCTCAAAACAAGCAGCGTCTAACAACCATGTGAAATGAGTAAAGTTATGGGATATTTGCACTTTTTTAATGACTTTTTTTAACCCTAAACTTTGAGTTTTGTCTATAAAATTCATTTCATTTTCAATAATAGGTAAGCACCATAAACCGCCCCATAAGCCAGAGTTTGGACGTTGTTGCCATAACCATTGATCTTCACATTGAATTAATAAAATATGAGCAGATTTTATAGGAACTGCTTTTTTAGGTTTTTTGAACGGTAATTCAGTTTCTAAACCTTGTTGATGTGCTTTGCAGTGCTGTTGCATTGGACAATACAAACACAACGGTTTTTTGGGTGTACAGACCGTTGCACCTAAATCCATAATGGCTTGTGTGTAGTCATGATTACGTTTAGTAGGACATAAGCTTTTTGCAATGTTCCACATTTCACGTTCGTGAACTGGTTTAGATAAATCATCTTCAATAGCGAAGAAGCGAGATAACACACGCTTAACGTTACCATCCATAATGACACCGTACTTGCGTAAACCCAGTGACATAAGTGCTCCACCTGTAGATGGACCAATTCCTGGGAGTTCTATCCACTCTTCTAAACTACTTGGAAATTGCCCTTTTTTTGCAACAATTCCTGCTGCTTTATGTAGATTTCTTGCACGTGCGTAATAACCTAAACCTGCCCAGTAGGGTGCTACATCATCCCAAGATGCGTATCCTAAATCTTCAACCGTTGGAAAGCGTTCAACAAAACGGGAAAAATATTGCAACACAGTTTTGACCTGAGTTTGTTGCAACATAATTTCTGACACCCAAACTTTGTACGGATCATTGGCTAATTGCCATGGTAAATCATGACGACCATGTTCATCGAACCAAGTTAAAAGTGCATTTGAAAAGGAAAATTCAGACATAGGGCAGGGGAAATATAAACTATGGCTTTAGTATAGCGGAATTGCCTGAGTAGCCCTTAAATTAAATAGAAACATTAGATTGAAAGCATTTTTTAGACATAAAAAATGGTGCCTAAACACCATTTTAAAATAAAAATAATATAACTTTAGCCTGTCATTCCCCAGCGAGCATCAAGTTGTAATGCTTGTCCTTCGTAGCGTGGAATAATATGAATGTGTAAATGCTCAGATGCTGTACCAAAAACATTACCATCATTAAAACCAACGTGAAAACCTTCAGGCTGATGGCGTATTTTTAGTTCATTTCGCGCTAGTTCTAATAACGTCATTAGACTTTTACGCTCTTTGTCTGTGACATCAAAAAAAGAGCTAACATGACGAAGAGGCACAATTACACAATGTCCTTTAGATAGCGCATTTGGTTCGGGTAAAATCACGCCGAAATCATTTTTTGCAATGATGTCATATTCATCAAAGTTACAATATATGCAGTTATTTTCAGTCATTTGTACATCCTCTTTTTTCATTTTATTACTTTCATATTCATGTGAATATAATTGGTAATTCTGCTCTAAGCTTTTAGTTGATGTGCGAGTAATTCATACATCGCGTCGAGGCCTTGCTTTTCTGCTTCTGCATTATAGCCAAGATCTACACCATTCGCTTTGGCTCTTTCATCGGCAAGTAAGTTTGAAAAGCCATGTTTAGCATCTTCAAAAACAATCACTTCATGGTTCACCTTTGCTGCATGCATTTCTTCACGGAAACTTGCAACATCATCTAAAGATACCATGCTGTCTAATTCGCCATGTAAAACTAAAATCTCTGCTTGAATTTTACCTTCTTCGGCAGGTGATTGAGCAGCTAAAATTCCATGAAAGGTTGCAACGGCTTTTACTGGTGCTCCAGAGCGGGCTAAATCTAAAACGACTTTGCCACCATAGCAAAAGCCTATAGCACCAAGTCTTGAGCTATCGACTTCATCTTGTGCAGCTAAAGTTTCTAAAGCAGCAGATGCACGAGTTACGATGGTAGTTGGGTCTTGAAAGGTTTCTGTCATCCATTCGTTTGCTTGAGAGGCTTCCGCTGTTACCTTCTTGTTGCCATACATATCAATTGCTAAGGCTGCATAACCATGTTCAGCCAATTCACGTGCACGTTGTTCTGTATATTCATTTCGTCCCCACCATTCTGGAGCTACAATTACACCTGCTACAGGTGTTATGGATTCTGGCGTAGCAAAGTATCCAATTAAGGTAGAACCATCTTTAGCAGTGTATTGAATTTCACGTGTTTTGATTACAGAGTTCATGCACAATCCTTGAAGCTTTAATTATGATTAACCTGATTAAAGCATAAAAATATTGCAGATGTTCTGAAAGAATTAAATGAAATAGAAACAAATGTGAGAAATTATGACGAGCTCAATGCAAATAAAAAAAGAAGAGGCTAAGCTCTTCTTTTTATGAAATAGCATACGTTATTTAGACTTTTCCTCGAGACAGAAAGCCTACAATTGCAAGAATGACTGCAACAACAAGTAAAATGACAGCAAAATCTTTTGATAGACCAGCAACACCACCAAAACCTAGTAAACTCGCAATTAAGGCGATAACTGCAAATATAATAGCCCAACGAAACATTCGAATTCTCCTTGTGATTTTTTTGATTATGCGATTCAGTATAAAGATGATAATTCTAATATTTGTGATGTATTTGTTTGTTTTTTGTACAAGTGCGAAGTGTTTTATTCAAAGCAGGCTCTTTTCTCTATTGATTCTTGAAGCCTGATATAATGTTGATACGTTTCTTTTTTATAACCTATGTTCATGCCTGAAATTTTACGTCCGCAATTCTGGAAAAACTATACATTATCAGAGTTAAATACTGCTGAATGGGAAGCTTTGTGCGATGGGTGTGGATTGTGTTGCCTTATTAAATTAGAAGATGATGAAACGAATGAAGTGGCTTATACCAAAGTTGCTTGTAAGTTATTAGATTGTAAAACAGGACATTGTTCCGATTATCCAAACCGCGTTCAACATGTACCTGATTGTATTCAGTTAACGCCTGAAAAATTAGCGAAAATACATTGGTTACCATCGACATGTGCTTATCAGCGGATGAGTGAGGGGAAGAGTTTACCGTCTTGGCACTATTTAAATACAGGTTCAAGAGAAAGCGTTATTAAAGCCAGAAAGTCAGTTGCTGGCCGCTGTGTTTCAGAAGCTGAAGTCGATGAAGATGAAATTGAAGATTATATTGTGCGTTGGGTTCGCTAATTAAAAAATGAAGGTTTACTGTAAAGATTTTAAAAACTCATCTTCAGATATCACATGAAATCCGTATTGCTGTAGTAAACACGCTGTTATACCCAAACCAACAGTTTTTGTACCTGAAAATGAGCCATCATAAATAAAATGTGTGCCGCAAGAAGGGCTATTTTCTTTTAAAATAACGGTGGAAACTTGATGCTTTTGTGCGATTTTTAATGTTTTAAAAGCGCCATCTATAAAGGCTTTTGTTACATCATTTCCTTGAGAATCGATTACTTTTGCAGTGTTGTTTAAAACATTTTGAGCTGTTCCACTTATAATTTCTGCAGCCAATCGAGGCGTATTTAATCCTCCTGCCACTTCAGGACATATAGTGATAGCTTGTTGTGTTTGTACTAGCTGCGTGATTTTTTCATAGTAATAGGCTTTTCCATCGTAACGTACAGGAATGTTTGCCAAACAAGCGCTAATTAAATATTTCATAAAGATAACGGCTTCATAAGAATGATCGTAAATTTTGTATTTAAAACTGTTGCCTAGATAGATGTATAACATAGTAGACTAAGTAAAAGCTTAGCAAAGTAATAACAAGATGTCAGACAGCAATATTCCACTTCCTGAACGCCTACGTCCTAGAGACTTATCTGAAATTATAGGACAAGACCATCTTCTTGGTTCAGATGCTCCTTTACGTCAAATGATTGATCAGGGGCATTTGCCTTCAATTATTTTTTGGGGACCCCCTGGTGTTGGAAAAACGACTATCGCATTATTACTTGCTCAAGCCATAGATAGACCATTTGTAAGTTTATCTGCGCTAAATACAGGCGTAAAAGAATTAAGAGAAGTGATTTCTGATGGTGGCGATTTGATGCCACCTGTAGTATTTATTGATGAAATTCATCGGTTTAATAAAACACAGCAAGATGCACTTTTGAATGCTGTTGAAAAAGGTAAAATTACACTGATTGGTGCAACAACAGAAAATCCATCATTTGAAGTCAATAGCGCATTACTTTCACGTTGTCAGGTTTATACCTTAAATGCTTTAGATGAAAACGCGATTCAAACCTTACTTAACAATGCGATTCAAACAGATCAATTTTTAAAAGATCGATATATTCAAATAGAAGAGTTTGATGCACTAATTCAATTTTCAGCAGGTGATGCTCGTAAGGCTTTAAATTTACTAGATTTAATTGCAAGCACCTTTGAACCTGATTTAGAAAATATCATCACCAATGCTGTTGTTGTAAAAGTGGCACAGCAAAATATTGCTCGTTATGACAAAGCAGGTGAACAGCATTATGACCTCGTTTCTGCTTTTATTAAATCCATTCGTGGAAGTGATCCAGATGGTGCACTTTACTGGATGGCACGTATGCTTAAAGGTGGTGAAGATCCTATTTTTATTGCACGCCGTATGCTAATTGCTGCATCTGAAGATATAGGGAATTCGAATCCAAATGCTTTACTTTTGGCTGGGGAATGTTTCCGTTCAGTTCAAGTGATTGGAATGCCTGAATCACGAATTATTCTTGGACAATGTGCCGTTTATTTAGCAACAAGTGCAAAAAGTAACAGTACGTATTTAGCGATTAATAAAGCGATGGATTTAGCTGAAAAAACAGCAAATTTACCTGTTCCACTCCATTTAAGAAATGCTCCTACAAAACTAATGAAAGAACAGGGATATGGTGTCGACTATTTATATCCGCATAATTACCCAGAACATTTTGTACTACAGGAATACTTACCATCTGAATTAAAAGGTACAAAATTATATGAATCTGCACGTAATAAGCGTGAGGTTGAAGGTGAAAAACTGCAACAACGACGTTGGCAACAACAGCAACAGCAGCAATAAAAAAAGCCCAATCTTTGGAAGATCGGGCATAAAATGGATGTTTCTTAGGGAGATTACATCCAGAGGGTAAACTGGTCGGCAATGTAGTGCGAAAAACAGAGTTAATTTCTACATTGCCTTGTATGAAATAAATAATAGAAAAATAAACTAAAAAAGTAAAAAGGATGATTTTAATAACAATGATTTGTTTATCCGATCATAATTTAATTATTTTGATTTCTTTCAAATAACACCTTTATTATTAGAATCTTAAATTAACTTTAATTTTTGTAAATTCAAGAAGATATGAAAAATAAGTCTAAAAAAATTTAAAAGTTGGTTTTAGTACATTTGTATTATTTAATAAAACTGTATAATGATATGTTATAACGTAACAATAAAGATCGAGAGATGAACAGTTTAAAGCTTTTAATATTATTATTCCTGCTTATTAAACAAGCTGAGGCAGCAGAAATAATGTCTCTTCAATACTTAAAGCCTATTAAAATTACCGCACAAGAGGAACCTAAAAAAGAACATACAGTTGATAAAAAGTTTATTGAAAAATCAAATACTTTAGGAGATGCAACTAAACATGTTTCGGGTGTGCAGAATAGTTCATTTGGGCCAAATTCAGGTGCGCCAGTCATTCGTGGATTACAAGGAAATCGTGTAGGAATATTTGAAAATGGAACGTCTATTCAAGGCTTAAATGCCATAAGTGGAAATGTGAATATTCCTTTCGATCCTATTTTCACTGAATCTATAAAAATAAATAAATCGAATAATAGTGTGAGATATGGGGATCAATCTTTAGGTGGAAGTGTTGAAGTTGATAGTGGCTTGATTCCGAAAAAAATTATAGAAAAATCTCATCAATTAGACTTGGTATTTAAGAATGGTTGGAATAATTTTGATGCGAAAGGTTTAAAGCTACAATTAAATAATCAAAAAAACTTAGCAACAAATATTCAATTTTCAAGGCAAGAAATTAAGGCTTATAACATTCCGGGTAAAAGCAAAGCGCAAGTGTGCGAAACAGAGGTTTTTATAAATGGAGGGGTAAATAGCCCTTTGGCAGATGCTTGTCAGAAAGATACAAGAATAAAAAGTATCTATAACAAAGCATCACAACCTTATATCGATCAGTTTATAACGGAAAATCCAGATTATGCGGATGGTGAGTTTTCATATTACACGGATAAACCGACTTCAAATTGGAATGGTAAACCCTATCAAAATCCAGTAAATCCTGATTATATTCCTGGGACTGAGCCATTCAAAAATGAAAAGATTAATAATGATGTAACACCAAATTATAATAAAAAACTCGGTAATAGTTATGCAATTAATGACAATATTGCTTTGGGTACTACGTATTTTCTAAAAAATGGCTATATTGGTTTTAGTGCTGATTATAAAAAAATCCATTATGGCGTGCCTGGTTTTTCTATGGAAAATAAGTCTTTTCAAACAAGTTATGCCGATGGCTTACCTGTTGGTGTAAAGACTGAGCAAAATACATTCTTATTAGATACTTTATTGAATCGACCTTTACCATTTCTAGAAAATATTCAGTTTAAAGCCTCTAACTTAGTTAATAAGTCGGGGGAATATATTGGCGCAAGCGAAGCAAATTTATATAAATTTGAACAAAACTTTGCTGAATTTGTTGTTAAGCAAAAAGAACAAAAATTTTTGTCTGGTGAAATGGGTCTAAGTTGGGGACAACGAGATGTTCATGGGCAAGGTTATGCACGTTATTTGCCGAATGTAAAAACTGATAGGAAAGCCTTTTTTATTCAAGAGAAGTTGAGCTTTAATCCAATTTATTTTGATGCAGGTTATCGTAAAGAAAAAGTAGAACATCAGATTCAAGATCACACTTTTGAATTGGCACGTAATGCAAATAATGGAAAGTTGGAAAATCGTAATTTTGATTTATCTCAATATTATGTTGGTGCTGGTTTTAATTGGGGCGATTATGTCCATGTTTATGCCAAGTATAGTGAATCTGAAAGAGCACCTGAAATTAATGAATTGTATTCGAGTAACCCGCATTATTCGGTTATGACCCAAGAAGAAGGGAACCAAAATCTAGATAAAGAAAAAGTCAAAACTATTGAATTAAATACAGATTTTATATTTGATCAATCGAAAATAAATTTATCCTTATATCAAATGGATTTTAATAATTATATTTATTTAGTGCATTCAGGGACAGCAATGAAAAATCGTTTGCCTTTGAAATATTGGAGACAAACTAATGTCAAAATTGATGGTTTTGAAATAGATTTAAGTCATCAATTTTTATTTAATGAATGGGGAGATTTAACGCTCAGTGCTTTTGGTGACTTTGTTAAAAATCGTGTGAAAAATACAAAAAATCAATCTTCAAATGATGGAGAATATCCTACAAATATGCCAACAAATCGTTATGGTGCAAGCATAGAGTGGGAAAAAGATGATTATCATCTTCGTCTTTCAAATACTTATTATGCAAAACCACAGTACTTAGGGAAAAGTGTAAATACGGAAATTGCATTGCCTGCGTATAATTTATTGGATCTATCATTAAGTAAAAAAGTTGCATTAAAAAATGCAGATGTAGCATTTTATTTAAATGGAACAAACTTACTCAATGAAGAAGCTAGACCTCAAAACTCACCACTAAAATATATTGCACCACTGCCAGGAAGAGGGCTTCAGTTGGGTATAACAATGAGTTTATAAGAATTTAAATATAAAAAAACCGAGCGATTAAGCTCGGTTTTTTTGAAGTTCAGACTGAATTAGATGTCTGAAAGATCGATGCCAATACGAGCAGCAACTTCTTCATAAGCTTCAACAACACCACCTAAACCTTGACGGAAACGGTCTTTGTCGAGTTTTTTCTTCGTGTCTTTGTCCCATAGGCGGCAACCATCTGGAGAGAACTCATCACCAAGAACGATGCGGTCATGGAATACACCAAATTCAAGTTTAAAGTCAACAAGAAGCATATTACCCGTTTCGAATAATTCTTTAAGAACTTCGTTCACTTGGTAAGTTAATTCTTTCATGCGAGCAAGTTGCTCTGCAGTTGCCCAACCTAAAGTGATTGCTTGAGACTCGTTAACCATTGGGTCACCAAGTGCATCATCTTTAAAGAACAATTCGAAAGTAGGTGGAACAAGTTCCTTACCTTCTTCAACACCTAAACGACGGCATAATGAACCTGCAGCATAGTTACGAACTACACATTCAACAGGAATCATGTCTAATTTTTTCACTAAAACTTCTGTAGGAGAAAGAAGTTTTTCGAAATGCGTTTCAATACCAGCCGCAGCTAGCTTTTCCATGATAAAGGCGTTAAAACGGTTATTCACCTTACCTTTTCGATCTAGTTGTTCGATTTTCTCGCCATTGAATGCAGAAGCATCATCACGAAAGACTAAAATCAGATGGTCTGCACTGTCTGTTTCATAAACAGATTTCGCTTTACCAGTATAGAGCAAGGTTTGTTTTAACATGGAGGGAACCTTTTTCAAAAAAAATGCCTAGAAATGTCTAGGCTGGCCAATTTTGGTAAATTTGGGCTAACAGTTCTGCAGCAACTTGTTTGTCTGCAAAAGTGTTATTGGTATTGAACACGGCAAGACTATTACTTGAACCAACTGAGTTAAGTCTTAATACGTAAGATTTTTGATCAATCATGATAGTTACATCATTTGCATTTTTGCTTTGACCAACAATTTTGTGGTTAAGGCTACTAAGCGTGGCAAGAGTATATTGCCAAATTGTAGCAGAATTACCATCAATTTTGAGCAAAGGATTTTGATTTCCATCAGTTATTTGCTGAAGTCGACCAATAGAATCTTCGTTCAAATTATCTTGAGTATTTACTTGTGTAAATGTTGTTGGACGAGGAAGAGCGAAACGGTTGCCACGTTCATTTTCATATTTAGGTGCATTAGCAGTTGCACGAGGATCAACAATAGGAGCTGGATACAAAGGCGTTGCTGGTCTAACCATTGAACCTTCAGGATATTGTAGTGATTCGGTTGTTGCTGTTTTTTTATAGTTTAAAGAACCATTGTTGATACCAAACGAACTACAACCAACCAAACTTAAAGCTGAAAGCGCAGTGACTAAACCAAAACGTATTTGCATAATGTAAGCTCTTTTATTTAATGATGCCTGCCGACGTGAGTGCTTCACGAAGCGGAGTGCGATATTTTTCTGCAAGAGGGGTAAGCGGTAAACGAATCCCTGTACCAATAAGTTCCATTTCATGAAGTGCCCATTTCACAGGAATTGGGTTTGATTCACAGAATAGAACATCATGTAAAATAGCAACTTTACTATTTAATTGTTCAGCCTTGATTGCATCTCCAGCAAGAGCAGCTGCACATACTTCACTCATTTCTTTCGGTGCCACGTTTGCCGTAACCGAAATATTACCTTTTGCACCAAGTGTAATGAGTTGATAAGCCGTTGCATCATCGCCAGAGTAAACAGTCATTGCTTTATCTTTTAAGCCAGCAATTAACTCTTGACCGCGTGGAACATCGCCTGTGGCATCTTTAATACCGACAATATTTGCAATATCTGCAAGACGAATAACAGTTTCATTCTGCATATCTACACCAGTACGACCTGGTACGTTATAAAGAATGATAGGAAGATCTACTGCTTCTGCAATAGCTTTATAATGCTGATATAAACCTTCTTGTGTTGGCTTGTTGTAATAAGGTGTTACCAACAAAGCTGCATCTGCGCCTAGTTCTTTCGCTTCTTGTGTTAATTCAATGGCTTCACGTGTTGAGTTTGCACCAGTACCAGCAATAATTGGAATACGTTTGTTTGCTACACGAATGATTTCTTTGATCACTTGTGTATGTTCAGCCATACTTAATGTTGATGCTTCACCAGTTGTACCAACTGCAACAATGCTATTCGTGCCTTGTTTTATGTGCCACTCAACGAGCTTTTCTAGACCTTTCCAATCTACGCTGCCATCTTCTAACATTGGGGTGACAATTGCGACAATTGAGCCTTGAATGGTCTGTGCTTGCTGAGTCATTTTTTAAAAATATCCTATTTTCCCATCCACGTTATGTAGAGAAACAGAAAATGTGGATGGTTGCAGTATTTTGATTTGAGTCAAAATTCAATAAGTCATCATTGAATAATGCTTATGCAAATTATGACTGATTCAGTGTGTCAGAACAATAACCTTTAGTCAAAGCAATAACAAAGTTTTTAATATTTATAAAACTTTATTGAAATGATGGGGTTGATTTGAAAATACATCTATTTTTATGTGTAAAAACCTTTGTTTTTCTGAACTTGGATTATGAAATTCCAACAAAAATATTGCTTAAATAAAGGGTGAAATCCTTGTAATTCTTTTTTTTCATCGAAGTCAGTAAAATATTTAAGATGAAATACATCTTGTTTTAGATCATGAAAATCTTAATGTTTATGCTAAATACAGTAAATCACCTTGGTTGTGATGGTGATTTTTAAGTGTTTTTAGATATATAAAAGAAAAGAACAGTTCTTATATGGTGAGAAAAGACAATTGAATATGCCTGCTTTTTGAAAAATTATGTGGAGTATTTTTTTTAGTAATTGGTTTTAGCGCTATTTCATAATCTTTTTTTACGTGAAACTTCATGTTTGCAGAAGATTGAGCCGTATTTTTATTCCACTATTAGGTAGCTACAGCTTTTTATGAAAGTCTCAGAAGATGGATATCTTAGAATTCACTTTGAGCTTGATCATATGGATAAAGTCGTTCATCAATCAGATAAAAAGCATGCAATTGTAACAGTTGCAATTTGCTTTCTTATTGCAGTTATCGAAGGCTTAGATATTCAAGCAGCAGGGATTGCCGCTGCAGGTATTAAAGAGCATTTTGGTTTAGATAGTTCTCAGTTGGGCATTTTCTTTAGTGCAGGTATTTTAGGTTTATTGCCAGGTGCATTGGTTGGCGGTCGTTTTGCCGATCGAATTGGTCGTAAAAAAGTTTTGATTTTCTCTACGGCTATTTTTGCAGTATTTACATTATGTACAGTATGGGTGAATAGTTTTAGCTCATTATTGGCGGTGCGTTTTTTAGCAGGTGCAGGCTTAGGTGCTGCAATGCCAATCTTAATTACATTAGCTTCTGAAGCAGTATCACCACAAAATCGCGGTCGTGCTGTGGGCTTAATGTATTGTGGTATGCCTGTTGGTGCTGCAATTTTATCTTTGGTCGCAAGTACAAGCTTTGGGGCAGATTGGAAAAATATTTTCTATTTAGGTGGTTTGTTGCCCATTGTTGTTATTCCTGTAATGATGTTGTTTTTACCTGAATCGAAAGAGTTCTTAAAAGCACAAACACAGAGTAAAGATGAGCCTCAGCAAGCTAAAGCCTCATTCAAAGATTTGTTTAATTCTGACAATGTACTGCGTACTTTATTAATTTGGGTAAGCTATTTCTTCACATTGATGGTGGTTTACATCATGTTAAGTTGGTTGCCATCATTATTCACAGAATTAGGTTTTAGTCGTAAAGAAGGTGCAACCGCTCAGTTCTATTTCATGGTAAGTGCAACTGTTGGTACTGTTATTTTAGGTATGCTAACTGACCGCTGGAAAAAGGCGTATGTCATTGTCTTAATGTATGGCGGTATTTTGGCAGGCTTATTTGCTTTAAATGGTGCAAGTTCATTAACGCAAATGTATATGGCTTCTGCATTGGTTGGTGCCTTTGTTATTGGTTGCCAAGGCGTGTTGTATGCATTTGGCAGCATTGTTTATCCAACAGAAGTTCGTGGTACAGGTGTTGGTGTAGCATCGGCTGTAGGACGTGTTGGTGCAATGCTTGGACCAATGATTGCAGGTCAACTTCTTACAGCAGGTTTTGGTGCGGCAGGGGTAATTTCAGCAGCAATTCCATGTATTTTAATCTCTGCAGTATTCATGTTGGTTTTAGTGAATCGTTTAAATAAAGCATAAAAAATTAGTAGCACATGAGCCCACTTTTGAGTGGGCTTTTTGTTTTTATAAGATGTGAAATCTAAGATTTATAGGCACATTTTATTTCAATAAATTCATTAAAATATGCTTAACTATTGAAAGGCAGATAAAGGAATATGATGAATGTTGAAGAAAACAGCTCTAATTGTGGTTGATGTTCAAAATGGATTTACTCCAGAAGGAAATTTAGCAGTAGCAGATGCAGATCAAATTATTCCCAATATAAATGCCTTATCCGAATATTTTGACAATATTGTAATTACCCAGGATTGGCATCCTGATAATCATATTTCTTTTGCGGAAAATCATACAGATAAAGCACCATTTGAAACAATTGAATTGGATTATGGTACACAAGTGCTTTGGCCAAAACACTGTGTTCAAGGTACGCATGATGCGGAATTACACCCAAAATTAAATTTACCAACAGCACAGCTTATTATCCGTAAAGGTTTTCATAGTCATATCGATAGTTATTCTGCATTTATGGAAGCCGATCAAAAGACCACAACAGGTTTAGAGGGCTATTTAAAAGCACGTGGTATTGATCCGTATTTATTGTGGGGATTGCGACAGATTTTTGCGTAGCGTGGACAGCAATGGATGCAACAGATTTAGGCTTTAAAACTTACGTTATTGAAGATGCAACAAAGGGTATTGATTTAAATGGCTCTTTAGCAAAAGCATGGAAAGATATGCAGCATAAAGGTGTAGAACGGATTTCTATGAAAGATGTAATCGGGTAGTACACCACTATATTTGCATTTTTATCTGAATAAAAAAGCCTGATATTGAATCAGGCTTTTTTATTTCTATTTTAAAGCTTAGGCAGAGCGTGATTGTTTTGCTTTTAAAATTTCAGTACGAATGGTTTGAGCCAGCTCAGCATGCTTGGTATCCATCCCATTAATCATAAATGAGTGGCGAGTGAGAACATTGGTTGGATTTGGCAAATTGACTAATTCATAGTGCGTAGACAAATCTTTTAGCAATTCATTTGGTAAATAAAGTGCACTTTCTTTAGCTGAAAGTTGATTGACCAAACGCTCCGCTGCTTGTATAGCATCTAATTGCATTGTTTCAACAGAAGTCGCCATAGCACAACGTGTTTGTAGTACAAAGCGTTTATCTTCACGATAACGCTTATAAAGTACTTCGGAAAGAAGTTGGAAAACAGTTCCAATCATCGCTAAACATTCTGCTGAATCTGGCTTTTCAGAAGAAATAGTTAATGTTGCACCATTTCGACTAAATTGCTGAACAGTTGTAATGTCGGAAACATTCAATTTGTAATGTTGAACACAAAGTTCGATACTTTTAGTTAAAAAGATTTGGCACAAATTAAAGTAAGGGATAGAGACCTTATCTGTAATTGAGTCAAGTAATTGCTTAGGGTCATAGAATTGAATGGTTAACGCAATTGTATTTTTATCTTGTAGTTCAACTTTAGGCGTTTTTGCTTTAGGTAATGATTGTGCAAGATGTTGTGACTGAGTTAAAGCCAATGCTGTATTTTGCTTTTCTTGTTCTAAAGCCTGAGTCAACATCTGAAGTTCGTGTTTCAAGCGAGCTTCATTATTAATATTTGCTAGATACTCTGTGCGGCTTGGTCGAGCAATTGCACGATACGCTAACCATAATAAACAATGGATAAGTAATGAACATAGAATAGCGATCCATTGAGTACGTAAAATTTCACCAATACTTGGTTTTATTAACGTAATTTCAATTGTGCCGACTTTCTTTTCATTTTGTAACGCATCTCTAACAAAAATTTCGCCTTGACGTGTTTTAGACATTCCGCCAGTTGCAAGTACCTGATTATTTGTATTTAAAATACGAATGGAAGCAATATTCGGGTTTGTTGCATAACGATTTGCCAATAAAGCAAGAGACACTGTATTGGGTGGATCTAGCTCAGATAAGCTGTCCGTAACCAATTGAGTTGTCATCAATTGCCCTTGATTGGCGCGGTTTTCATTTAATTGATGTGTCGTTGCAAGTACCAATAAAAAGGTATGCAAGATAAAGCTTACAATCAGTAGGCTAGCAAATAGCCCTTGTCTAGGCGCATTCAACGTAAACTTCCAAAGTAATTCTATTTAAATTCGATTATGATTCTAACAATAGTTGTAGCTCAGACCCGAGTCAATTCATGCGAGAAATCATTCTTATATCATTTTTAGGACCTGACCAACCTAATCAGTTTACTCGATTAATGCAGGTGTTGTCCGCCCATTCTTTACAAATTCTAGATGTTGGCCAAGCCGTCATCCATAATCAGCTTACTTTAGGTATTGTTGTAGCCTCTGAAGATCAGACAGCAACAGCATTAGCTATGAAAGAGATCTTAATTTTAGCACATGAAATTGGTTTAACAGTTCGCTTTAAACCAATCTTGGCAACAGATTATGATCAATGGGTAAGTGAGGGTGGACGTACACGTTATATTGTAACTGCGCTAGCACCCGAATTAAAAGCTTCGCACTTACAAGCAGTTACCCAAATTGTATCGAATCAAGGGTTTAACATTGAAACAGTGACACGTTTATCTGGTAGACCAACTTTAACAGGTGAGTCTAATGAGCCTAAACGTGCGTGTGTAGAGTTTGGTTTAAAAGGACAGATGTTAGATGCAGCAGCAATGCGCGCAGCTTGCTTAAAATTGTCTAGTGAATTAAATGTCGATGTTGCTGTGCAAGAAGACAATGCTTATCGTCGTAATCGTCGCTTAGTTTGCTTTGATATGGATTCAACACTGATTGAACAAGAAGTCATTGATGAACTTGCAAAAGAGGCTGGAGTAGGTGAGCAAGTTGCTGAAATTACCGAACGTGCAATGCAAGGTGAGCTTGATTTCCAAAGTAGTTTCCGCGCACGTGTTGCATTGTTAAAAGGTATGGATGCCTCTGTACTTGCAAGTATTGCAGAACGATTAACCATTACAGAAGGTGCGGAACGTCTTATTTCTACCTTAAAAGCATTGGGTTATCGCACTGCAATTTTATCTGGTGGTTTTCAATATTTTGCAGAATATTTACAAGCAAAATTAGGCATAGATGAAGTGCATGCAAACATCTTAGATATTCAAGATGGCGTTGTGACAGGGGAAGTAAAAGGGCATATCGTAGATGGTGCCCGTAAAGCATTATTACTGACGCAAATTGCTGAAGAAATGGGTATTTCACTTGAACAAGCAATTGCAGTAGGTGATGGTGCAAACGATTTACCAATGCTTTCAATTGCAGGCTTAGGTGTTGCATTCCGTGCTAAACCATTGGTTCGTCAAAATGCCAATCAAGCCATTTCAAGTGTAGGTTTAGATGGTGTATTGTACTTGCTTGGTGTACACGATAAAGATTTAAATCGTGATTAATGATTGAATCAATTGAATAAAAAATACGGCATAATTGCCGTATTTTTTATTGGGATAGCAATCAGAAAAAGAGAAACAAGTCGGGATTTAATGCAAGAACAAAATAACGATAAATGCCATCGGTAAAAAAAATTTTTGACTTAAAAAGAGCACTGTTTTTTTTGTAATGACACGCGAAGAAAGAACAGGCTTAAGTTCCCTAAAAGTTCAAATCAAAAAAAATGTAATTACAATATAATATTGCGACAATGTATGTCGCATAACCAAATAACAAGTCTTTTTTTATACAAAAAACTGCTCATAATGCTTTTCATAGAGTTTTAAATACACATAGCCCATTAATCTAATTAAAGGTATTCGCGTTAGATGGGCGCTTGATAAAAGCACAAATCTAACACTTACGGAGGTTTTTATGGCAACAGCGAATTTAGCAAGTATTGTCGGCATAAGCTTAGTTGCGGTTGCTTTGATTGCTGTTTTCTTATCGCCTTATCGCCGCTGGTTAAGTTTTATGATGGCTGGAATGGTGTTTTGGGGATTACTAGAAGCTGTACGTTTTAGTGTGCAAACAGTTTTTGAACTCCCAGTAACTTACAGTTATTTAGCAGCGATCTCATTTGCAATGGTTATGATGACACTCTTGCTTTTAGTTGAAGATCGCCGAGCGGAACGAGCAGCAGTGGCAAAGCGCCGTTATATTGAACATACGCCAGTATATGAGGATGATCAGCAACAGTATTCTAGCCGTTAAGCAAAGACTGATCCTTCTTGAAAAATGCACATTCATGTGCATTTTTTTATATCCAAAATTTATGCTTTATTACGTAAAGCAATACTGCAAAAAAAATAAGCTATGGTAGGATGTCGTAGTTTAATTTTATACAATTACAATAGGCTTCGATGTCATGAAACTTCCTTCACTACCTGTCGTAAAACTACCACTTGTTGATGTGAGTACAGACCCACTTGATCTTATGGTTGCAGGCTTAGCATTACGTATGAAGCAGTTGGCTCGTACAAGTCCTAAATTTATTGAATTAATTCACGATAGACAGTTTCGTATTCAAATTGGTACAGACTTAGGTATGGCACGTCAAATTATTGTCAATAATGGCAAAATTGAGACGGTCTCGGGAAGTGCAGAGCCTGCTGATTTTACCTTGCAGTTTGCTGACAGTGAGCAAGGCGTGAAAACTTTAGCAAAAGGTGATCCTTCTGTATTTATGACTGGTATGCAAAACGGCACAATTAAAATGGAAGGTGACTTCAGTTTATTGGTGTGGTTTAACCGTGCTGCTAAACTTATTCCACCAAAATTGCCAAAACCTGTAAAAGAAAAATTGTCATTTGCCCGCCAATTTATTAAAGATAAAACAGGTAAATAAGAATATCCCTTCTGCATTTTCTTCTTTTGAAAGTGAAGGGGTACAACAGGATTGAACGAAAAAGCCCTCATATGAGGGCTTTTTCGTATCTATAGAATATGAATTATTCAATTTCTAAGTTAAATGTAACAGGTCCATCATTGACCAAATGAACTTTCATGTCAGCTGCAAAAATGCCTGTTTGAACATTTTCAAATTGTGATTTTGCATAATCTACGAGTTGTTCATAAAGCTCTTTTGCATCGTTTGGTGACATAGCAGGACCAAAGTCTGGACGTAATCCTTTTTGTGTTTGAGCCATTAAAGTGAATTGTGAAACGAGTAATAATCCACCATTTGCTTGACTGATATTCCAGCCCATTTTTCCTTGTTCATCATCAAAAAAACGATATTTTAAAATTTTATCGATCATTTTTTTGCCTTTTTCTAAGTTATCTTCCTTACCTAAACCAAGGAAAACTAAGATGCCTTTTTCAATTTCACCTGTTGTTTGACCGTCAACAACAACTTTTGCCTCTAATACTCGTTGCAATAAAGCACGCATAACACAACCACATATGATGTTTTTTAATACATTCAAATTGTAGCAAAATTAGGGGATTGAATGATTATTAAATAAAACATGAATAGTTAAGTAATTAATTTAAAAAGATTAAGTGGTTAAATTGAGTTTGCAATCTATTTATTCGATTAAAATTATAAAAAATGACACTTTTACCTATTAACAATAAGTCTGTAATTTACCCCTGCAGGAAAGGTATTTTTGAGAGAGAAGACGATGTTTAAGCGTTCTTTATTGGTTGCAATGCTTGCTACTGTTACAGCTAGCACATTTGCAGCACCATTAACAAAAGATAACGGTGCGCCAGTTGGCGATAACCAAAATTCAATCACTGCAGGTCCAAATGGTTCTGTATTGCTTCAAGATGTTCAACTCGTACAAAAACTACAACGTTTTGGTCGTGAGCGTATTCCTGAGCGTGTTGTACATGCACGTGGTACGGGTGCTTATGGTGAATTTGTAGCAACGAAAGATTTATCTGATCTTACTATTGCTTCACTGTTTAAAGCAGGTACAAAAACTCCTGTATTCTTACGTTTTTCTACTGTAATTCATGGCAAAGGTTCACCTGAAACTTTACGTGACCCGCATGGTTTTGCAATCAAATTTTATACACAAGAGGGTAACTGGGACTTAGTGGGTAACCAAACTCCAGTATTCTTCATTCGTGATGCAATTAAATTCCCTGACTTTATTCATGCGATGAAGCCAAGCCCTATCAATAACGTTCAAGACGCTAACCGTGTATTTGACTTCTTGTCTAGCCAACCGTGGGCAACAAATATGTTGACTTATGTTTATGGCAATCAAGGCGTTCCAACGAGCTATCGTGAACAAGATGGTTTCGGTGTTCATGCGTACAAATTGTACAATGACAAAGGTGAATACAAATACGTTAAATTTAACTTCCGCTCTAAACAAGGCGTGAAAGGTCTTAACGTTAAAGAAGCTGTGGAACAACAAGGTAAAGACTTCAACCATTTAACGAACGATCTTTACAACACGATCAACGCTGGTAAATTCCCTAAATGGGATCTTTACATCCAAGTTATGGACCCTAAAGACCTAAACAGCTTTGATTTTGATCCACTTGATCCAACTAAAATCTGGCCTACAGATTTAGTAAAAGAAACTAAAGTGGGTACGTTGACATTGAACCGTATGCCGAAAAACTTCTTCAACGAAACTGAACAAGTTGCATTGGCTCCGGGTAACTTAGTACCAGGTATTGAACCTTCTGAAGACCGTTTACTTCAAGGTCGTATCTTCTCTTACTCAGATACACAAATGTACCGTTTGGGCGCGAACCACCAACAAATTCCAGTAAACCGTCCGCTTGTTAAAGTAAATAACAACAACCAAGATGGTTTCATGAATATGTCTGAAACAGACTCTAACGTGAACTATGAGCCAAGCCGTATCGATCCAAAACCATCGACTCCTGCTGCTCGTGCGGTACAAACACCATTAACGGGTCATGTACAGCAAATTGGCGTTAAAGAGCAAAACTTCAAGCAAGCTGGTGACCTTTACCGTTCTTACTCTGCAAAAGAGAAAGATGACTTAATCATGAACTTGGCTGCTGACTTAGGCAATGTTAAAGATTCAGAAACTAAGCACATCATGTTGTCTTACTTCTACAAAGCAGATGCAGACTACGGTACGCGTATGACTAAAGCTGTTAACGGTAACTTAGCGACTGTTAAAGCAAAAGCTGCAAAATTGAAAGACTAATTTATTAGTCTGCCAAACTGGTGACCGGTGCACTCGGAGTCACCTCTCAAAAGTCCTGTAAAACTCAGACCCTTTCCTGCACCCTAGGGGAGTTTTACAGGCGCTTTTATTTTTTAATTCGATTTTTGTTGGAGTCCATCATGAAAGTTATGCAATGCACAATTTTAGCGAGTATTCTTACTTTTGGTTCTGCATTCGCAACTGCTACTGAGGTTGGGAATATCTCTCCAGCTAAGGTGGCTGCTGATGATCAGATGACCTCACAACAAGAATTGATCAATCTCTTTTTTGATGCTGCTAAAACTGGAAATCAGGAAGTTATTGTTGAATTTCTAAAAAATGGTTTCCCAGTCGATGTGCGTAATCAAGCAGGGTATACCGCTTTGATTATGGCATCTTATTATGGTCATTTAGATACAGTAAAAACGCTTGTTAAGTATGGTGCAGACCGCTGTGCGCGTGACAATAAAGGTAATACAGCATTGATGGGTGCGATGTTTAAATTAGAGTGGTCTATTGTAAAACAATTACGAAAAACGGACTGTGATGTAAATGCTAAACAGACAGGACAAAAAACGGTTGAAGAGTTTGCCAAAATTATTGGTCAAGATGAAAAGTTAAAGGCATTAAGTCTGGCTGAATAAATACATAATATTTATGTGATAGATATTCTTTTATATAACACATCATCATTTTTTCATATCATATTGTGAAGCAATGAAGATGTGTTTTTATTTTTGATAATCAAGAAATTAAACAATAAAAATTAAAAAATTAGTCAAATAAAATTGGAATAAATGATGTTAGATCTTCGGTATATAAAAAATGTGACTATTATTGGTGGGGGGACAGCAGGTTGGTTTGCAGCACTTTCATTTCGCAAATTTTTTCCACAGCATATTCAAGTTGAGTTAGTTGAATCTCCAACTGTTGGCATTGTTGGTGTGGGAGAGGGTGGTTTAATTAATTTGGTTACAACCCTGAATCAATTAAATATTCCAGTTGGAACATTTATGAAAGAAACAGGAGCTTCTTTTAAATGGGGTTTTTGTTATGAAGGTTGGCGAACAGGGAAAAGAGATGATGAATTTTATCATTTATTTATAAATCCGCGGCACCCCCCATTTAATGTTGAATATATGGCATTTTATCCACTTATTTCTGCTGTCTTAGCAAATAGTATTCCTTTAGCAGATGTGGTGAAAGATGTTGAAAAAATCAAAAATAGAGTGTCTTTAGATGAGGCACTTAAAGCCTTAGCCGATCAGTCTGGAATAGCAACATCACTACATTTTGATAGTCAAAGAACAGCTGATTTTTTAGGTAAAATAGCCATTGAGCGTGGTGTAAAGCATACGCGAGCATTTGTTCAAGATATTGAACTCAATGAATATGGCTTTGTGACTACAGTTCAAACAGATCAAAAAAAATAGAAACCCAATTATTAATAGATGCTTCAGGTTTTGCCCGTTTAGTCATTGGTAAAAAATTCAAAAGTAAATGGACATCTTTTAAAGAATATTTATGGCTAGATAAGGCAATACCATTTCATTTAGATCATGATGGAAAAAATCCTGAATTAGTTAGTCGAGCAACTGCAATGGAAGCGGGTTGGATGTGGCAAATTCCGCTTATCGAACGTATAGGTGCAGGCTATGTATATAGTAGTGAATTTAAAACTGAAGAACAGGCTCTTGCAGAAATTGAAAAGTATTTTGGCAAAACAATAAAGCCTCAAAAAACATTAAGTTTTGAACCAGGTCATTTTGAAAAAGTGTGGCAAAAAAATGTGATGGCACTAGGTTTAGCTTCAGGTTTTGTTGAACCACTTGAAGCAACATCTATAGGTCAAATGCTTGAGCAATTGCGTATGATGCAAAAAGTTATTCTAGAAAGTGGTAGTGTCATTTCAGATTTAAGTATTGAGCAATTCAACCAAGCAAATGCTGAATCTTGGAAGGGGATATGTGATTTTCTAAGAATGCATTATGACTGTCCAAGACGAGATACACCATTTTGGAAAAAGGTGGCAGAAACACCATTCCCTGAAAGTTATAAAGCAATTAAAGAAGTTTTTATGCAGAGAACACCACGAATGGCAGATGTGAATGGTTATGTGCTACATAGATGGAATGGAATTTTTCATCTGAATAATTGGATTTTTGTTGCGCAGGCATTGGGACTCATTTCTCCAGAGAAATACCGAGCAGAATTACAAGGTTTAAAGCCAGAACAAATTACATACGTGAATGATTATCTACGTTCATTGAATTTAAAATAGGTATTAAGGCAATACAGTTATAGCTATTTAAACGAGTAAAGAAGTATTGATTGTTGAATTTTTTCAAATTTATTTGAAAATTATCCAAAACAGAGACAAGACAATTAAAACTTTCAATTTTTACTTAAAAAATGTGCTTTAATGCATTAAGCATAGCGAAATACATCAAGATATGGCTCCAATCATTCAATCTTTACTGGATACAGATTTATATAAATTTACCATGTTGCAAGTGGTGCTTCATAAGTTTCCGCAGACGCATAGTGTGTACCACTTCCGTTGCCGTAACTTAGATGACACGGTTTATCCACTGGTAGATATTTTAGATGATTTGAATGAACAGCTAGATCATCTATGTAAGCTTCAATATATAGAAGATGAATTATTATATTTACGCAGTTTGCGTTTTCTTAAAAGTGACTTTGTCGATTATTTAGAATTATTTCAATTAAAACGCCGTTTTATTAAAGCGGGGATTGATGCTGAAGGTCGTTTGGATATTTGGGTTGAAGGTCCAATGGTTCAAGCAATGATGTTTGAAATCTTTGTATTAGCCATTGTAAATCAACTTTATTTCCAGCGTATTCGTAGTGATGAGGTAATCGCTGAAGGTGAACGTCGTTTAAAAGCGAAAATTGAACTTATTCAGCAATATGCAAAAGAACAAAATCCAAATGATCCTCCATTTTTAGTATCAGATTTTGGAACACGTCGTCGCTATAGTTTCGAATGGCAAAAACACGTTATTCAAGAGTTTCATAAAAGTGCGCCAGATATTTTCCGTGGTACGAGCAATGTATTAATTGCCAAAGAAATGAACATTACCCCAATTGGGACAATGGCACATGAATTCTTACAAGCATTTCAGGCACTTGATGTGCGTTTACGTAATTTCCAAAAATCAGCATTAGAAACATGGGTGCAAGAATACCGTGGTGACTTAGGGATTGCTTTAACTGATGTTGTGGGCATGGATGCATTCCTTCGTGACTTTGATTTGTATTTCGCAAAACTTTTCGATGGTTTACGTCATGACAGTGGCGATCCGTACGAGTGGGGCGATAAAGCTTATGCGCACTATAAAAAGCTAAAAATTGATAGTAAAACGAAAATGCTGACTTTTAGTGATGGTTTAAATCTAGAAAAAGCATGGTCATTGCATAATTACTTTAAAGATCGTTTCCAAGTAAGCTTTGGTATTGGAACAAATTTAACCAATGATATGGGTCAAACACCATTAAATATTGTGTTAAAACTTGTTGAATGTAATGGACAATCTGTGGCAAAAATTTCCGATAGTCCAGGAAAAACGATGACTGATAACGATACATTCCTTGCATATTTGCGTCAGGTTTTTGATATTACTGAAGCGTAATTTAATTTTAAAATTGAAAAATACCGAATAGATTGTTCGGTATTTTTTTGCATGAATGTTTATATTTATCATCTAAAATTGTGCTAAATACATATCAAAAATCAACATAATCAAGAAAAGCAAATATGCTAAGATTAAAGATATTCTGCTAAGCATATAAAGAAAAAAAGATGTCTGAGTCTGCATTTAATTTTGAACTTTTAATTGAAGTTGAAGATTTAGTTCCTTATTTGGGACATGAAAAAATCCGAATTGTGGATTTAACACGAAGTTCCGTTTTTGAGCAGCTTCATATTCCTCATGCGATTCATTTACAACCGAAATATCTAGTTCGCCAAGAAGAAAATGCTTCTGGGTTATTGCCAGAAAAAGAAGGCTTAGAAGAACTTATTCGAATTTTAAATATCACACCAGATCATCAAGTTGTTGTTTATGATGATGAAGGTGGAGCGTGGGCAGGACGCTTAATTTGGAATTTACATTGTTTAGGTTTTTATAACACGAGCTTGTTGAATGGTGGCATTCATGCATGGTTAGGTGCAGGTTTGCCGACCACATCTGAAGTAGAAAAATTTGAACAAGTAGAACCTCTAGTTGAAGTTCATTTAAATGAACAATACCGTATTCAATACGATGAACTTTTGCAAAAAGTACAAAATAATGAAGTTCAAGTGTGGGATTGTCGTACAGAGGATGAATATACAGGTTTAAGATTGGCGGCTAGACGAGGCGGTCATATTCCAAGTGCACGACATTTTGAATGGAGTACTGCCCTAAACCGTGAAAATCATTTAAAATTGCGACCATTACAAAACACGCAACAGCGTTTGGAACAATTGGGCTTTAATTTGAATGAGCCTGTTGTTGTATATTGCCAGTCACATCATCGCTCAGGTTTAGCATATATTCTTGGGCGTTTATTGGGTTGGAATATTCAAGCGTATGATGGTGCGTGGAGTGAATGGGGCAACAGCCTCGCGAGTCCAATTATTACTGGAGAGACGCCGTCTTGAGCCTCACGTCACGTTTAAAAAAACAACTTTTCATTCAAGCTCAACGTGTTGTGCCACAACATCAATTATCTCGTGTTGTTGGTAAGCTTGCTGCAAGTGAAACACCAATCATTAAAAATACTGTGATTAGTGCTTTTAAAGCGCAATATGGCATTGATATGTCCATTGCAGAGCAACAAAATGCTTTGAAATTTAAATCATTTAATGAGTTTTTTACACGCTCTTTAAAAGAGGGTGTACGTGAAATTGATACAGATGCAACTAGTATTGTATCGCCTGCAGATGGGGCAATTTCTCAGTTAGGCAAAATTGAAGAAGGCGAAATTTTTCAAGCCAAAGGTCAAAGTTTTAATACTGCAAATTTAATTGCAGATCCTTTGTTGGCTGAACCTTTTAAGAATGGTCAGTTTGCAACAGTATATCTTTCACCTAAAGATTATCATCGTGTGCATATGCCTTTTGCGGGTACATTGACCGAAACGCTTTATGTACCAGGTGAGTTATTCTCTGTAAATCAAACAACAGCAGAAAATATTCCAGGTTTATTTGCACGTAATGAACGTATGGTGTGTTTGTTTGATACAGAACTTGGTCGTATGGCCGTTGTTCTTGTGGGTGCAATGATTGTTGCCGGCATTGAAACTGTTGCAACAGGTAAAGTAAAACCATCGGGTCGTTTAGAGGTAAATCAGCACAATTTATTCTTAGAAAAGGGTGCTGAATTAGGTCGTTTCTATTTAGGTTCAACCGCAGTGGTTTTATTTGAAGAAAATAAAATGCAGTGGGATGCTGAATTTAAAGCGAATTCTGCTGTTGAAATGGGTAAAGCTTTAGGTCATACCGTATAAGTTATACAGTCATAAAAAAAGCACCGTGAGGTGCTTTTTTTTATCGCTTAACTTAAATGATATAAACGTTCTTTAGGAAACACTGCTTTAAAAACTGAGCCTTGATTTTCTTTAGATTCCACATCTAAATATGCGTTATGTTGCATAAGAACATGTTTCACAATTGCGAGTCCTAAGCCTGTACCACCTGTGGCACGACTACGTGCACTATCTACACGGTAAAAGCGTTCGGTTAGACGTGGTAAATGTTTAGGGTCTATACCAATACCTGTGTCTTCAACTGTAAAGTAACCATGTGTGCCATCATCATGCCAGCCAATGGTAATTGTTCCACCTTTAGGTGTGTATTTAATAGCATTGGTAATGAGGTTGCTGAAGGCACTAGCAAGTTCCATATCTGAACCAATTAAATCACAATGACTATCGATATCTAAGTTGAGGGTGTGGCCATAATCGATGTTATAAGCTTGGGCATCGTCAAATAATTGATTCATTAAACTTGGCATTTCAATGATTTGATTTTTAGCGACACTTTTTTCATTTTCTAAACGTGATAATAAAAGCAAATCATTAACCAAGGCGTTCATACGACGTGTTTGCGATTGCATTTGATCAAATGCACGTTTCCAACGTGGGTTGATATCTTCTTGATCTGTAAAGGTTTCGATATAACCACTTAGCACAGTTAAGGGCGTACGAAGTTCGTGGGAAATATTATCGACAAAATCTTTTCGCATTTGTTCAAGATTATGCATGCGTGTTACATCATAAGCTACCAACAGACGACTTTCACCACCAAAACGAGTCATTTTAACTTGAACATAACGATCTTCATGAACCATAGATTTCATTTTTAAACCGTCTGGTGATTCATCTATGTGGTTAAAATATTCAATGAAGTTGGGTTGGCGTAAAATACTGAGAATATTACGCCCACGATCATGTGTTTGAAAACCGAGTAAGTTTTCTGCAGCAGGATTCCACCATTCAATTTGATTATTATCATCAATAAGAACAACGGCTTCTGCTAAAGCAACGAGTGACGATTGAGCACGGTCAATTAGTCCAACCATTTCTGCTTGTACGATTCGTTCTTGGCGCTGAGCACGATAGACATTAAAAAGTAGTGCACCCCAAATTCCACCTAAGTTTGGTGGAACATCATAGGGTCTATTAGAAATCCAATCATTTACTAGATACAGTGAACGCAATTGGATGATGCAGAACACAGCAAATGCACAAAGAATACAGATCCAAAAATATCCTATTCCCAAGCCGATAAATGCAGCGATCACGATAAAAAATGCGAGAAGTCTTAGGTCTTGTTTGGAAAATGCCCATAAGCTGCTATATCGAAACTTTTTATGTTCTCTTGCAATTTCTGGGACAGGATATGGTTCGTACATAAAAAATAATTAACCTAATGCGACATCTGCTCGCGTAGAAAAACGGTAGCCTGTTCCACGAACAGTTTGGACATAACGATCTGCACCAAAAGGTTCTAGAACTTTACGTAAACGGCGAATATGAACGTCAATTGTACGATCTTCAATATATACGTTTCCACCCCATACTTGATCAAGAAGTTGAGCGCGTGTATATGCACGTTCAGGATGTGTCATGAAGAATGCTAAAAGACGATATTCTGTTGGACCCATTTCTAAAATATGGGGACCAAAACTAACACGTTGGCTAATAGGATCTAATAGTAAGCCATTGGCATCAATTGATTTTTCTCCACTTAAAGCATTAGAGCGACGAAGCACAGCTTTAATGCGAGAGACCAATTCACGTGTAGAAAAAGGTTTCGTCATATAGTCATCTGCGCCAGCATCTAGACCTTGAACTTTATGGTCTTCTTCACCACGAGCAGTGAGCATGATGACTGGAATTTCAGACAAACTTTCATCTTTTTTCAAGCGGCGACATAGATCGACACCACTTACACCACCAGGCATCATCCAATCTAACAAGACTAAAGAAGGGCGTTGATCGACAATCATTTGATGCGCTTGGCGAGCATCTTCAGCTTGTAGACAATTAAAACCTGCCATATCTAAAGCAGTATGGATCATTTCCCGAATCGGGAGCTCATCATCAACAATTAAAATGTAGTCATCTTTCACAGCGCAATACCCTATTAATATAAACGGTTGTCCGTTTTTGTATTTATGACAGGCTTATTACAAAGATTAATTATGACAGTATCATTGCAAAATAGAAAATATGACAATTCTAAAATGAAAATGTGACATTTTTTTGATAGTTTTATGACGAAATTAAAGTCTGAAAGCACCGATATGACAGTATTTTAGACATTAAACTTCAACTGAAATATAAAGTTACATCATCTAAAAAATTATGTTTTTATTCTACTTTTTTTGTAACCAATGCTAAAAATGGCCATAAACATGCGGATAAAACTTCGTCCTTTGGTTGCTGAAAGTTGTTCATGACCCAACGAATCGCAATTTGAGTCACATAACCATTTAGGCCTGAAGCAATGAGTGATATTTCATTTATTGTTTGCTCATTATTGCATTTTGTTGATGTTAAAAGCGGTTGAATCATTTGGTCAAAGCGCATCATTGTGTCATGTATGGTTGATTGTTTGTGCAGGTCTTGCACAAGTAAAGCATCAATATAAATAATACGTGCCATGTGAGGATTTTGATAAAGCGTGTCGAGAAAAGCACTGAGTGAGGCTTCTATCATCGCTTTGGAGTCACTCATATTCGTAGCAGTTGCTTGTTTGATATTTTCTTGTAATTCATCAATTAGTTTTAAAAAAATAGCTTGAAAAAGCTGTTCGCTTTTTTTAAATGATTCATAGAAATAGCGTTCAGTTAATTTAGCTTCTAAACAAATATCTTTTACTGTTGTGGCGAAGAAACCGCGTGTTCCATAAATTTTAATTCCAGCTTGAATTAGTTTTTCATATCTAATTGCTTTTCGTTCTGAAAGAGATATGCCTTTGAATGGTCTTTCCTTTATTGATTTTGTCGTGGTCATAAGAATGTTTTTCAAATTAAAGAAGAATCAGGTATGAGTATATTTTAACAAAATAAAGTATGAGCGTTGTATTGAAAGGAGTAGAAGATTATTAATGAAAAATTGAATTTTGATCAATGAGTACAAGTTTTATAATTTACTTATAAGAAAATAACTAAAAAATTACGTCAAAAGTGAATTAAAAAAGTTATTTAATAAACTTTATCTTTTAAATAAAAATAGCGAATAGAAATGTAAATGAATGGTTACACATTGTTTAGCAAATGTTTTTAATTAATTGGTTAAAACCATAAAATTAGTATGTGATTTTAATAATATTGATTTCAAGTTGTTGTTTATATGTAAATTATTATATTTAATACTATTTGTCAGATTTTTTAAAATATTTTTATTAAGTTGAAATAATTAATTGTCAGATTTAACATTTGTGCAATTTTCAACCATTTGGTAAATTTTTGTGAAAGCCAAGCTTAATTTTTTAACATTTTCAATTTTATCTTCCTTAACAATTATGACGTCTGTACAAGCTTCAGCAGCAGGATTTTGTCGAGATGGTGTAATTGCTTCTTTTTGGGGGGATAAGACTTTAGAGGATCGTACGCTAGGTGAAAGTGATTGTATTGAAATTGGTGCAGCAGGGGGGAACAACCCTTATGCAGGTACAGCAAAGAATATTATTTTAGAAAATGGTTCGAAACTCAGTGTTTTGGGATATTTCCAAGACTCAACTGTAAATAGTGGTGCAGTTGTTGAAATTAGTAAAGATCCACAAATTGCAAGTGGTTCATATCTTGATGGAGTTCCTGCAAAAGGGTCTAATATTGTCGTTAATGATGGTGCATTAGTTCGTGTATTTACAGGTGGAACCTTAGAAAACTCTGAAATTAACCAAGGTGGATTAGTTTATGTTTATTCTAATGCTCACCCAGAAGATCCAAGTCAATCATTAAATAATACAGTCAATGATGGTGGAAAGTTATATGTCTATTTAGATGCGCAATCGAAAGGCACAGTCATTAATCAAGGGGGGATTGAGTATTTACAAAATAGAGGTGAGTCTTTCAATTCAGTCATTAATGGTGGTCGACAAAATGTGATGTCTGGCTCAACAGCCAATAACACTATTCTTAACAGTGGCGAGCAATATGTTCTAGAAAAATCTGTTGTAAATAACACCATTATTCATAGCGGAAATCAGTCAATTTGGGACAATGCAATAGCGAACAATACTGTGATTAACGGTGGTGTCCAAAATATTTTAGCAACAGGGACTGCACAAGGTGTAGAGCTTTACAAAGAGGGTGTGCAAAATATTTTTACCAATGCTACGGCACAAGATGTAACGATACATGATAAGGCTATTTCATGGATTAACTCTGAGGGTAAGCTATTAGGTTTGACGGAAATTTATGATCATGGTCAGTTACAAATTGTTGCTGCTCAAGCTGGAAAGGAAGCCATTGTTGAATCTGTTAAATTAAATGATACATCGTCTAAAGTCGTTATTTTAGCGGGAGAAACTGACGCTTTAATTAGTCATGTTGGTGAGTTAGCGGGGCAAGGTATGGTTATGTTTAAATCCAATAAAAATGTAACCACTGGTGAAACAATGTTTGCTCGATTAAATATCAATCAAATTTCTGGAAATCAGCACTTTCATTTTAATACGTCAATTGCTGATGGTCGAGGAGACTATCTGACGATTCAAAATGGTACAGGTCAACATAAAGTTTCTGTAGCAGACTCAGGTGCAGAAATTACAAATCCATTAGATAAAAACTTAGATTTAATTACAGATATGAGTAAAGGTGCAGATTTTGAACTCGCAAATATTAACGGTTTAAACATTAATGCGGTTGATGGCGGTACATATATATACGAGCTTAGAAATCGTGATGATACAAATGGTCAAATTTGGTATCTAGCAAGTAAACTTGATGACAATGGCAATGAAATAACGACACCAGGTGTAGATGCAGTTTCGAGTTTAGGAAGCGCTGCACTTTTTGCTTTTAATAACGAATTGAATAATTTACGTTTTAGAAAAGGTACCTTGAAAGGTAATGAGGGTGCTGCAGGTATTTGGACGCGTGCGACTGGTACGAAAAATAAAGTTTCTACAGGCATTACTCAGTTTGAATTAGAACAATGGGGAACAGAATTTGGTATTGATCGACAAGTTGAAATCAATAAAGATGCCAAGGCATTTGTAGGTGGTTTTGCGAGTTATGGTAATGCAGATGTAAAACATGCACGTGGTGGTACAAGTAATCTTAATAGCTATAGTGTGGGTTTATATGGAACATACTTTCATGATAGTGGTTTGTATGTAGATGGTACGTTGAAGTACAACCGATTCTCAAATGATTTAAGTGCACGATCAACGAATGGTCAATCTATTTCAGGTGATTTTAATCAGAATGTTTGGGGTGGTGCAGTAGAAAGCGGTTTTAACAATCGCTTTAAAAATGATACATGGGTAGAGCCATTCATTCGACTTTCTTATGTGCAAGCACAAGCAAAATCAGTAAATCTAAATAATGATATGAAGGCTGATATTGGCACACAAAAATCATTGGCTTCTGAGGTGGGTATACATTTAGGTAAGGATTTTATTATTTCGAATAGTCTGCTTTCTCCTTACATAAAAGCAGCTTGGAGTCATGAATTTATTGATAGTAATAATGTGTTTATAAATGATATCAATAAGTTTGAAACAAACTTCTCAGGTAATGTAGTGAAATATGGTTTGGGTTTAAATGTGCAGGTAAATAAAACATTTAATGCTTTTTCAGAAATGAACTATGCAAAAGGCTCTAAAGTGGAAACACCAATGCATGCAAATATTGGTATTCGTTATAACTTTTAAGTACCTGAATTTAAAAACCTAAAATAAAGAGGAAATTTCTAAGGAATTTCCTCTTTTTATTTGAGAAGGTTTATATAACAAATAAAACATTAAAAATTGACAATACATATTGTCATAAATATATTTAAGCATACTGATGATTTCAGAATACTATATTTAAAATTTAAAAATATATGATATCTCTACTGCTTAAGCTTAGCTTAAAGGATAAGTAATGAAAAATTTTAAAAACAAAGTGGCAGCTATTACAGGTGCAGGTTCAGGTATTGGTCAACAGCTTGCAATTTTATTGGCAAAAGAGGGGTGTCATTTATCTTTAAGCGATGTAAATGAGCAAGGCTTAATTGAAACAGTTGAAAAGCTCAAAGAAAGTGATGTGCGGATCACGATTAAAAAATTAGATGTGTCTGACCGTATTGCAGTGAAAGAGTGGGCAGAAGAAACGGTGAAAGATCACGGTTCTGTGAATATGATTTTCAACAATGCCGGTGTAGCTTTGGCATCCACTGTTGAGGGTGCATCGTATGAAGAGCTTGAGTGGATTGTAAATATTAATTTTTGGGGGGTAGTGTATGGCACTAAAGAGTTTTTACCATTGATTAAGCAAACAGGCGATGGTCATATTGTTAATATTTCTAGTCTATTTGGTCTAACGGCACAGCCGACACAATCTGCATATAATGCAACAAAATTTGCGGTACGCGGTTTTACAGAATCATTGCGTCAAGAATTGGATATGGAAAATAGTGGTGTAAGTGCATTATGTGTTCATCCTGGTGGTATTCGAACCAATATTGCCAATTCAGCACGAAAGAATGATAGTCTGAGAACCTTGGGCATTAATCCTGATAAATCGACAAAGTCATTTAATAAATTATTACGTTGTCCACCTGAAGAAGCAGCACGCCAAATTTTAGAAGCGGTAAAAAAAGATAAGCGTCGTTTACTTATTGGTAATGATGCAAAAGTCTTAGATTTACTTCAACGCTTACTTCCAACGGGCTATCAAAAAGTCATTGAATTTGCGAGTAAATCTAAAAAATAATTAAAATTAAAAAAATAAAAAGCCTGCATGTGCAGGCTTTTTTGAATGATTTAAATAAATTAAGATGCTTCGATATTTTGCAGATGATTTGCAATGACATACTGATTTTCAGGACGTTTTAGACCTAAATTCTCACGTAAAGTTGTGCCTTCATACTCTGTACGGAACAGACCTCGACGTTGTAATTCAGGCACTATAAATTCAACAAAATCGTTTAAGCCTGCAGGCGTAGATGGTGGTAGTACATTAAAGCCATCAGCAGCTTCATTTTCAAACCATGTTTGTAGTTGGTCAACGACTTGTTTAGGTGTACCAATTAGCGTCCAGTGACCACGTGCCGAAGCGATATATTCATAAAGTTGACGAATGGTAAAATTATGCGCTTTAGCAATATCAATCATGAGCTGTTGACGGCTTGAGAAAGTTAAGTCGGTATCACTAATTTTAGGGAAGGGGGCATCTAAATCATATTTAGATAAGTCGATACCGCCCGATAATCCTGAAAGTAAGCCCAGACCAACATCGGGTAAAATTAAACTATTTAAAAGGTCATATTTGGCTTGAGCTTCTTCTTCAGTTTTTGCAACAAAAATCGAAACGCCAGGCATGATTTTAATGTCATCGGCATGGCGACCATATTTTACTAAACGACCTTTTACATCACGATAAAAAGCTTGGGCATCTTCTAAACTTTGTTGGGACGTAAAAATGACTTCTGCGTATTTTGCGGCAAGTTCACGACCAGCTTCAGATTGACCTGCTTGTACAATTACAGGATAGCCTTGTGGTGGCCGTGGCACATTCAAAGCACCTTGAACATTAAAATATTTGCCGCTATGCAATGGTTCGTGGCTTTGTGAAACCTCAAAGAACTGTCCTGTTTCTTTATTGTATTTGAAAGCATCGTCTTCCCATGAGTCCCAAAGTTTTTGAGTAACTTCAATAAATTCCTCAGCACGTTCATAACGTGAAGCAGGGTCAGGGTGTCTGTCAATATTAAAATTTCGAGCAGTATCTGCTGCACCAGTTGTTACAACATTCCATCCAGCACGGCCTTTGCTAATATGATCTAAAGATGCAAATTTACGTGCAAGTAAATATGGATCTTCATAAGTGGTGGATGCTGTAGCAATAAAACCGATATTTTGAGTGACAGCAGAAATGGCTGCAAATAATGTCACAGGTTCAAAGCCAACAGCTTTGTCTGTATAACCTATGGTGTTCGAATTTTTTGAAGATCCATGGCTCCAACTTACAGATAAACCATCTGCTAAAAAGTAGGCATCAAATAAGCCTTTCTCAGCAGTTTTTGCAAGTTCAATGGCATAGTCAATGCTTAAATGTTCTTGTGGTCGAGCTTCTGGATGGCGCCAACCTGCTGCATGTTGTGATGTTGTTGGAATAAATGCGCCTAGTTTTATTTGTCGTTTTGTCATGAGGAAACCTATACATTTTTAATTTATGAGTAGGTTTATAGCAACTCTAAATATGAATGAAAAATAAGATAAAAATAAAACCTTATAACAAATATGGAATTATAGGTTTATCTTTATATTCATGTGAAATTAGATGAGAGCACGAATAGCTTTCTTTTTCCAAACAAATTGATAATACAAACCCTGCATGAAACATAGACACACAAATGCAAGTGCATAGCCGTACCAAATACCTTTGAGCCCCCATAACTCACTAAACATATAGGCAGCTGGAATTTCAATTGCAACAATTGCGATAACATTAATAATCATCGGAATATTCACTGTACCGCTTGCGCGCATAACTGAAGCAAAAATGGCACTTGCACCAAAGAATAAAATAGACCACAGCACAATAAAGAGTAACTGCTGACCTAACACGACAACATTTGGATCGGTGATAAATAGCGCCATTAAATATTTAGAGAACAAATAAGCCAAAATGACCAAACTTCCCGTAAATAAAATATTCATACCTAAAGCGGTTTTTGTGACTTTAGATAATAACTCTGAACGACCTGCACCAATTGCTTGAGCACCAAAAATGGATGCTGCTATTGCAATAGAAAGTGCGGGGAATTGAATATAATTTAAAACCTGATTCACAGCACCATAGGCTGCTGTTGCATCTGCACCATAACGATTGACTAAACCCACAATAACTAAGCCCGCAACAGAGGTCGTAATCATTTGAATACCTGTAGGAATACCCAGTTTAAGGATCACTTTACTAAGTTGACGGTGGTGGCGAATGCTTTTAATAAGTTTTAAGTCTGGTTTTAATGGATGGTCTATTTTGTTGAGATAAACCGTCAAAAAGATGAGAACAGTGAACATGCCTAAGTTCGTTGCAATTGCAGGTGCGAGCGTTCCTAATTTTGGGAAACCAAAATAACCACCAATAAGTATAGGTGTTGTGATAATACCAACGCCAATAGACATAGTAGAGGCATAAAGAGGAGTTTTACTATCACCAACACCACGTAAAATAGAGGTATATACAATATAAATAAAGAGTAGTGGGCTACCTGCAAGCATCCATTGAACATAAGGCAATGAAAGATGCATAACATCATCATCAAGACCTAAACCAAGTAAAATATGTTTGGCAAAAATAACACCTAAAATGGCGATGGCTGTTCCACCTATAAGGGTCATATATAAGGTAGAACCAACGACATTTTTTACTTTTTCAATATTTTGTGCTCCCCAAGCTTGTCCAACAAGTACGGTTGCACCTGAAGATAAGCCAATCACAAAGGCAAGTAGACAAAATAGAATTGGAAAAAATACAGCAACAGCCGCAATGGCATGAACACCAAGCATTTGCCCCACAAAAATCGTGTTAATTGTGCCCGAAAGATTTTGCAAAATATTAGTCATAATAAGGGGCAATAGAAAAACTAAAAAAGTTTTCCATAAATTGGGTTGAGTGACTAAAGTTTGCTGAGTTTTGGACATAAAAAAGTGGGCTCTCGGTATTTTTATGATTGTGATTGAGTTGTAACAGTAGCCGAATTTGAGAAAAAAAGCCTTAGTTGTTCAGTAACAAAGGCTTAATTTTATAGATATTTTTTGTTGATGTTTAGATACTTGATAAGATTTCACCTGCACGTATCAGCGTTTCATCTTTTTTAGCAAAACAAAAACGTAAAAGACGTAAATCTTGGGGGCTTTTCTGATAAAAAACAGATACAGGAATTGATACGATTTTATATTTTTCAGCCAAATATTGGCACATTTCAACATCATTCAAATCTGGACGAATATTACTGTAGTCTAAATTTTGGAAATATGTCCCAAAAGATGGTGTCCATTTAAAACGCGATTGGGTGATGCCTGAATTAAATAAATCACGTTTGCTTTGGTAAAAAGAGCTAAGTTCCGAAATATGTTCAGGATGCTTTTGCATGAAGTTTGCAAGAGCAACTTGTACGGGTGTTACACCGCAGAAATTGGCAAATTGATAAATTTGTCGGAACACTTTCATTAATTCAGATGAAGCAATGCAATATCCTGTTTTCCAACCTGTCACATGAAAGGTTTTTCCAAAAGAACCGACTACAAAACTGCGGTGACGTAACTCAGGAAATGACAGTGCAGAATAATGTTGTTGCCCATCAAAAATTAAATGCTCATAAACCTCATCGGATAGAACAACAATATTGGTGTCTCGAATCAGTTCAATTAAGTTTAGCCAATCTTGCTTTGACCACATAGCTCCTGTGGGATTATGTGGTGTATTCACAATAATCATTTTAGTCTTCGAGGAAATTGCGTCTTTTACTTGATTCCAGTCGACCGAAAACGTGGGAGCATTGAGTGGAATATGAATAGGCGTTGCCCCGACTAATTGAATACTTGGTGCATAGCTGTCATAACTTGGATCAAAAATAATGACTTCATCACCTGCATGTACAATGGCTTGTATGGCACTGAAAATGCCAATGGTTGCCCCTGGTGTAATCGTAATTTCTGAAATAGGATCAAGTTGAATGTGATTGCGATTTAAAAATTGAGTTGCGACGTGTTCACGTAATGAAAGTAATCCATCACCTGATGAATATTGATTAAAACCATTGAGTGTGGCTTGGCTGAGTTCTTCTAATAACGCAGATGGTGCGGGAAAGTCAGGAAATCCTTGAGATAAATTTAAGGCATTTAAGCGTTGCGCAAGGGCAGACATGACACTGAAAATGGTGACACCTTGCGAAGGAAGTTTGGATTGGATTTCGATCATGACCGCACTAAATTGTTAAGTTAATCATAAGGCTAAACATAGCACGGTCGGCACGAATTACGTATTCTAAATAGTTGCAGAAAACATCAAAAAATTGACTGAATAGCGTTATAAAAGTACATCTACAAGGGCGCGGATAATTCCTAAAGCCAAACCAATAAATGCACCAACAACAACACCATTTACACGAATCATGTGCAAATCACCACCGACTTCATTTTCAATTTTGTCGATCATTTCACTCGAGTCCCATTCATGAATACGTTCACTAATAAATCGAATGACTTTTTCGCTGTATTGATCAGATAAATTAATTGCGATGCCACTTAACTTTTCATTTAATAACTGACGAACAGCATCATTAGACACAATATTTTCGCCGACTTGTTGAATAGCTATTCGAATATTCTCGGCAATTCCTGAATTCGGTTTTTCTAAATCACTTTTGATGGCATCACATAAAATAACCACGGCACCGCTAATAAAGTTCAGGACTTGTGGGCTTTCGAGTAATGAGTTTTTAGTTTCATTTAATTTGATACTTGCAGGGCTACTTTTGTCGGTCAGTTGCAACATCAGTTGCTGCCCAAGTTCTTCAATTTTAATACGCCAAGGATGGTCGGCATCGGATAACATCGCTTCAATTTTTTGTACTAAAGAATCAATTGAGCGTTGTTGAACATCTAAACCAAAGAAACTCGCACCTTTAGCAATTTTCCATACACCGATTTCTTTAAACATTTGTTTGGTTAAACTTTGCACTTGATCAGGATGTTGAATCATCCATTCATGAGCAACATCTAAGCCACGTTGTAAAACATCTTGGTGGAAATCATTTTCTAAAACAGCACGTAGCATTTCACTTGCTAAATAATTGATGTCTGTATTTTTGACCCATTGCACGCTGTTCGATTGAATAAAATGTGCGATTTGTTCTTGCCCAATAAATTCAAAAACTTTGGGTGCAGTTTGTTGAATAGCCTGTGTAATTTGAATGTTGTTTTGTGGGTTAGCAAGCCATTTCCCTACAGCCAAAGAAAGGTCTGTATTACTCAGGCTTTTTTCTACAACTTGTGGAGATAGAAAATTCTCTTGAACAAAACGACCCATCGATTCTGCAATACGTGCTTTATTTCGAGGAATAATTTCGGTGTGATCACGTAAAAATTTAGGAATGGGCATTTTTCCAAAAGGATTACGAAATAACACGGTAATGGCATACCAGTCGGCAAGCCCACCCACAACGCCTGCTTCAGCAGAGAGCATTAAAATGTGGATGAGCCAGACATACTCGGGGACTAATTTTGCAGTCACCATGAGCACCAACCAAATAAAAACAGCAGTTAAAAGTGCCCAAGTGGCAAATTTTTTACTACGTTGTAGGCTTGGTGAAATTTCTCGATCTGGTATAGCCATATATGTTCCGTAGGTTATTTGGCAGACGCAGGTGGTTCAGGTTGTAAGACATCACCATTTACGCTCAAGCCATATTTCTGACCTAAAGATTGTAAGATGAGTTTGGCATCAAATGCATCTTGTGGCGCAGATTTTTGGTCTTTAAAGCATTCAATTGTATAAGAAACTTGAGCAGGTTCTACATTGACTACTTGCGGAGTGTCGAAGAATGGATCATGCCAAAATGCAGGATGACGACGATAAAAACCTGGACCATACATTGGTGGATTTGGATAAACCACGGCTTGGCGAGGTGGCTTTTGTGAACGGTTACTCGGATCATCCATGACTTTAAAGAATTGGAAGCCATTTTTTAGTGTTGTTTGAGCCGCTTTCACTAGAGTAATTTCTTCCGCTGTGCCATAACTCATATTGGAGTCTGCGACAAAACTAATGCGGTATGTTTTTGCATTGAGCTGTGTATTTGAAAACTGACCCAATTGATCGAATGTACGTGGTTTACTTGATAATGTCGCACAACCAGTCATGGTAAGTGTGGTTGCTAGGGCTAAGCCAATGAGTATTTTTTTCATGCTATACCTCCTCGGTGGATAGTTAAACAGCAAGGGGAGAGGGTTAAAAACTGCTATTGGGTTGTGTTAAAAACTCAATTTCTTCAGCAGTCGATTCACGACCTAAAATGGCATTGCGATGTGGGTAACGACCAAAACGGTCAATAATCACTTTATGCTTAATTTCGAAGTCTAAGTTAATCGGGTTTCCTAAATCTTGAAATAGTTTTAATGCTTGTTCATGTATAACTTTTGATTCACTATGCATAAATGGCATATACAAAAATTTGCGATAATCTTCAGATAGTTTTTGGTCTAAACCTAAACGAATTGCTTCTTGAGCAAGTGCAAGTGCTAAAGCATCTTGAGCAAAGGCTTGAGCTGAATCGCGATATAAATTACGTGAAAATTGGTCTAAGACAATAATTTCAGCCAAACGCCCTTCTGCTGTGTCACGCCAGTGCCATAATTCTGATTGAGCAGCTTGTTGATGAATATCTTTAAAGTTTTTAAATATCGATTGATCAAATTCATCGCTTTTAGCGAACCAAAGAGGTTGAGTTTTCTCACTAAACCAAAAATCTAAAATCTCTTGATAATTCATAACTTTTATAACTCTTTATCATTTATTAGTGTATAGAAACACAAATTTTATATGTCTAAAAGGGTAAGTTTGTGATAAAAATTTGCGAAAAATATATGCTTTTTTTTGGGTGAAAAGTAGACAGCTTGTATGAAGCAGTAACTCAAACTCAGTATATTGATATAAACTTATGATTTTATTTATGTAGTTTCTTCCAAAAGCGAGATAGAAATGAGTCAACCTGAATCGACCTCTCAAGACCAATTACCGACTTGGGTGGAATCTTCGCTATTCAAAGGGATGTTGCGTGGCATAGAACGTGAAACTTTACGTATGCAAAGTAACGGTTTCCTTTCTCAAGGATCACATCCTAAGGCGTTGGGTTCGGCATTGACGCATCCTCACATTACAACAGACTATTCTGAAGCTTTAATGGAGTTTATTACGCCTCCTAAAGAGAGTATTCAAGAAACTTTAGATTATTTAACAGATATTCATGCTGTTGCACATCAGCATTTAGAAAATGGTGAGAAGTTATGGCCTCTTTCTATGCCATGTATGTTAGATGATTCCGATGAAAGTATTCGTTTAGCACAATACGGCACATCAAATATTGGTTTATTTAAAACTTTATATCGCCGTGGCTTAGGGGTGCGTTATGGTCGCCGTATGCAAACGATTTCAGGGGTTCATTATAATTTATCATTCCCTGAGCAATTATTTGAAGCACTGCAAATAAATGAAGTAGATGAAAAACTAAAAGCACTAAGCGCTCAAGATTATCGTAGTCACCGTTATTTGGGTCTAATTCGTAATTTTATTCGTTTAACGCCATTGGTCATGTTTTTGGTGGGTGCAAGTCCTTCTGTGTGCAAATGTTTTATGACAGGACGTGAGCATCAATTGCTACCGTTATTGAAAGGAACATTGTATTTGCCTTATGCAACAGCATTGCGTATGGGGCGTTTCGGTTATCAAAACTCTGCTCAAAAGCAATTAGGTATTCACTACAATAATTTGCCTGATTACTTAAACGGTTTACAAAAAGCAGTAAAAACATCATACAAGCCATTTAGCCATTTAGGTTTAAATGATGCCGATGGTAAACCATTACAAATTAATGATCACGTTCTTCAAATTGAAAACGAATACTACAGTTTAGTGCGTCCAAAACAAGTGCCGAAAGAGGGTGAAACACCATCTGAAGCATTGGCAAATCGAGGTATTGGTTATGTGGAACTTCGTGCAGTAGATGTGAATCCGTATAGTCCAATTGGTATTGATGAAACTACAGCGGGCTTCTTAGAAGTCTTAGCATTGTATTGTTTATTCTTAGAGAGCCCTGAACTACTCGAGCAAGAACAAGATGTGATTGAAAAAAACCAAACAGAAGTCGTGAACCGTGGTCGTGCACCAAATGCGACAATTTTGGAAAATGGAAAATCATATTTTATTGAAGATTGGAGCCGCACGTATCTAGAGAAGATGCAAACATTTGCTGAGTTATTAGATACGAGTTACGAAACGGAAACTTATTCAAAAGCATTGCAAGTGATGCAAGCTCGAATTAATGAAGTCGATGATACTTTGTCTGCCAAAATGATTGAAGATACTGTGGAATATGGTGGTACTTGGAGCTTTGGTAGTTATTTAGCACAACAACATGCGGTAGCTTATGAGCAACATCAGCTTAGTAAAAAAACATCGGCTTATTTCAAAGAAGTTGCACAAGTTTCTTTAGAAAAGCAAGAACAACTGGAACAAGATACGACTCAAAGCTTTGAGGAATATCTTTCTCAATTTCGATAAAAATTAAAGAGGATTTACCATGAATTGGAGTCGTTATCGCTTCGTGAGTGGTTTTTTATTTTTGGCGAGCGTCATTGGTATGGCATTCGCTTTATATTTAGAACATGTGCAAGGTTTAGAGCCTTGCCCACTATGCGTATTTCAACGCATAGGCTTAATTGCTTTAGGGGCAATTTCACTTATTGCATTTCTTCATAATCCAGCTTCAAATATTATGAAGCGTGTTTATGCATTGCTTGGATCCTTAGGTATTTTATGGTCTGCTGGTGTTGCTGCAAGGCATGTTTGGCTGCAACACTTGCCACCAGATCAAGTACCAAGCTGTGGTCCTGGTTTAGATTATTTAGTTGATGCACTTCCATTAAAATCTGTTTTATCTCAGGTTTTAAGTGGTTCTGGAGAGTGTGCTGTTATTGATTGGACATTTTTAGGACAGTCTTTACCTGTTTGGTCACTTCTATTTTTTGTTGTTTTAACGTTCGTTAGTTTGTGGCAGCTATTTAGAAAATATCCTGCTTAATGTTTAAGGCACTTGTTTTCAGAAATGTAAAAAAGCCAGTTCAAACTGGCTTTTTTTATTCTGATTTTATTAATATATTTTTAGGTTAAGGCAATACCTTCATAGTGATCTAAATTAATAAAATATTCATGAACCTGAGTATCAGAACCTTCTTGCTGAAATGGATAGAACCAAAGAGCGATTTGTTCGGCAACACTTGAGTTGTGATGAATCCGAAAATGATTTAGACCATAAAAAATAGCTTTATGTGAATCTGCTACATTCAGTTGTAAACGTGGATTTGAATGTTCACCCAATGCACTTTGTATACTTACCAAATAATCACCAAAAAGGTGGCGAGAGTTAGGATTCTTTTTTTCACGTTCAATAGAGCCCGCAATTAAATATGCTCGAATATGCGAAGGTAGGGGAGCAGGCTTTCTTAGATCATCTACAAAGCCAATTCGGGCATGATTGTACTCCCAATCATCATCTCGAATACTTCCATGGCGTAAATCTAAAATACCATTGCTACGAATATTAAATAAATGACCAAAAATTTTGACGATTGGAAATCGACCGAGTTTATTTTGAATACTAAAACCGAAACGTTCTAGTGCAGCTCCATGATGAGGTGATGCAATACACACCAAATTCTCAGTCAAATTAAGCCATGAGTATAAGCTTTGTTTTGCATAAAATAAGGCACTACGTGCAACAAGCCCGCCCATACTATGTCCAATTAAACTTAAACTAGTAATTTGGGGATTGCGTTGAATTAGGTCTTCTAATGTATTTGCAAGGCTACGTCCATTCGATGAAATACGACGACCTGTGTTGTAATTTAAATACAGCATGGTGTTATGGTCACGTTGTGCTAAGAGTTTTTCACCAATACCGCCAAACTGATGATTTGACCAATCTAAATGGTTCATACACAAACCATGTATAAATAACACAACATGCCCAGTGAGTTCACCTTTCTGTATGCTTCCATAGTGATCATAAATGACCATAGGTAAACCAATGGGATTATGCTGTTCTAATAAATAATCACCACAAATGCCATTTAAGGCGCCAACAACATAATATTGTTTAGGGCTTAATGGTGAAGCATGTAATGTTGGAAACTTGGTAATAATTTGACGTAAACCAGGTGCAATATATTGACTACCGTAGTTTTGAACCGTATCGAAAGAATATTTATAAAATTTTTGAATATTTGAGTTGTTTTTTAACTGAGTCGACTGTTTTCGGCTTATGCCAAAAACACTTGAAATGACTTCATGTTGGATGGTTTGAATCAGTTCACGTGCTATGTTATTAAATGGTGTGCTAACAACCTGAGCGACCCCTTCCAATAAGTCTGCTTGACTTGGAGGTGTACGATCCCATTTACAATATGTTTCATGTAGGGGGGTTAAACTGGGCATATTTAGACACCTCATAAGGTGATAATTTTATTAACGCTTTATTTTTAGTCATGATCGCGGTATAAATTTCTACAATTTGAGAGGTTTTTTATCTCAACTTTAAAAATACAGGGCACGATTACTATTTTTGAGCTATTTTGTCTGACAATTATATTTAAAATACAAATTTAAACATTTGTGATGATTATCACATAAAATAGTTTAAAGTTAATTGAAGAAATAAGCAAAAAATTGATGAATCTTATTTACTTACATGGTTTTCAAAGCACACAGCTCTCTATGAAAGGACAGTGGTTGAAAGATTATGTGGAACAACAACAAAATATTCAGATTCATTTACCAGATTTAAACATGCCACCTTTAGATGTCATGAAAAAAATGGAAAGTTTAATAAAAAGTTTAGACAATGTTGCAATTGTTGGAAGCAGTTTAGGTGGGTTTTACGCGACGCAGTTGGTCGCAAAGTTTGCTGTTCCTGCTGTTTTAATTAATCCTGCTATGCGACCATGGCAACTGTTTAAAGATTTATTTGGGGATGGGCAGATTCCGTACAAAGTCTGTGATAAATGGACTTTAAATCAGGCTCAATTGATCGATTTAGAACAACTTGCTGTACCGTTTGTGCAAGATGCAGACAAAATATTGGTGTTATTACAACAAGGCGATGAAGTTTTGGATTATCGTGAAGCAGAACGCTATTATAAGCGGTCTTTGCTCATTAGCGAATCCAATGGAAATCATGCAATGGATGATTTTAAAACTAAAATCCCAATGGCACTGCAGTTTTTATCGGACAGCATAAAATAAAGGAAATAGTACAACGTGTCTCAATATACGGCTCAATCACTTGAAGTTTTATCTGGTTTAGATCCAGTACGCCGTCGTCCCGGCATGTACACAGATACCACTCGTCCAAACCATTTGGCACAAGAGGTTATTGATAATGCTGTCGATGAGGCACTTGCAGGTCATGCTAACCAAATTACGGTAACTGTTTATAAAGATGGTTCATTATCTGTAGATGATAATGGTCGTGGTATGCCTGTCGATATTCATCCTGAATATGGGCAAAGCGGTATTGAAATTATTCTGACTAAGCTTCATGCAGGCGGTAAATTTAGTACAGATAACTACCAATTTTCAGGTGGTTTACATGGTGTTGGTATTTCGGTGGTAAACGCCTTATCTACCCGTGTAGAAGTTGAAGTGAAGCGTCAAGGCAATCTTTATAAAATGGCATTTGAACAGGGTGAACCTGTTGCGCCACTTGAAGTTTTAGAAGGAAAAGCACCAAAACGTGCAAGTGGAACGAGTGTTCACTTTTGGCCTGAAGCAAAATATTTTGACTCACCAAAATTTGCTCTAAAAGCCTTAAAGCATAATTTAAAAGCAAAAGCAGTATTGGCTGCAGGTTTACAAATTACTTATGTAGACCAAATTAACGATGAAAAAATTGTTTGGCAGTTTGAAAATGGTCTAGTCGACTATTTGATGGATGAATTGGAAGATCGTGAAATTGTTCCACATCCTGCATTTGTAGCAACGGGTGAAGCTGACCGTTCAAGTGCTGAGTTTGCCATTTGTTGGAATGTGGAAGGTGGCGAAAGTATTCAAGAAAGCTACGTGAACTTAATTCCTACAGCACAAGGTGGTACGCATGTAAATGGCTTACGTTCGGGCGTAACAGATGCAATGCGTGAATTCTGTGAACTACGTAATTTGTTGCCACGTAATCTTAAGCTTTCTGCTGAAGACGTTTGGGATGGCGTGAATTACATTCTGTCTTTAAAGTTTCAAGAGCCACAATTTTCAGGACAAACCAAAGAACGACTTTCGAGCCGTGAAGCTTCAGGTATTGTACAAAATATTGCCAAAGATGCTTTTGCATTATGGCTCAATCAGAATTCAGAAGTTGCAATGCAATTGGCTGAAATGATGATTAGCAAAGCGGGTCGTCGTTTAAAAGCAGCGAAAAAAGTAGAGCGTAAAAAGATTGTTTCAGGTCCAACACTTCCAGGTAAATTGTCCGATTGTGTGGGACATACTTTGGAAGAGTCTGAACTATTTATTGTGGAAGGTGACTCTGCAGGTGGTTCTGCTAAACAAGCACGTGATAAAAACTTTCAAGCCATTATGCCAATTCGAGGCAAAATTCTAAACACTTGGGAAGTTTCATCAGATGAGGTTTTGGCATCTCAAGAAGTTCATAATATTGCGATCGCTATTGGCGTAGACCCTGGCAGTGATGATCTTTCAGAACTTCGTTACGGTAAAATTTGTATTCTTGCCGATGCCGATTCGGATGGTTTACACATTGCAACTTTGTTATGCGCGCTGTTTGTGAAGCATTTCCCGACATTGGTTGAAGAAGGGCATTTATTTGTCGCTATGCCGCCGTTGTACCGAATTGATGATGCAAAAGAAGTTCATTATGCTTTAGATGATGCCGAACTTGAAGGTATTTTGAAAAAGTGTAAAACAAAGAATCCTCAAATTACCCGATTCAAAGGTTTGGGTGAGATGAACGCAAGTCAGCTTCGTGAAACAACGTTAGACCCGAATACACGTCGTTTGGTTCAACTTGATTTAGATGATATGCAATTTACCGCAGGTTTGTTAGATAAGTTACTTGCGAAAAAACGTTCGGGTGACCGTAAAGATTGGTTAGAGCAAAAAGGTAATTTAGCCGATTTGGTGGTTTAAAATTGATAAAAGAAAAGCCCATGTTCATCATGGGCTTTTTCAATTATATTTAATTCAAATACTAGAAGAGGATGACATGATTTCAGAGCAAAAAATGAAAGAAATACTGAAATATGTTTGGAATCCCAAACCACATCTTAATGATGAAGATTTAAATAATATTTCTAATTCAGTATTTAAGCTTTTAGATAACTGGGGTGATATCGAAGCTATAAGTAGTTTTTTGTATAACACTGCTGTTGAAAAAAACTTCGAGCATATTTCAGCAAAAAAATGTGAGGATACGGCTAAACTGATTATGAGTTGGCATAATCCAACACCACCCGTGCAAACCAAGTATGGAATATTAAGATTTAGTAATCAGAGTAGGTTTGGGACTTATTTATCCTATAAGAATGTAACAGGTGTATTAGAAATTCGCCTGAGTATGACAATTCATTATGAGCAAATAATTTATCTAGAAGAGATACCACTCTTAGGTGAAGAAAAAGAAGAGTTATTAAAAGCAATGGAAAAACTTTTTGTCAAAATCATAATTTATAGTGATGAAACAGCTGAGTATATTAAAGAAAATGTTGCTTATTGGTAAGAACTTTAATTCATCCTATTTAGTTGCATGGGGAAATATAAATTTCCCTTTGGGATAATTAATTTACTGAGAAGAGGAAATTATATTACAAAACCTCTCCTATAAGGAGAGGGAACTTATATTGTGAATTGATTAACGCTGTAAAAGTAATTGATGAAAAAAATCTAATATTAAAAAATATCAAAAAAGAGGTTGTTACCACATAAGGTTATTTGAGTGTCTCCACTTTTATATATGTTCCTTGTGTAGAAACATTGTGTCCAAAGCCACAACCACTTTCACCACTATTTTCAGCGACTTGAATGTGCTGTCCAAGCTTCGCATTAAATGCAAAATTTAAATCAATTTTACAATCGTCATACGTGAACTTGGCTTTTTTAGCAGACAAGGGCATGGTAGTTCCAAACTCGCCCATATTGGGTCCATAAACCAAGCCATACAGACCAAAGTAATAGCCTTCAAACTCAATTTCATATTGATGATTATTTTTCTTAACATGAATAGTATCCCACTGACCAAAACCACTTCTGCTGACATAGCTGCCCGATAAATCATTCGATGCTTTTGGGGCAGGTAATTTACTTAAATTAAATTGGCTTGATTTTGTTTCTTCATCTCTCAAAAACCAAGCTCTAGCCCACAAGGGTTTTCCTAATTTTGCATAGGTTAAGCCCACATTATTATTGGCAATTTCAACATCTCGTTCAGACAGTTTTAATCCGCTCACATCCTTATTGATTAAACAAAATGAACTCCACGCTGCTTGATCTTTAAATTGATCTAAAGCCTTTGTATATTGTTTTTGATCATAATATTTTTTTCCCAAGTAGACCGTACTGTTTGACTTGAGAACAGCCATCATATATTTCTTTTTCGATGCTTGAGTTTGCATTTGCTAAGCTATTTATACTCAATAATATTGCACCCAAAATCAAATAATTATTCATTTTATTAAACTCGGAAATAACAATTAAATATAGAAATTAAATAGGGTTAGATTTTAGACTATCACCCATGATAGTGCTTTTAAAAGTATAAAAATCGTATGCTCACTACATCATTAAAAACAGATAAAAAGGTCAATAAAATGAGCCGTACAGTAGAGCAAATAACACTCGATAAAATGTATGCAGCTTTTGCTGAGCAAAATGTAGATGCAGCAGTAGAAACAGTATCGGATGATTCAGTTTGGATTCACCATGGTACGCAAAAATTGCCATCTTTACGTTTTGAGGGAAAAGAAGGTGTAAAGCAATTTTTCCAAGCAAATTTCACGACATTAAAGGTTGAGTACTTCGATATTTTAAAGACTTATCAGCAAGGGAATACCATTGTTGTAACGGGTAAAGAAAAATTTATTAAAGTAGAAGATAGTAGTGTTTTGGCACAAAAATGGGTGCAAATTTATACTTTTGAAAATGGCTTAATTACACGTATGGAAGAGTTTGCAAGCTCCGCTTCCGATGAAGAATACATCGTAATTTCTTAATTTCTCCCAAAATAAAAAAGCGCATTATCTGCGCTTTTTTATTGAGTTTTATTCACTTTTTAACATGAGTTGCATTAAGACCAAATCACGCCATTTCCCAAATTTTTGCCCGACTTGAGGCATGTAACCTGTCTGGACAAAGTCTAGTTTTTTATGGAGCTCAATTGAAGCAATATTGTCATGATCTATACCAGCAATCATGACATGCATATTATTGAGTTTTGCATGCTCAATAAGTTGAGACATCAAACGTTTTCCTAGCCCTTGTTTTGCATAATCAGGTGAAACATAAACAGAATGTTCGACGCTGTATTTATAGCCAGAAAAATTTCTAAAAGATGCGTAGTCTGCATAGCCTGCAATTTTATTTAGAATGCAATCTTCTACAACAAAGACTGGAAAATTCTGTTGTTCTAGCTGTTTAAGCCATGTCTGAAAATGTGTGAGATCGTATGGCTGTTCATTCCATGTTGCCAAACCATTAAGGATTTCAGCATTATAAATATTTAAAATTTCTGGTAAATCTTGTTCTGTAGCAGGACGAATAATATAAGACATAAACATCAGCGAAGTATGAGAGCTATAATTTGAATCATGCACCTTCAGGCATAAAAAAAGCAAGGCGATTGCCTTGCTTTTTAGACTTCAAATTAATTAGAAGTGGTACTTAATTAAAGCACTTACGTCATGTTGATCTAAGCCTTTAATACCGTATTTGTTGTTCCATATAGAATGTTCAACACCTAGGTATAAACGTGTATCTGGAGAAATGTGTTTACCAACATTCCATTTCCACTGTGTTGTCCAGTTCAGCTCACTTGCATGATTTTCTTTTCCAGTTGACCAGTCAAGGAAACCATCTACAAGGAAGTCTTCAGCACCTACTTTAAACGGAACGCCATAAATGAAGGTCATTTGATAATCATTTGCATTTAAGTCATTATCAGCTCTGTAGAAGTTCAATTGAGCATATTGGAAGTAAGGAATTTCTAAGTCAAAACCAATACCGTAAAGATAGTTGTTAAAGTCAGTACCTGGAGCATTTGAACTGTTGCCTTCCCAAGTTGTTGCAATTAACACATCTTTAATTGGACCAAGCTCAAGTTTTTTACCTGTTACAGCACCAAGGCTTAAACGTGGTGAAATCTCGAAATAAATACTATTTTCAAAGTCATTATGTGCACGGTCTGCAAAAGCAAAGAAATCACCATAAGTTAACTTTGCTGCATATTCTGCAGTAATCGTTGTTTGTTGGTTGTTGTCTTTACCATTTACAGGGTGTGCATAGTTTTCGCCATACAAACCAGTAAGGCTAAAGTCTTGCCAAACAGGAGCTGCTTGAGTAAATGCCGCAGTAGTTGCAAGAACAGTAGCAGCTACGATTTGATTAAATTTCATGAAAGTTTATCTTCCCCAAGAAAACCCGTAAAGAATACAGATAATTAAGTAAAAATAAAGTCAAAAAAGATGATTGGTAACTGTGAAATAAGAGAATTTATCTTTTGTTATAAAAGTAAAACTGTAAAAGTTTTGATTCCTAAAGAAATATAATGATATAAATATCTAATTGACTAAAAAGAAACAATTTAAAAAAACTATATGATTTTTATCGAATGGTTTAAAAATAACCACTTTGTTGTGGTGTTAAAAAAAATCTCGGTATCTGATGATTTTAGGTCTGTCGAATTCTAATTTCGCCTAAAAAGTCAGTTATTTGTTTATTTAAAAGAAAGCATTGTTATGAAATATTATTCTTTTACTCTTTTTGCAAATATCACTTGCAATATTTCGAGTTAGGCCCGATATTCAAAGGATAAGGACACGGTTCTGCAGACCTCATTAGTGTTCATCATTCAATGTGGAGGATGTATCCAAAATAGATTGAAGATGTTCTCGTATTGCTTAAAGCATTAGGTTATCAACGTGCCAAAATAATAATTTTGTGCAAGAAAAAGATACAAAGAAAGAAGAGGATGGAATTATATGAATATTGAACTACGTACAGACAAAAACATTCAAAATAGTGACAGACTTATTACTTATGTGCGTGAAGAGCTACATCAAGAATTCCAACGTCATAGCGAAAAAATCACACATTTTTCAGTTCATCTAAGTGATGAAAATGGCCCTAAAGGTGGCGAAGCTGATATTAAATGTATGATCGAAGCACGTCCTGCAGGTCTAAAACCAGTGGTTGTGAGCCATAAAGGTCATAATATTGATACTGCAATACATGGTGCAATTGATCGATTAAAACGAAGCCTTGAACACACCTTTGAAAAAAATGAGAAACCGCGTGGTGCTCAACCTGCATTTGTTGATGCTGATGACGGTATCGTTGATGAAAATTTAGATGACTAAAATTTTAAATATTTAGTCTAAAAAAGCCCCATTGGGGCTTTTTTTATGGTCATTTGTAGAATAAAAATAATCTACCTATATTTATTTTCAACAAATGAGTAAATATTCTGCATAATACAGATAAATTAAATGAATGAGAGCTTTCTCTATGTTAACAGCGCAACAACAACTCTTGGTGCAAGCATTAGAAGAATCAAACCTTGCACAAGTGAAAAGCCTTTTAGCAGATGGTCTCGATCCAAACTTTATTGATGGTGAAAAAGGTCCTGCAATTTCTGTATGGTCTGATGGTTTGTTTAAATGGTGGGAAGTGATTTGTGAAGCTCATGAAGCTGGAGCATCTCTTAGCGCAGAACAAAAACAAGCTAACTTAGCTGTACATTTAGAGATTTTAGAAGCACTTATTCAAGCCAAAGTAAATTTACACTTGTGGGATTCAGAAGAAGTGTATGGTCCACTTTGGGATGCAGCTAGTTCTGCTTGTGTGCCTGCTGTAAAGCGTTTATTAGAAGAAAAAGTAAATCCAAATACAAAAGATGAAGAAGGTTTAACAATCTTATCTTCTATTAGCGATTTATTTTTCGATTGTGATTTCGATGAAATTAATTGGTCTGAAGCATTGGACGAAGAAAAACAGACTTTAGAACTTTTACGCTCTTATGGCGCAAAAATGACAAAAGAATTGGTTTAATTACTTGAGATAAAAATTATGTCAGCATTAAAAACTTTAGGGTTTACTTTATTGGCGGGTTTGAGTGCAAATGCAGTTGCTGCTGAATTTTCATTTGACCATGCAGGCTCTGGGATTGGTGTAGGTATTACACCTGTAGGTAAGCTTGCTTGGGAGCAATCTTTACCTAGCTACAGCTATTCTGAAGAACAAACAGAAGAGGGTAAGCTAAAAAAGTCGACCTATAGTGCAGATGTATTATTACGTACAGGTTTGGCTGATGGGCTAGAATTACAATTAGGTTGGGGTGGTCCACAATGGACGCAATCTAAATTAGATAAAACAAAAGAATCTAAACATGGTTTAGGTGACGTTAGTATTGGTTTGAAAAAAGCAATTGATCTAAACGATGACAAAATGTCGATGGCTATTTTAGCACAAGCAGTTATTGCAACAGGTAATGCTGAATTTACCAATGATAAAGATATTTATAGCTTAGGTTCAGTTGTTGCTTATGATTATAACGATCTGCTAACAACATCGATCTCTATGATTTATGAAGTTCAAGACAGTAAGTGGGCTGTAACTGCGGTTCCAACGCTTGAATATCTAATTGCGGGTAACTGGTCAGGTTTTTCTGAGTTGGTTTATCGTAAGCAAGAAGGTAAAGATGTTGAATATAATTTAGGTTCAGGTGTAATTTATGCCATTAGTGAACGTGCCCAAGTCGATGCAATGATTGGCTTAGACTTGAATGGTCAAGATAAAAGTTATCAAGCAGGATTTGGTGTTTCTTACCTATTCTAATTTGAAAAATTTATGATAAAGCATCTTCGAGAAAATAAGTTAAGTTTGAGTATAATTGTAAAGTGGATGTTGAGTGGAATATTTGCACTTCTCTCAACCACTTTGTTTGCACAAACTTCCTTACGTTCGGCAGAAGATGCTTTTTCATTTTCAGTTGAGTCTATAGATGCAAAACAAGCTCAATTAAATTGGGAAATTCCTAAAAATTATTATCTTTATCAGCATAAATTTGAAGTTAAAAATAATTCAAAAACACTTCCATTAAACCTACCTAAAGCTCAATCTTTATATGATGAAAACTATGGGGAAACTCAAGTTTATTATCAACAAGTACACTTTAATATTCCTGTAGAAGCCTCTCAAAAATATCAGGTAACATGGCAGGGTTGTGCCAAAGATCGAATTTGTTATCCACCACAACAAATAGAATTTGAAACAGATATTGATGGTTTGGTTGCACTTAAAAATCAAGCTGCACCCTCAAAAAGCTTTTTAGATTTAGCCGCATCAACACAAAAAAATGAAGCGATAAATGTGCGAACAGACACAAAAATATCTTCGCAAAAAGCTTTAAATGATAATGAATTTGCTAAAGATCAAATGTGGTCGGAAAAGCTTGCAGACAGCTCACTTGTTTATGGGTTGCTACTGTTTTTTGGTTTAGGCGTTTTGTTGGCATTTACGCCTTGTTCTTTACCCATGATTCCTATTTTAACCTCGCTGATTGTTCGAAATAGTAAAGGATTAAAAGCATGGATGATTGCGTTGGTCTTTGTGTGCAGCATGGCAATGGTGTATGCCATTTTAGGATTAATCGCATCATCGGCAGGGTTAAATTTCCAAAGATGGTTACAACAGCCTTCAACGCTGATTGCTTTTAGCTTGTTATTTGTTGTATTTGCCCTGAATTTATTTGGCGCCTTTGAACTGAAATTGCCACAGGCTGTCGTAAATAAGCTTGATCGGGCACAAGCTATGCAACAAGGTGGAAGCCTTGTGGGTGCAATAGTAATGGGTGCTATTTCAGCACTGTTGGTGGGGCCTTGTATGACAGCACCTTTGGCAGGTGCCTTGCTCTTTATTTCTCAAACACAAAGTCAATGGCATGGAGCATTACTGCTCTTTACGCTTGGTTTTGGCATGGGAACTCCGCTTTTAATCGCAAGTATTTTGGGTTCTAAGTTTTTGCCCAAAGTAGGCATGTGGATGAATCAAATCAAAGTTATTTTTGCATTTATTATGCTAGCTTTAGCTTTGTATTTTATACGCCCACTTTTGTCTGAAATGTGGTTTCAATGTTTGAGTTTAATAATAGGTCTTAGCTTTGTTGCTTATGTGCTCTTTCGTATTATGTGGAATAAGACATATTGGAAATGGATTTATATCGCCATTTTAATTTTGACAGTACCTTATGTGGTTTATAGTCAATATCAACAGAGTCAAAGATTTTTTGATACGGATACAAGCGCCTCTTCAACAATTGTTTGGCACGTTGCTCATACTGCTTCAGAGTTTCATCAAATTCTGTCACAAGCACCTAAAAACCAGGGCATTATTATTGATGTGTATGCCGATTGGTGTGTGGCTTGTCAGCCAATTGAACATCGTGTTTTAAAATCACCTCAAGTTCAGCAATCACTGAAAGATTTTTATTTAATAAAGCTTGATTTAAGCCAGTACGATGCAGGTCATCAAGCCTTATTGAATGAGCGAGATATTTTAGGACCTCCAACATATCTATTCTTAAATTCTAAGCAACAAGAAATTCGTAATTTACGTTTAACGGGTGCTTTTTCTGAACAAGAGTTGCTTGGTCAAATTGAAAAATTTAAACATCATTTAGGAGATTAGCCATGATGCAACTTTATATAGCCAACAAGAATTATTCGAGTTGGTCTATGCGTCCGTGGTTAGTACTTAAAGCTTTCAATATTCCGTTTGAAGAAGTGATGATTCCTTTTCCAAAAGAGCGAAATACTGGCACATTCAAGCAAGATGTTTTGGCAGTAAATCCAAATGGAAAAGTACCTGCATTGTTACAAGCTGATGTATTGGTTTGGGACTCTTTAGCTATTTGTGAATATTTAGCTGAGCAATATGCAGAGAAAAATTTATGGCCTTTAGATCTGAAATTACGCTCTAGAGCACGTTGTATCACAGCAGAAATGCATAGTGGTTTTCCTAATATTCGTAACTTATGTGGTATGAATATTCGAGCTAATTTGGCTACAAAAGGTGCTGAACTTTGGCAAGAGTCGGAAGCTTTACAGGCTGATGTTGCACGTATTGAACAGATTTGGTCAGAGCGTCCGAATATCGATGGTTTTTTATGTGGGGAGTTTTCGATAGCAGATGCATTTTATGCACCTATTGTGACTCGCCTAAATACTTATGCTTTACCTGTTAGTGAGAGCACACAAATTTATATGCAAAATGTGTTGAAGCATCCTGCTGTTAAATTATGGATAGAAGGTGCTTTAGCAGAAGAAGCCTGGGTTAATTATTTAGAACCTTATCAATCTCAGTACTAAATTTAGCAAAGAAGGCAAGAGCCTTCTTTTTATACTTAAGTTTTTGATATTGTTGAGATATATAGTTGGTTAAATCTACTTAGGATATGAGTTGAAGTTAAATATGGGGCATTTTGAGGGGTGTTTAGAAAATTGCCCTGTTAATAATTGTTTCTATATTGGAGAAATGTCCATATATAATTTATATTGATTGTTATTTAGGCGCTTTTTGTTAATTTTAATAATATAAATTACAAAGTTACACTAAATGGTCACATTCAAAAATTGCTTTATTTATGTGATTTTTCGATACTTAGACCGAATTTCAACTCATCAGGGATATGAAAAAATGAAAAAAATAGCAATGGTATTAGGTATGTTGAGTCTTGCAGGCTTGGCGCATGCTGCTGACCCGTTAAACGGCACAGTTTGGAAAACAATTGATGATAAGACAAAACAACCAAAAGCGTTGGTAAAGTTTACTGAACATAGTAATGGTACATTGTCTGCGTCTATTCAAAGCATTTTAGTTGCAGGCGAAGAAAATGCTTGTGTGAAATGTGAAGGTAAGTATAAAAATAAATCACTTAAAGGTGTAACAATTGTACAAAATCTTAAAAATGTTGGTGGTGTAAACTATGACAACGGTACGATTTTTGATCCTAAAAATGATAAATCTTATAGCTTAAAGGGCAAACTTGCTGATGGCGGTAAACGACTTGAGCTTCGTGGTTATATCGGTATTGCTGCATTAGGTCGTAACCAAACTTGGATTCGTGCAAACTAATCTAAAGTTATGCCCAAATAAAAAAGCCTGATATCAGTCAGGCTTTTTTTTATCATCTTTGTTTTATTTCAAATTGCGAATTGCAGGTTCATCGAAACCGACTATGTAGCCACTGCCAGTTGCGATAATTGGACGTTTAATCATGCTGGTATGTGTTGTTAATGTTTCAATTAGGTTCGCTTCACTTGCAAGAGCATGTTGCTGCTCTTCTTCCGTTAGTTTTTTCCAAGTTGTCCCTTTTTTATTAAGCACTAAATCTTGTCCAATTTCAGCAAGCCAAGTTTTTACGGTGCCTGCATCGACCCCTTGTTTTTTATAATCGTGAAATTCATAAGTCAAGCCAAGCTCTGTCAATAAATCAAATGCTTTTTTCATTGAATTACAATTTTTAATGCCATAAATTTTAAGCATAACTTCGCCTTAATCTAAATATAAATTTCTTATAGATTAGCTGAAAATAGGGTAAAGCTCTATGTGATTTACGAATTGATATCTTTCATACAACTGACACAAATTTTTCATATTGTTGTCATAAAAATAATTGAAAATATGTCGTATAGAAGCAGAAAATAAAGAAATAAAAACAGAAAAATAAAAAACAGTATTTAGAAAAGAGAAAACCCGCATTGTATCATCCTGATTATGCGGGTCTCATTACAACGTCCAATGTCACATCCTTGAGAACAACATCTGCTGTTCCTACTTCATCCTACGGCTTCCAATCCTTTTGCTGTCATCCTGACAATATCCCTGTGCCGTGCGACTATAATGGACTTTTTGGTGTAGGAGATAAATGCGTTTAGGCGTCATGTTGTGTAGGAAATAGAATATTATTGAGTAAACACTTGTTCACTGAATAATAGGGTATTCAGATTACAGTTTGTAATCGATAATGACAGGAGCATGGTCACTAAACCATTCTTCTTTATATACCCAAGCATTTACAGTACGCTCTTTCCAATCTGGTGAACAAGCTTGGTAGTCGATACGCCAACCTACATTTTTTGCACGTGCTTGACCGCGATTAGACCACCAAGAATAAACCTCAGCTTCTTTACGTACTTCACGGAAAGTATCAACATAACCTAAGTCATCATAAATATGATCGAGCCAAGCACGTTCATGTGGTAAACAACCCGAAGCTTTTTGGTTACCCGACCAATTTTTAATATCAATACGTTTATGTACGATGTTGTAGTCACCACAAACAATGATGGATTTATTTTCATCTCGCCATTGTTTTAGAATTTTTTTGTATTCATCTAAAAAGTGATCTTTACGTGCTTGTGCTTCATCGCCCGAAGAACCCGATGGAAGGTATAAAGAGCAAATATGTGCAGTTTTTTCTAAGCCAAGATCAAATTCGGCAGAAATAAAACGACCTTGCGAATCTGCAAGTTCAAAACCTAAACCATCTATTATAGATACAAAAGGTAGGCGGCTGTATATTGCTGTGCCTGCATAGCCTGATTTTTCCGCAGGGAAAAGGTGGGTGTACCATCCTTCAGGTTTAAATTTGTCTGTCCATTGTTCATGAGTAATACGTGATTCTTGCATGCAAATCACATCGGCATCGGATGTTGCCATCCAATTGAAAATGCCTTTTTTCTCAGCCGCACGTAATCCGTTTACGTTTATTGACACTACTCGTAAAATTTTTTGATCACTTGGATAGCTACTCTTTGGTATCATGCGCAAGTCTTACCTTTCTTTATGAATTTTGGAGCACCTCATGACATCGCCAGCTCAGTTTAACCCTCAAGCTTTTATCGAACTTGCATTATCACGTGGTGTGCTTAAATTTGGTGAGTTTACTTTAAAATCGGGTCGTGTGAGTCCTTATTTTTTCAATGCAGGTTTACTCAATGACGGTGAAGCTTTAACTGTATTGGCTTCTGGCTATGCAGATAAATTAACACAATGTGAAAATGTTGATGTAATTTTTGGCCCAGCTTATAAGGGTATTCCATTTGTTGCTGCAACTGCTGTGGCTTTGTCGCAAAATCATGGTGTAAGTGTGCCATGGGGTTTTAACCGTAAAGAAGCGAAAGATCACGGTGAAGGTGGTGTTTTGGTAGGTGCTTCTGTTGAAGGTAAAAAAGTTTGGATTATTGATGATGTAATTACTGCAGGTACGGCTATTCGTGAAGTAGTAACAATTTTGAAAAATGCAGGCGCGCAAATTGCGGGGGTTTTGGTTGCGCTTGACCGTCAAGAAAAAGGTCAGGGTGATTTGTCTGCAATTCAGGAAGTTCAAAAAGAATTAGAAATTCCTGTTCATGCATTAATTACCATGAAAGATTTGATGGATTATTTAGACGCGAAAGGTGAGAAAGAGGCTTTAGCGAAAATGGAAGATTACCGCGTTAAGTATGGTATCTAAGATTTTTAGAGATGTAAAAAAGGAAGCTAATGCTTCCTTTTTTATTTAATTAAGCTTCATTATTTTGTGGAATAGAGTGTGTAAATTTAACGTGACATAAGAAGTTTTGACTTTACGCAAGATGGGTGTTTAAAAAATTAAATATTCAAAATTAAAAGTAAATATAAAGTTTTTCTTACATAAACTATACATGGTTGTTTTTTGGTTAAAAAGAAGCTGTTTATGTAACACAATTATTATAAAGAATGCCTAAAACGCTTAGTGATTATGCGTTAGTTACTTAAGTTTTTGGTTGTTTTTTGAGCGAAAAATATTGTAAATCTATTGTGAAATGATTGTGATTTTTTTGTAAGTTTCGCGTAAATCAATAATAAATATATAGTAATTTTATTAAACACAAAATAACTCAAAGAGTGAAATTGTTAATCTAAATTAATAAATTAACTGGATGGCAATAGTTCTTCTGTTTTTTAAATCAATAACAATAGTTGACTTAGAAAAACATGATTAAAACTAAAATTATGCTGAGGATAAAGTATGAAAATTACAGATCCACCAAAAAATATATTGCTTTACTCAATGAACAAACTAATAACTCCTATGCGATTTTGTATGAGTTTTAGTTTGATGAGTTCAGCATTTGCAACATGCCCTGCTTTTGATACACCAAATATGAATATTAATTTGTCGATTGCTGAATCATGTAATGCAGATGGTGATCGTTATGGAACAATTGATGTAACCGTAAATGGAGCTATATTAAATGCTACAAATGCGAATTTAACATTGACCACAGCAAATCCTGATCATGTAATGCGTGCATATAAAGGTGGAGTAATTAATATTGCAGGTAATTTACTTGTGGAGTCTAATGGAACTACCAAAAATATTTCAGCTGTGGCTGCAAATGGAGGCTCTATTGTTAGATTAAATGGTAGTTCTAATAGTATTTATCATAACGGTAGTAATATAGAGGGTGCTGGTTTAGTAATTGAAATATTTAGTGGGGTGGGTACTGGGAAGTCGTATATTTATGCTACAGGTAAAACAAAAATTATTACTAAAGGAGCTCCAGGGATATTAGCGCGTTCAGGAGGCGGGATTGAAGTACAAGATATCAAAATTACCATTGGTGATAATGGTAATAGGGGTAATAACGGTGTATATGTTCTTGATAAAGATAGTTATGTTCAATATAAAAATGCTTATATTACATCAAGTGGTATAGGCTTACGTGCTATAAATGGCGGGCAAATTTTTTCTAACTCTACTGATAATGCAAGCTTTGATTTTGTAAAAATAATGAGTAGTTTGCCTGACCCAAATATTTACGAGATTGAAAAAATAAAAGTTATTGGATACACGTTATCTCCTGAATCACCAAACAGTGTAGAAATCACAGTTTTGAAAGATGCTGCAGATAAAACAAAACTTGTGACAGGTAATATTCTATTTGAAGAAGTTTCTATTCTTACCAAAAACACTGAAATAACAACATTAAATAATGCTGCTCATGCACTTTTATCTACTGGAAGTAATAGTTTAATTTCATTAGATGGAAGTTTAAGAACTACGACATTTGGAGATAATACCTCTGGTTTATATGCAGAAAATGGTGGGAATATTCATATAGGGGGTACAACGAATCAAGTTCTTCAAGGGGTGAATTCAACGGGATTAACTGCGACTGGAGCTAATTCAAAAATTACCTTGTTGGGCAATGTCACCTCTATAGGCAGTGCGGTAGCTATAAATAATAATAACGCCACAGTTAATTTATTTGGTTTAACCAATACGTTTGATGGTGAGATTAAAAATAATAACAACGGTTTAATTAGTTTAAGTAATGGAGTGCTTGGTGGCAGTTTATCTATTACTGGTGGATATTCTGGCACTAAAGGTATTCTGAAGATAGATACTAAACTAGCTTCTGATAGTTCTCTTACAGACTTTATTACTATTGATGGTAATGCAACAGGCTCTACAGAACTTCAGGTTAATAATGTTGGAGGAGCCGGGGCTAGAACCTACAAGGGCATACATGTTATTGAAACAAAAACGTCAACAACAGATGCTTTTTTTATTGCAAATGGTGGGTATGTTACAGCAGGTGCTTATGACTACGGTTTATTTCGAGAAACTGAAGGTGCTTCAGATAATTGGTATTTGAAAAGCCATCGAAATGATGGGGGTATTGATACAGATGATCCTGTTTACACCCCTGATGTTGGTGAATACTTAGCAACAGAGACCATGGGGAATACCCTTTTTACATCTCGTTTAGAAGATAGAGACGGTGCAAGCCAATATCAAAACCTAGGTAATAATAAAGATTTAGGGAAGGTTTGGATTCGCGCCTCTGGTGGGCACAACCAATTCAAAACGATGGAGAGTCAATTAAAAACAACGGGGAATAGCTTTGTCACTCAAATCGGTACAGGCCTAGTTACTCTAGGTGAAGAAGATCAATATAACTTAGGTGCTATGACTGGTTTTGCTTATTATGATGGTAAAACACGTTCAAGTGTCACTGACCGTGAATCAAAAACAAAAATCGATGGTTATAGCTTGGGTCTATACGGTACTTGGTATGCTCACCCAGTTGAAAAACGTGGTGCTTATATTGATTCATGGGTACTTTGGAATAAATTCAATAATAAAATCGATACACCAGACCAAAACCAATATAAATACAATTCATCTGGTGTAACAGCATCCATTGAGGTGGGTGGTGATTATCTCATTAATAAAAATGGGAAGAAAAATTGGTGGGTACAACCCCAAAGCCAAGTGATTTATCAAGGTGTACACGCTCATAATTTCAAAGATGCGCAAGGTGTTGATGTTTATCATGGGAAAGATAATGTACAAGCACGTATGGGTGTTAAAACCTATTTAAATATTCCAACCAATGGAAATAAATTAACAAGCTACCGTCCATATATTGCTTTGAACTATATTCACAATACTAATCCTTACTCTGTGGTAATTGATGGTATTCGTTATGAAAACGAAGGATCGGCAAATTTAGGTGAGCTTAAACTTGGTGTTGAAGGTAATTTAACTAAAAACAGTCAAGTTTGGTTAAATGCCTCGTATGCTACAGGTAGTCATAATAATGAATCTTATCAAGGTAATATAGGATGGAAATACAATTTCTAAGCAAGATATCGAATAAAAAAATAGGATCTCACATGAGGTCTTTTTTTTTATGGATTTACCATACCCCCCCCTTATGCAAAACCTAATTTCATCTACTGATACAACTTATAAAATCGATACTCGGGAAAAATTAATCCAATTATAAAAAGAATGGTAAATCCTATCCAAGTAAATAAAGCCATTGCACGTAATTGTTCTGTATTCCAGTCTTCAGGGTTACCATTAAAGAAAAAAATACTTTTCCATCCCTTAATTGCATCTGCGCCACCCCATGAAAGAATCCATTTACAAGTTAAGCTCATGAAAATATATAAACAAATCCAAACAGGTGTAGACATAATTTTTAAATTTTGATTTCTTATAAGTGGATAAAATATAACATTATTATTTTAATTGTTAAATTAATCATCGCATAATTTACATTCCAACATTACGCCTAATTTCTCCTGCCGTCCTTGTTTTGTTAACACCCAAGGGCGGTTTTGCCATGGTGGCGTATGACGTACGTGCTGATTATGCCCACAAGCAAGCTTTGCAATCCAATGTTGCTCATTATCTAAATAAAAACCAATAATTGCTTGTGGCATCAAAACATCCTCAACATAAAAGAATAAAAAGGATTACGGAAATTCAGAAAAAGAAATTAAGAATCTCCGTTATACTCTGAAGCAGATCATTTTTAAAAGAGCAGAAATATGCGCGTACTTGTTGTGATGGATCCCATCGAAAATGTAAACCTAAAAAAAGACTCATCTATGGCAATGCTTTGGGCAGCAGCTCGACGTGGTCATGAACTAGGTTATGCATTACAACAAGATTTATATATTGATCAAGGTAAAGCATTTGGTCTTATTTCGCCTTTAAAAGTATTTGAAGATTACAACCATTACTATGAGCTTGGTGAAAAACAAAAAGAATCTATCGCTGCGTACGATGTTGTACTTATGCGTAAAGATCCACCGTTCGACATGAACTTTGTGTATACCACATATATTTTAGAACAAGCAGAACGTGAAGGCGCTTGGATTATTAACAAACCACAAAGCCTACGTGACTGTAACGAAAAACTGTTTGCTACACAGTTCCCAGAACTTCAAGTTCCAACACTTGTAACGTCACAGCAAAGTTTAATTCGCGAATTTATTGCAGAACATAAAGATGTGATTGTAAAACCACTTGATGGTATGGGTGGAACAGGTATTTTCCGTTTAACCATAGATGGTGCAAATACAGGTTCTACACTAGAAATTCTAACAGAAATGGGTCAACAACCTATTATGGCGCAGCGTTATATCCCTGAAATTGTAGATGGTGATAAACGCATTCTTATGGTGAATGGTGAGCCTGTACCTTACTGTTTAGCGCGTATTCCACAAAATGGTGAAACACGTGGTAACTTGGCAGCAGGCGGTCGTGGTGAAGCGCGTCCACTCACTGAAAATGACAAAGCAATTGCGGCAAAAGTCGGTCCATTCTTAAAAGAAAAAGGTTTGGTATTTGTTGGTTTAGATGTGATTGGTAACTATGTGACAGAAATTAATGTGACAAGTCCAACCTGTATTCGTGAAATTGACGCGACATTTGGCACATCAATTGCCGATGATTTGTTTGATGTTTTAGAAGCTGGTTTAGCCAAGTAACTTAAAAATTGAGAGCATGTCGTGTTATCTGCACTTAAAAAAGTATGGACATATCCCAACAAGAAAACAGTCCTACAAGAATTAAAAAAAATAGCAAAAGCAAATCCGAAAAAGTTTGTGGTAGATGCCACAACACTTTTCGGCTTTGCAAAAAGCTTTGAGTCACATTCAATTATTGGCAATAAAACATTCAATGAATTGGGGTTGCATCGTTTTCGGGTGGAACAAGCATCTAAACTTGCTCAAAAAAGACGACAAAAACTTGCAAAATCACTTACCCAAGACGAGGTAGAGCAGTTTCAAAAAAATGGTTTTATTTTAAAAGAAAACTTTTTACCTGAAGGTGACTTCGCTCGACTGTCCCAAGAATTATTAGAAACACCTCTAGAGACACGTGAAACTTTACAAGGAGACACGGTAACTCGAAGAATGGCTTTAGATGGCGATGCCTTAAAACAATTACCTACAACAGAAAAATTATTGAATGATTTACGTTGGCAGGCACTTTTGAATTATGTAGCAAGTTCTAAAGTTCAGCCCATGTATTATGTGCAAGTTATTTTGTCACAGGTTAGAAAATCGCGCCCCGACCCGCAAACAAGCTTACATAGCGATACTTTTCATTCAAGTGTAAAAGCATGGTTATTTTTAACCGATGTTACAGAAGATGAAGGACCTTTTGTTTATGTGCCAGGTTCGCATGCTGTCAATGAAAAAAGACTCGCTTGGGAACATTTGCAATCTATTCAAATGAATGAAAAATCGAATGCACTTAGCCGTAGAGGGTCTTTACGAATTCACCCAAGTGAATTGGAAAATTTGGGATATGGGCAACCACAAACTTTCGCGGTAAAGAAAAATACTTTGGTTGTTGCAGATACTTATGGCTTTCATGCACGAGGAGCAAGTGTTCGACCATCAACACGTATTGAATTGTGGGGATATGGTCGTCGTAGTCCATTCTTGCCTTGGGTTGGTTTAAATGTATTTTCTATTCCATTTGTTAAGCAGCATTTAATTCCATGGTATTGGACAGGTTTAGATTATTTGGAGCAAAAATACCAACGGAAAAACCCGTGGCGAAAAGTCGGGAAATTGAAAGCTACAACTCCTGCTGTAATGACAAGCAAATAAATTTAATTTAACCAAAAAGTACAAAAGAGCAAATAAAATTATTTTTATTCTGCTATTAAAAATAAGGTGAGGGGAGTGCATATTTTTACAAAAAAGGTGATCAATTCTCTAAAAATAAGAGAATTTGTATAGATTCATAATAAATCTAGTTTAAACTTCAATAACTGTAGAAAAAAACGATAAAATGCTGAGTGAAAAAAAGTAAATTAACTTTCACGTACTATGCGTTTGTGATTACAATTGATAGCTTATAACGAATTTTCATTAGCCCTTATTAAGTTGAAGAATTAGACCGTGACCAACGCACAGAAAAAACAGCCTAAACATGTCATGATGATGGCAGCAGGTACGGGTGGACATGTTTTCCCTGCACTAGCCGTTGCGAAAGAGCTTCAGCAGCAAGGTGTTGAAGTGTCTTGGTTGGCAACACCGTCAGGGATGGAAAATCGACTATTAAAAAATCAAAATATTCCCATTTATCAAATTGATATTCAGGGTGTTCGTGGTAATGGTTTGCTACGAAAGTTAGCCGCCCCTTTTAAAATTTTAAAAGCAACATTAAGCGCTATGCGTTATATGAAACAGCTGAATGTAGACGCTGTAGCTGGTTTTGGGGGGTATGTTGCAGGGCCTGGTGGTTTGGCTGCACGTGCTTTAGGTATTCCTGTCATTATTCATGAGCAAAATGCGGTAGCGGGTTTTACTAATACGCAATTATCTCGTGTAGCGAAAACTGTTTGTCAGGCATTTCCAAATACATTTCCTGAAACTCATAAAATTAAGACAACAGGTAATCCTGTTCGTAAAGAAATCACCGAAATTTTAAATCCGAGTTGGCGTTATCAAGAGCGTGAAAAAGCGGGCGAGCCATTACGTATATTAATTGTGGGTGGTTCACTTGGTGCACAAGCTTTGAATGAGCGCGTACCTGCTGCTTTAAAGCAGCTAGATGTTCCTTTGAGTGTGTTCCATCAATGTGGTCAAAACCAAGTGGAAAAAACACAAGAAGGTTATATAGGTAAGTCAGATCAATTGCATGTTGAAGTTCAGCCTTTCATTGAAGATATGGCAAAAGCTTATAGCGATGCAGATTTAATTATTTGCCGTGCAGGTGCTTTAACGGTAACTGAAATTGCAACAGCAGGTGTGGCTGCAGTCTTTGTTCCATTACCATCTGCGGTAGATGATCACCAAACAGCGAATGCAAAGTTTCTTGCAAATAGCGGTGCGGCAAAAATTTGCCCACAAGCAACGCTTACACCAGATAGTTTAAAAGATATTTTAGCTCCGTTGATGAATCGCCAATTGTTGTCTGAAATGGCATCAAAAGCACGTCAGCAAGCTCAACCAGATGCAACCCAACAAGTGGTTCGTTTAATTCAAGAATTGTAATCCGAGAAAAATATGTCCCTAACTACACCAGCTGATCAAGCTAAAAAGTTAATTAAAGTGCCTGAAATGCGCCGTATTAAACACATTCATTTTGTGGGTATTGGTGGTGCAGGGATGTGCGGTATAGCCGAAGTTTTAAAGAACCAAGGCTATAAAGTATCGGGTTCAGATATTAAAGCATCTAAAACGACTGCTCAGCTTGAAGAAAATGGTATTAAAGTTTTCATTGGTCACGCAGCTGAAAATATTGAAGGTGCGAACGTTATTGTAGTTTCAACTGCAATTGATCAGGAAAACCCTGAAATTAAAACAGCAATTGAAGGTCGTATTCCAGTTGTTCGCCGTGCAGAAATGCTTGGTGAGCTGATGCGTTACCGTCATGGTATTGCTGTTGCAGGTACACATGGTAAAACAACAACCACAAGTTTAGTAACGTGTATGTTGGCTGAAGAAAACCTTGATCCAACGTATGTGATTGGTGGTTTGCTTAACCGTACAGGTGTAAATGCTGCATTGGGTGCGAGTCGTTATATCGTTGCTGAAGCGGATGAGTCAGATGCATCGTTCTTGCATTTACAGCCAATGGCAACCATTGTCACGAATATTGATGCTGATCACATGGACACTTACGGTGGTAGCTTCGATGTACTGAAAGATACATTTATTCAATTTTTACAAAAGCTTCCATTCTACGGTTTAGCTGTTGTATGTGGTGATGATGCGAATATTCGTGAAATTATGCCACGCATTGGACGTCCGTTATTAACGTATGGTTTCAATGAAGACAATGATATTCGTGCGGTAGATGTTGAACAAGATGGTATGCGCTCTCACTTTACCGTTTTGCGTAAAGACCGTGAGCCACTACGTGTAACAATTAATATGCCAGGTGCGCACAATATTCTAAATTCATTGGCGGCAATTGGTATTGCAACAGATGAAGGTGTTTCTGATGGTGCGATTTGCCGTGCATTAGAAGGCTTTAGTGGTGTTGGGCGTCGTTTCCAAGTTCAAGGTGAGTTTGAGCTAGATGGTGGCAACGTGAAATTAGTAGATGACTATGGTCATCATCCTAAAGAAGTTGAAGCAACGATTAAAGCAGCACGTGCAAGTCATCCAGATCGTCGTTTAGTGATGATGTTCCAACCACATCGTTTTAGCCGTACGCGCGATTGTTTTGATGATTTTGTAGATGTTCTTTCACAAGTAGATCAACTTCTATTGCTTGAAGTGTATTCGGCAGGTGAAAAGCCAATTGTAGGGGCAGATAGTCGTTCATTGGCACGTAGTATTCGTTTACGTGGTGAAGTTGAACCAACGTTAATTGACCCTGTAGAAGGGAATATTCAAAATGTGATGAAAAATGTACTCAAAGCAGGCGACTTGTTATTGACGCAAGGTGCAGGTAATGTTGGTGCAATTTCAATCGAACTTGTACAAAATAACTTATATTTAAAATAATCTCGGATTGAGATTTAAATTTGGTTAAGTGATTTATAAAGTTTAAGGATAACAACGTGTCAAATGCTTTGAAGTTCGGCAAAGTTGCCGTTTTATTGGGTGGGAAATCTGCTGAACGTGCAGTTTCTTTGGACAGTGGTAATGCTGTTTTGGAAGCATTACTTCGTTCAGGCGTAAATGCTGAAGGCTTCGATCCACAAGAACGCAGTGTGACTGAGTTAGTAAATTACGATCGTGCCTTTATTGTGTTACATGGTCGTGGTGGTGAGGATGGTCAAATCCAAGGTGCACTAGAATGGCTTGGCTTGCCGTATACCGGTACGGGTGTTCAAGGTTCAGCTATTGGCATGGATAAAGTAAAAACCAAGCAAATTTGGCAAGGTTCTGAACTTCCAACCGCACCTTATCGCATTGTGACTAAAGATTCTGATTTACAAGAAATTGTAGACTCTATTGGCTTGCCATTTATTATTAAACCAGTACATGAAGGTTCAAGTATTGGCATGAGCAAAGTCGAAAAAATGGAAGACTTTGCAGAGGCTATTGCAAAAGCAACACAGCATGATGCGGTTGTTATGGCTGAAAAATGGATTACAGGTCGTGAATTTACGATTGTGATTTTAAATGGTCAGGCACTTCCAGTGATTCGTTTAGAACCGCCTAAAGATGTCGCATTTTACGACTACGAAGCTAAATATAATCGTAACGATGTCCAGTACGGTATTCCTTGCGGCTTAACAGAGTCTGAGGAAAAACAGTTACAAACGTTATGTTTACGTGCATTCCAAGCGGTTGGTGCAAGTGGTTGGGGGCGTATTGATGCAATGCAAGATGAACAAGGTAATTTTTGGTTGCTTGAAGTCAATACTGTTCCGGGTATGACAAGCCACTCGCTTGTTCCAAAAGCAGCTCAAGCAATTGGTCATAGTTTTGATGAATTATGTGTTTTGATTCTTGAGCAAACACTGGCGGAAGTGACACACTAAATTATGGCTCAATTACCAGCTTCTACACGTCGTAAGAAAGCAGCAATTACGTCAATACATGATAAGCCCAAAACTTGGAAGGATAAGCTTTCAAATATTGGTGGGTGGCTCATGTTATGTGTTGCTGTTATAGTTTTAGTTGTTGGTATTTTTGGGCTATATAAAGTTATAACAGATGGGCAGGTTGCACAGCTTAATGTTGTGGGTACAAACTCGGAGTTAGAAAAAAAGCAAGTCGATAGTTATGTATCACCTGTTGTGAAAAGTAATTACTTCACATCAGACTTACGTGAAATTAGAGATAAGACGCTTGAATTGTCTTGGGTAGATCGAGTGGTGGTATCTCGATTATGGCCAAACTCAATTCGAGTTCGTGTTATGCCTAAACAAGCGATTGCACGTTGGGGAACGGGTCGATTACTAAGTGATAGTGGTGATGTATTTACAGAGGTTACTGTAAAAAATCATCAAAACTTACCGCTTTTGCATGGACCATCGCATCAGTCTAAAATGATGATGCGTCGTTATAATGAAATTAATCAGTTATTTTTACCAGCAGGTATGAGATTAAAAGAATTATATCTGACAGATCGCATGACATGGTTTATGCAGTTTGATTCTGGATTACGTGTTATTGTTGATCAAGATCGAATGATGAGCAAATTGCAAAAATTGAGTTATTTGGCTCAAAATGATTTGAAGCCAGTGTGGGGTAAAATTTCTGCGATCGATTTAAGATACAGAAATGGTTTGGCAGTTCAATGGAAAAATTCAGTTGCACCTCAAATTGCAAATGGACATTTTGTTGTAACGAATAGTGACATAAACATTGCGGGCGAAGTAGCTGCGAAGCCATAATTAATAGGCTTTTATATATAGGCTTTTTGCCAAAAATTAAACATACACAAGTGATGGTAGTATTAAATAATGAATGAAGCTGTTCCCTCGGTTGTTGCGATAGACATTGGGACACACAAAGTTTCAGTTTTGATTGGTAAGGTACATGCGCCGGATAACATCCAGGTCATAGGGATGGCAACCGCTCGTAACCGAGGCATGAATAAAGGGAAAATTGTAAGTCTCGACAAAGTTGTTACAGCAATTAAAAATGCCGTACAAGAAGCAGAAGATATGGCTGAATGTCGTATTCACTCTGCTTGGATTTCTATTCCAAGTGCAGAGCTGAAAAGCTATTATGCTGCTGGTCGTACGCCAATTGATAACCATGATCATACAATTACTACAAGTGAAGTTGTGCGTGCTTTAGATTTAGCCAAAGCAAGCCATTTAACTTCAGATCATTATTTAGTTAGTGCTGTTCCTTTAGGTTTCGATTTAGATGATGCAGGAGAATGGGTACAAAATCCTATTCGTATGTCAGCACACAGCATGACAGCACATTATCAATTGATGATGATGCCAATAAGCATTATGCAAAATTTGGATCGTGCCTTAAAAGGCGCCAATATTTTTGTAGAAAAAATGGTGGTTTCAAACCTTGCAACAGCAGAAGCATCATTATTAAAAGATGAAAAAGAATATGGTGTGTGCTTAGTTGATATTGGCGCAGGAACAACAAATTTAGCGGTCTATTTAGATGGTCGTTTAGCATTAGCGCATACATTGCAACGTGGCGGTGAAAACGTAACACGTGATATTGCGGCGGTATTGCAAACATCTACTGAAGAAGCAGAGCGTATTAAGTTGCTATATGGTTGTGTTGATCTAAGTGTAGTAAAGCCAGATCACATGATTCAAATACAAGGTATTGATGGTCCACAAACGATTAGTCGTATTGAACTGGCTGAAATTATTATTGCTCGATATGAAGAAATTTTTGCGCAAATTCGTCATGAGTTAGAAAAAAGTGGTGCAATCCATGGTCTTTACCATGGTGTTGTATTGGCAGGTGATGCGTGTCAAATTGAAGGCATGGTGAGTTTTGCTCGCAGAATATTAGGCGTTTCAGCTCATTTGGGGAATCCACCTGTTGAAGTTACAGCCGATGACCAGCATTTAGCATCATTACGTCGTTCACAATACATTACGGCAGCAGGCTTGCTCATGTATAGTCAGACTTATGCGCAAGATACAATTGTTGAACCTGAAGATACGAACGAGCTTTCTATGTGGGGACGTGTAGGAAGAGCGTGGTCAGGCTTAAATGAGAAGTTAAAATCAATTTTTTAGTTGAGTTTTTAGGGAATATTGTTAGGAAGTTGTATACAGAATAGCGAGCACTTGACAAGCTAAGCATTGAACAGCATCCTAAAAACAATTTTTATTAAGATCAAGGCAGTATACGGGCTTAAGTCGCTGCCAATTATGAATTAGGAAATCTAAAGATCATGGCATCATTTGAATTTTTTGAAGATGATCAAGCTGATAATAACGGTCAAGCCCGCTTCACTGTGTTTGGTGTGGGTGGTGCTGGCGGTAATGCTGTACAGCATATGCTTGAGTCAGATATTCAGGGCGTAAAATTTGTTTGTGCAAATACAGACAAACAAGCCTTGGATCGTATGAATTCACAATTTAAAATTCAGCTTGGTGAACAAAGCACACGTGGTTTAGGTGCTGGGGCAAATCCACAAGTCGGTCAAGCTGCAGCAGAAGAAAGTCGTGAGCTTATTCGTCAGCAACTTGAAGGCACCGATATGGTGTTTGTAACTGCTGGTATGGGTGGTGGTACTGGTACAGGTGCTGCGCCAGTAGTTGCTGAAATTGCGAAAGAAATGGGTATTTTGACTGTTGGTGTTGTAACAACACCATTCAATTTTGAAGGTAAACGCCGTCTGCAATCTGCGGAAAAAGGAATTGAAGCTTTAGAGCAACATGTTGATTCTCTAATTATTATTCCAAACCAGCGCTTGCTTAAAGTTTTCCGTGATATTTCAATGAAAGATGCTTATAAAAAAGCAGATGATGTATTGTTAAATGCGGTACGTAGTATTTTTGATTTGGTGGTTCGTCCAGGGCATATCAACCTTGACTTTGCCGATTTGAAAACAGCAATGAGCACTCGTGGTTATGCAATGATGGGTGTGGGTTCTGGTCGTGGAGAAACACGTGCACGCCAAGCAGCTGAACAAGCAATCCGCAGTCCATTGCTAGATAACGTAACAATTATGAATGCCAAAGGCATTTTAATTAACGTAACGGGTGGTGATGACGTAACATTTGGTGAAATTGAAGAAATTACCGATGTTGTGAACCAAATTGCTGATTTAGATGAAGGTCAAGTTTTCTACGGTACTGTCTTCGATCCAGATGCGCGTGATGAAATTAGCGTAACTGTTATTGCTACAGGCTTAACACGCAACTCAGCAGATTCAGTTGAACCTGTAAAACGTTCAGTTGCTCAAACACAAGTATCTTCATCAAATGTTGTTTCAGCAGATGAAGATGATGTGCCTGCAATTCAACGCCAGCACAATGAAACATCAACTTCTGCCAATACTTCAGGCGTTGCGGGCTCTGCTCGACCGACACCAATGAGTATTCAGGAATACCTTAAAAATCAACAGCATAAGTAGTATTTGTTGCTTTTTTTGATGGTTGTTTAAAACAAAAAGGTAGCTAAAATGCTACCTTTTTGTTTTTTAAAAAAGACTAAATATGCTAACGTATAGCTGTTTGATATATAGATGAATAGAGAAGCATGTTGAAACAACGTACCTTACAACGTGTCGTGAAAGCGAGCGGTATTGGTTTACATAGTGGGCAAAAAGTATTGATTAACTTTGTGCCTCACCATGCCGATGGGGGTATTGTTTTTCGTCGTGTTGATTTAAATCCACCTGTAGATATTTCTGCTGATGCAATGCTGATTCAAGAAGCATTTATGTGTTCTAACTTGGTTCAAGAAAATGCCAAAGTGGGAACCATTGAACATGTGATGAGTGCAATTGCTGGTTTAGGAATTGATAATTTAATTATTGAAGTATCTGCATCAGAAGTACCAATTATGGATGGTAGTGCAGGTCCATTTATTTACTTGCTTATGCAAGGTGGATTAAAAGAACTAGAAGCTCCGAAAAAATTTATTAAAATTTTAAAGCCGGTCGAAGCTCTTATTGATGATAAACGTGCAATTTTCAATCCACATGAAGGCTTCCAACTAAACTTCACGATTGATTTCGATCATCCTGCATTTAAAAAAGAATACCAGTCTGCAACCATTGATTTTTCTACAGAAACTTTTGTGTATGAAGTCAGTGGTGCACGTACATTTGGTTTTATGAAGGATTTAGATTATCTAAAAGCAAATAATCTTGCTTTAGGTGCAAGTCTTGAAAATGCCATTGGTGTAGATGATGATGGTGTGGTGAACGAAGAAGGTCTACGTTTTTCTGATGAATTTGTTCGCCATAAAATTTTAGATGCTGTGGGTGATTTATATTTATTAGGTCATCAAGTTATTGCGAAATTTGATGGTTATAAGTCTGGTCATGCACTCAATAACCAACTTCTTCGCAATGTTCAAAGTGATCCAACAAGCTATGAAATTGTAACATTTGATGACGAAGATGAATGCCCAATTCGCTATGTAAGTGTGATCTAACGCATTGTCTTTATGAGAAATGTTATAATATAATGAATTTTCTGTGATTTATTTCACATTATTTTACGCTAATTTGTTAAAAAATATTCAAACACGTTATTTTTTATTACTTGCCAAACGTAACAAAGCTTGGCTAAGCTTAGGGTCAGTTACAAAGTCTGCTGCGCTTTTGAGCATTTCTTGAGTTTCAGTATTAAGAGCTTTGGGCTGTACTTCAGTTTTTTGGGGTGTTTGGGGTTCTACTCTTAATCGGACATAAATTTTTTGTAAATCATGAAGTCCGTCAAGTTGTGAAAGCTGAGCAATATATTGTTTCTGCAAGTATGCAAGTTGACTAATCATGGCTTGATTGAGTCCGGTAATTGTCAAAATACCATTTTGGTAACAGGCTACATGCCATTGTTCTGGTTGTGGTAATAAGGGTTGAATTAATTTTGTAAGTTTCTGCCATGCAGATACTTGTTGAGAGAGAAACGTTAAGTTTCCTGTTTTTGAGTGTTTTCTGGTTTGCTGAAAGACATTAACAGGTTCAGACATACATTATTCCTTCATGATTATGTCTTATGTTATGCGCATTTTTCGGTAGATATCAAGGATGAGATTACCAAGAAGCTTTGAGTAAAACAGTTTATGAGGTTTTTATGCATTTAAAACGTATTGTGTTAGCTTTTTCAGTAGCTGTTTCTGCTGCTTCTTTAGCATTTGCAGATTTAGTTCAGATCAATGCTTCACAAAATGGTTCGCAAGATCGTTTAGAACAACTCACTCGTACCTTGGCTCAAGGTGCTTATACAGAGTCGGAAGATCTTGATATCCCTGCTAATACTCAAATTTCAGTAAAGCTTCGTGAAAAGTCAGTTGAATTAAATAATAGTTCGATTGCTAAAAAATATAATTCAACACCTACATATTCTTCAACAGCATACTCTTGGTTGGTAACGCATCCTCTTCCAGATATGAAACGTGTAAGTTCAGATTTTGGTGGTCGTACAATGGGTGGTCGTGCTGAAAATCACTCAGGTTTAGATTTATCTGCAGCATCAGGTACTCCAATTTATGCAACAGGGCCTGGAATTGTAACCAAGTCGGGTTGGGGTACAGGTTATGGTCAGTATGTTGAAATTAACCATGGTAATGGCTATTTAACACGCTATGCACATGCTTCTCGTTTAATCGCCCGTGTTGGTGAGCGAGTAAAAGCAGGTGAGCATATTGCTGATGTAGGTTGTACAGGTCGTTGTACTGGTCCTCATTTACATTACGAAGTTGTAAAAGATGGTCAACGTAAAAATCCATCTACATATTTAGCGATGTTGCCATAAGAAGGAATATGGTAATTTGAATGAGCCCGCATAAAGCTCATCAACAAGCTTAATATATTAAACTATCATCAAATTTTGATAGTTGTGTTTAAAAAACCGCCATTATTGGCGGTTTTTTGTTGTTTTACGTAACGAAAGGTCAATGGGTATTTATTTATTAAATATTAGACCAAAACCGTATTCATCTAGAGCGATATCTGAGCTAGGCAAAAGTGTGATACATATATGGGTATAAGATTAAGCATACAGAATAGGTGAAATATGGCGTTTTATGGCGATACAGATGCGCAAGAAACCCAAGAGTGGCAGGATGCGTTTGACTCTGTAATACAACACATGGGCACAGAGCGTGGTGCATTCTTGCTTGAAAAGCTATATCAACGCGCGATTGCTAAGCATGTTCCCATTCAGCGACTAAATACACCTTACTTAAATACAATTTCAGTAGAAGAGCAACCAGCTATGCCTGGCGATCAAGATATGGAGCGTCGTATTCGCGCACTTGTTCGTTGGAATGCACTTGCAATGGTTCTTCGTGCGAACAAAACAGGTGACGATTTAGGTGGTCACTTAGCAAGTTTTGCATCATCTGCAACTTTGTATGATGTTGGTTTTAACCATTTCTTCCGCGCTAATAACGATAATTTTGGCGGTGATATGATTTATTACCAAGGGCATTGTGCTCCTGGTATTTATGCACGTTCATTTCTTGAAGGTCGTTTGACTGAAGAACATTTAAATAACTTCCGCCGTGAAGTTGACGGTATTGGTATCCCAAGTTATCCGCATCCATATTTAATGCCAGATTACTGGCAGTTCCCTACAGTATCTATGGGTCTTGGTCCAATCATGTCGATTTACCAAGCACACATCCAAAAATACTTAATGAACCGCGGTTTGATTAAAGAAGAAAATCGTAAGGTTTGGGCGTATTTGGGTGATGGTGAAATGGATGAGCCAGAAAGTACTGGTGCTATTTCACTTGCAGGTCGTGAAAAACTAGACAATCTAATTTGGGTTGTAAACTGTAATTTACAACGTCTTGATGGCCCTGTGCGTGGTAACGGTAAAATTATTCAAGAACTTGAATCGTTATTCCGTGGCGCAGGTTGGCGCGTTATTAAAGTAGTTTGGGGACGTCATTGGGATCCACTGCTTGCAAAAGATGAAACTGGCGCACTAAAAGCGGTAATGGAAGAAGCGGTTGATGGTGAATATCAACGTTACCAAGTAAAAGGTGGCGCATATACACGTGAGAAATTCTTCGGTAAATACCCTGAAGCGGCAGAACTAGTAAAAGATTTAAGCGATGAAGATATTGATAATCTAAATCGTGGTGGTCATGACCCGTATAAAGTATTTGCAGCTTATGCAGAAGCATGTACAGCAAAAGGTCAACCAACTGTAATTCTTGCGAAAACAGTAAAAGGTTATGGTTTATCTGAAGAAATTGAAGCAGTAAACAAAACGCACCAAATTAAAAAGATGCAGATTGAGTCTTTAAAATACGTACGTGACCGCTTTAACTTACCAATTAGCGATGATGAATTGGTTGATGTACCTTTCTACCGTCCAAGCGAAAACTCGCCTGAACTTAAATATATGAAAGCTCGTCGTGAAGCATTAGGTGGTTACTTACCTGCTCGTCGTAAAGAAAGTGAAGTATTAGCGATTCCTGAGTTATCTGTATTTGATGCAGTGTTAAAAGGTTCTCAAGGTAAAGAGCAATCGACAACTATGGTCATGGTTCGCTTGATTTCAGCATTGTTGAAAGAAAAAGCAATTAAAGATCGTGTTGTTCCAATTGTACCTGATGAAGCGCGTACTTTTGGTTTAGAAGGGATGTTCCGTCAGTTAGGTATTTATGCTGCTCACGGTCAAAAATACACACCAGAAGACCAAGAACAGCTAATGCATTACCGTGAAGCTAAAGATGGTCACATGCTTCAAGAAGGTATTAACGAAGCGGGTGCAATGAGTGCTTGGGCGGCATTGGCAACAAGTTATTCAACAAATAACTTACCAATGATTCCAATGTACATGTATTACTCAATGTTTGGTTTCCAACGTATTGGTGATATTGCATGGGCTGCGGCAGATTCACAAGCTCAAGGCTTCTTATTGGGTGCTACGGCAGGTCGTACAACACTAAATGGTGAAGGCTTACAACATCAAGATGGTCACTCGCATATTCTTGCAAATACCATTCCAAACTGTGTGTCTTATGACCCGTGCTTTGGTTATGAATTAGCTGTCATTGTGCATGATGGCTTACAGCGTATGTATGTGAATCAAGAGCGTATTTTCTATTACTTAACAGTAATGAATGAAAATTACGAGCATCCTGAAATGCCACAAGGTGTTGAAGAAGGTATCAAACGTGGTTTGTACTTACTTGAAGAAGATACAAAAGCAACTGTTCAGCTTATGGGTTCAGGTGTAATCCTTCGTGAAGTGATTAAAGCTGCACAAATTTTACGTGATGAATACCAAATCCATTCAAATGTTTGGAGCGCAACAAGCTTTAACGAGTTGGCGCGTGATGGTATGGCGGTAGAAGAATACAACCGTTTGCATCCAATGTCTGAAGCGAAAGAATCTTGGGTGTCTAAACAACTTCGCGGTACTAAAGGTATTGTTGTTTCTGCAACTGACCATATGCGTGCATATAGTGAACAAATCCGCGGATATTTACCAGATAACCGTCCATTCGTTGCTTTAGGCACAGATGGTTATGGTCGTTCAGATTCACGTGCTAAGTTGCGTAGTTACTTTGGTGTAGATGCTGCACATATCGTTGTTGCTACATTGAAGAAATTGGCTGATGAAGGCGAAGTGGATGCACGTTTAGTAAAAGATGCAATTTCTACATTTGAGCTTGATACAGATCGTCCAGTTGCTTGGGCACCACAAGCACATGCAGAAGTACAAGCTGTTGCTGACTATAAAGAGGAGAACTAATCATGCAAATTACGACTCCTGATATTGGTGTAGATAAAGCAACGGTCGCAGAAATTTTAGTAAAAGTAGGCGATACCATTGCAGTTGATGACAGCATTGTTTTACTAGAGTCAGATAAAGCATCTGTTGAAGTGCCTAGCACTTCAGCGGGTGTAGTAAAAAGCATTCTTGTAAATCAAGGTGATGCAGTTGCTGAAGGTGCTGTATTAATTGAACTTGAAGCAGAAGGACAAACTGCAGCGCCTGCTGTAGAAGTTAAAGCTGAACCTGTTGCTGAAGTAAAAGAGACAGTTGTTGAAGCTGCTCCTGTGACTGCATCTGTTGCAACAACATCGCAAGTCGTTGATTTTCAAGTACCTGATATTGGTGTTGAAAAGGCCATTGTTGGGGAAGTGTTAGTAAAAGTAGGTGATAGCATTGCTGTAGATGACAGCATTGTGGTGGTTGAGTCTGATAAAGCAACTGTCGAAGTGCCAAGTACTGTTGCTGGTATTGTTGAATCTATTTCTATTCAAGTTGGTGACAGCGTGAAAGAAGGCGTTGTGATTCTTCAAGTGAAAACAGAAAGTGCTGCACCTGTAGCATCAGCAGCAACTGCACAAGCAACGCCTGCACCTGTTGCACAAGTTGAACAAGCTCCTGCACCTGTTGCACAAGCAGCAATTCCTGCTGGTGATGTAGAAGTTGCTGTACCAGATTTAGGTGTAGATAAAGCTGCTGTTGCTGAAGTACTTGTTGCTGTTGGTGATAAAGTTGAAAAAGACCAAAGCATTATTGTTGTTGAATCTGATAAAGCGACTGTAGAAGTACCAAGTACGGTTTCTGGCGTGATTAAAGCAATTCACGTAGAGCTAGGTCAAAACGTGTCAGAAGGTATTGCTTTGGTGACTATTGCTGCTGAAGGTCAAGCTACTGCTTCTGTAGTAGCAAATGCACCTGTTCAAGCGACACCTAAAGTAGAGGCACCGAAAGCGGTAGCACCAGCCCCAATTGCTACACCAACAACGCATTCAGCAGACAAACTGACAAAAGAACAAAGCGTAGCAAATGCAAAAGTTTATGCAGGTCCTGCGGTTCGTAAATTAGCACGTGAATTGGGGGTTGTACTTGCAGAAGTAAAAGCATCTGGTCCACATGCGCGTTTAATGAAAGAAGACTTGTTTGCTTATGTGAAAACGCGTTTAACTACGCCACAAGCTGCACCTGCTACAGCAGTAGCACAATCATCAGGTTTACCAAAACTGCCAAGTTTTGATGCCTTTGGTGGTGTGGAAGAGAAAGTATTGACACGCTTGCAACAAGTGTCTATTCCTCAGTTGTCATTAAACAACTACATTCCACAAGTGACACAGTTTGATCTTGCTGATATTACAGAGCTTGAAGCTTGGCGTAATGATCTTAAAGGTAACTTTAAGAAAGAAGGCATTAGTTTAACAATTATGGCTTTCATCATTAAAGCTGTTGCTCATCTTCTTAAAGAAGAGCGTGAGTTTGCAGGTCACTTGTCTGATGATGGTAAGTCTGTACTTTTACGCAATGAAATTCACATGGGTATTGCTGTAGCAACGCCAGATGGTTTAACAGTTCCTGTGTTGCGTAATCCAGATCAAAAATCAATTAAACAAATTGCTGTTGAATTGGGTGTGTTAGGTCAAAAAGCACGTGATAAGAAACTTTCTCCGAAAGATCTTCAAGGTGCAAACTTCACCATTTCAAGTTTAGGTGCAATTGGTGGTACAGCATTTACACCACTTGTTAACTGGCCTCAAGTTGCAATCTTAGGTATTTCACCTGCGACAATGCAACCTGTATGGAATGGTCAAGGTTTTGATCCGAAACTTATGCTGCCATTGTCATTGTCATACGATCACCGTGTAATTAACGGTGCTGATGCAGCTCGCTTTACTAATAAGTTAACTAAGTTGCTAAAAGATATTCGTACTTTATTAATTTAATTTAATTGAATTAATTTAAGTGCGATAAGACCCTGCTTCGGCAGGGTTTTTTTGTGAAATTTGAAAAACGATGAAAATTTGAGTATAATAGTATTACTTCATTGGGGAGTAGCCGCTGTTCGAAAAGAACAGGTGATGATCAACATATTTGCTCTAAAGCGAGCATGGTCATCATAGCAAAAAACCAAATGAGCTTCTTAAAGCTTTCTTTTGTTGGCAAGACCTTTGATTTACCACTCTGCACATATGGCTAGCAGGAGGGGTGAGTCATTGGTATATGTTATGCTAGCCAGAGAAAGACATCATGTTATCTGCTTTTTTCATTTCTTTAGCTGTTGTTGCCCTGTCTGAAATGGGTGATAAAACACAGCTGCTTGCATTACTTCTTGCCGCACGATTCCGTAAACCAGCTCCAATTCTATTCGCAATTTTTCTAGCAACTGTTGTAAACCATGGTGTTTCAGCTGTGTTGGGTCAATGGATTACCACTGTATTAAGCCCAACTGTATTGTTATGGATAGTATCGCTAGGTTTCATTGGTATGGCGATTTGGATGTTAATTCCAGATGAATTAGGTGATGAGTCGGAAAGTATTAACAAATGGCAAAAATACGGTGTATTTGGTGCGACCTTTGTTTTGTTCTTCCTTGCAGAAATTGGCGATAAAACTCAAATTGCGACTGTTGCTTTAGCTGCACGTTTTGACAGTATTGGTTGGGTAACATTAGGTACAACTTTGGGTATTATGCTTGTGAATGCACCTGCTGTATTCATTGGTAATAAAATGGCAGAGAAGCTTCCAATTTCCTTAATTCATAAAATTGGCGCATTAGTTTTCTTGGTTATTGGTGTTGCAGCATTGGCACAACATTATTTCTTCTAAAAATATACCGAAAAACAAAAAAACCTGAGTTTTTAGCTCGGGTTTTTTTGTGACTTGATACTCAAATAATTGATATTATTAAAAATATTTAAAGCATATTCATTGTAAGTTTCACTAATTAAATATATGTTATCTGTACATAGAAATACGCTTTTAAAAATTAGAAATTTTGGGGATTCGGTATGGCATTTGACCGCACTACGTCGCAAGTATTATTTGATAATGGGTCACATAAATGTATTAGCTTTACCAGTTTGGTTAAAGGTGAGGGTGTGCAGGCCAACCAATTCTTAATTATTGATAACGAACGAGCTGCAGTACTCGATCCAGGTGGCGACTTGACCTATGTTCCATTGACTATGGAATTGAATAAATATACACGTCTTGCGAATTTAGATTTGGTGATGGCATCGCATCAAGATCCAGATATTATTACTTCTATGCCTCGTTGGTTGGTCTATACCGACGCAAAAGTTGTTGCATCTAAACTATGGGCACGCTTTTTACCACACTTGAATTCGGCATTTATGAGTGACCGAATGAAAGGAAGTTGGTTGGAGCGCTTAATTGAATTGCCAGATCAAGGTCAAAAAATTGAATTAGGTAATTCTTCAATTATTGCCGTTCCTGCACATTTTTTACATTCTGTGGGTAATTTCCAGTTTTATGATCCAATCTCAAAAATTTTATTTTCAGGAGATATGGGTGCATCAATGGTTGAAGATGCAGGTATTCCATTAGATAACTTTGAAGATCACATTCCGAAAATGAAAGGTTTTCATCAGCGCTATATGTGCAATAACAAGGTGATTCGTCTTTGGGTGCAAATGGTACGTACTATGGATGTGGAAAGCATTGTTCCACAGCACGGAACACCATTTATGGGTAAAGAGCAGGTAAACCAATTCCTCGACTGGATTGAAACACTTGAATGTGGAACAGACTTAATGGATGAGCGTGTTTTTACATGCCCAGAGTATTAATTAGTTTAAATGACTCATCGCTCTATAGCATTTAGATATAAATTTTAAGATGTATAGAACGCATACATTTATAGAAGAGAGTTCGGCTTTTAAGTTGGTATCATTAAAAAATAAGGAAGAAAAGAGAAGTTTTCTTCCTTATTATTTTAATCAGGTCATTATGAGTAAAATTATATTTAAATAAGTAATTGAGTTTTATTAAAATAAAATAAAATTTCAGAGTAAAAATAAATAATTGATAATAATAAATGAAATTTACATCCAAATTTGTTTATAATAGCGCACGGAAATTACCAGTGAGACTGTTATGCTGACCATCGTTCAAGAAGCGCTAACCTTCGATGATGTCTTGTTACTCCCTGCCTACTCAACTGTCCTCCCAAAAGATGTCTCTCTAAAGACACGTTTAACACGCGGAATTAATCTTAATATCCCTCTCGTTTCTGCTGCAATGGATACAGTGACTGAATCACGTATGGCAATTGCTATGGCGCAGAATGGCGGTATTGGTATTCTGCATAAAAACATGGATATTGCTGCGCAAGCTGCTGAAGTACGCCGTGTGAAAAAATTTGAAGCGGGAATGGTGAAAGACCCTATTACCGTAACTCCCGAAACAACTGTTCGCGAGTTAATTGCAATTACTCAATCAAACAATATTAGCGGTGTACCTGTTGTAAAAGACGGTAAAGTCGTTGGTATTGTGACAGGTCGTGATACGCGTTTTGAAACTAACCTTGAGCAACCAGTAAGCAACATTATGACTGGTCAAGATCGTTTAGTTACAGTTCGTGAAAACGAATCGAAAGAAAATATCCAAGCACTTCTTCAAAAAAATCGTATTGAAAAAGTGATTGTTGTTGGTGAAAATAATGAGCTTAAAGGCTTAATTACAGTAACTGACTTTAACAAAGCAGAACTTTATCCAAACAGCTGTAAAGATGATTTAGGTCGTTTACGTGTTGGTGCTGCAGTTGGTACAGGTGTTGAAACCCCAAGCCGTGTTGAAGCATTGGTTGAAGCTGGTGTAGATGCTATTGTTGTTGATACTGCACATGGTCACTCTGCTGGTGTAATTGAGCGTGTACGTTGGGTTAAAGCAAACTACCCACAAGTACAAGTGATTGGCGGTAACATCGCAACTGGTGATGCTGCTCTTGCATTATTAGATGCAGGTGCTGATGCTGTTAAAGTGGGTATTGGTCCTGGCTCAATCTGTACAACGCGTATTGTTGCTGGTATTGGTATGCCACAAATCTCTGCGATTGACAGCGTTGCAAATGCACTTAAAGATCAAATTCCATTAATCGCTGATGGTGGTATTCGCTTCTCTGGCGATATGGCAAAAGCGATTGGTGCGGGTGCAAGCACAATTATGGTTGGTTCACTTATGGCAGGTACTGAAGAAGCACCTGGTGAAGTTGAATTCTTCCAAGGTCGTTACTACAAAGCATACCGCGGTATGGGTTCTTTAGGTGCAATGGCGGGTGCGACAGGTTCTGCTGACCGTTATTTCCAAGACTCTAAAGCAGGTGCAGAGAAACTTGTTCCAGAAGGTATTGAAGGCCGTGTACCTTATAAAGGTCCAATGGGTAACATCGTTCATCAAATGATGGGTGGTTTACGCTCTTCTATGGGTTATACAGGTTCTTCTACAGTTGAAGATCTTCGTCAAAATGCAAAATTTGTGAAGATTACGTCTGCGGGGATGTCTGAATCTCATGTACATGATGTGACTATTACGAAAGAAGCACCAAACTACCGCGTTGGTTAATTTTCGTAGTTTTCTCGCTAAAAAGCCGTCAGACGTATGACGGCTTTTTTGTTTTTGGTGTAAAGTAATTACTATAAATGTGATGATGAAGATCACCATCAAGAAGTGAGTAAAACATGAGTTATTTTGGTACCGATGGTATTCGAGGCAAATTTGGTGAATTGCCAATTACACCTGAATTTGCTTTAAAGTTGGGTTTCGCAGCAGGTAAAGTATTAAAAAATTATAGTAAAAAAAATAAGCCAATTGTTGTACTTGGGAAAGATACACGACTATCGGGTTATATTTTAGAGGCAGCACTACAAGCAGGCTTAAATGCTGCTGGTGTATATGTTCATTTACTTGGTCCATTACCTACACCTGCAATTGCGCACTTAACACGAGCGTTACATGCAAGTTTAGGAATTGTAATTTCAGCTTCGCATAATCCATATTTTGATAATGGGATTAAGTTTTTCTCAGGAGAAGGTAAAAAACTCCCTGATGAAATTCAAGAAGCGATTAATCGAGAATTAGAAAACGATATTTTCATCGAAGACACTGCAAATTTAGGTAAAAGTGTACGTGTTAAAGATGCCAATGGTCGCTATATCGAATTTTGTAAATCGACTTTTCCATACCATTTAGACTTAAATGATTTAACAATTGTTGTCGATTGTGCAAATGGAGCGGCGTATAACGTTGGTCCTTCTGTATTCCGTGAGCTTGGTGCAAAAGTCATCGCAATTCACAATGAACCAAATGGTCTAAACATCAATGAAGGCTGTGGTTCTACGCATCCTGAAAGCTTGCAAAAAGCAGTGGTTGAAAATGCTGCTGACCTTGGGATTGCTTTCGATGGAGATGCTGATCGTGTCATTTTAGTGGATAGAAATGGCGAACAAATTACAGGTGACCATATCCTGTATATTTTGGCGACTCAAGCATCGAAAAAGCCAAAAGGTATTGTCGGTACACTTATGAGTAATATGGCATTGGAATTAGCTTTAGAAAAAGCAGGCATTCCATTGTTACGTGCCAAAGTAGGTGATCGTTATGTACTACAAGGCTTGGAAGAAAATGGTTGGGTGACAGGTGGTGAGCCGTCAGGTCATATTCTTACTTTAGATAAAAGTACCACCGGTGATGCCATTATTGCTGCACTTCAGGTTTTAACTGTAATGGTTGAGCAAAATAAAGCCCTGCATGAGTTAGTAGACGGATTTACTTTATTGCCAAACGTTTTAGTGAATGTACGTTTAGCGGCAATGTTCGATCCATATACAGTGCCTACATTGGTTGATGAATTTGCAAAAGCGGAAGAACAGCTTAAAGGTCGTGGTCGTCTTCTTATTCGTAAATCAGGAACTGAACCTGTAATTCGTGTCATGGTTGAAGGTGATGATTTAGCAGAAGTAACAGCTTTAGCAAATCATTTAGCAGATGCTGTGCGTGCAAACGCTGCATAGGAATTGATATGAGTGATGTCATTAAAGATTTAAGTGAGCTACGTTTAAGTTACCAAAAAGGTGAACTACACGAAGCTCAAGTGAATGAAAATCCACATGAACAATTTTTAAATTGGTTTAATCATGCTTTAGAAGCTCAATTACATGAGCCCTATACAATGTCTTTAGCAACAGCAAGCAAACAAGGTCGTCCGCATGTACGTACGGTTTTGTTACGTGGTGCAACTGAAGCGGGTTATGATTTTTATACCAACTATGACAGTCAAAAAGGCATCGATTTAGCTGAAAACCCATATGCGGAATTATTGTTTTATTGGCAAGAACAAGAGCGTCAAATTCGTGTGTCAGGGCGTGTGGTGAAAATTTCTGAAGAGGAATCGACAGCGTATTACCACAAGCGTCCGCGTGATAATCAAATTGCAGCGCATATTAGTACGCCACAAAGTGGTGTGATTGCAAGTCGTGAAGAGCTGCAACAGCGGTTTCAAACCTTACATGATGAAGTTGAAGATAAAACCGAGTTGGCTAAACCAGAGTTTTGGGGCGGTTATCGTCTAGAGCCTGATTATTATGAGTTTTGGCAAGGTCGTCCAAATCGTTTACATGACCGCATCACTTATGAAAGAATCGATGGTAAATGGATTATCCAACGATTGATGCCTTAAATGTCTAAAACTCTAATTAAACAAAGACCATTTATTACACGCCCTGAAAATTTTCAGGGCGTGCCTAATTTTGTCGCTGAAATTTTGGCACGACGTGGTGTCGAGTCTGAACAAGAGCTCGAATTAAAACTCAAACACTTACTTGCACCAACAATGAAGGGCTTAGATCAGGCGATTCAAATTATTGATGAGGCAATAGATCAACAGCAAAAAATTGTGATTGTGGGAGATTACGATGCTGATGGTGCAACTAGTACGGCATTGATGATACTTGCATTACAAGAAATGGGTGCAAACATCGAATATTTAGTACCTGATCGTTTTAAATATGGCTATGGTTTAACGCCTGCGATTGCGGATTTGGCTTATCAAACGTATCAGCCTGATCTTCTTATAACTGTAGATAATGGTATTTCAAGCCATGCAGGGGTAGAAAAAGCTCAAGCTCATGGTATGAACGTGGTCATTACAGATCATCATTTAACGACTAAAGAAACACCGAAAGCTGAAGCTGTAGTGAATCCGAATCAATTAGGCTGCGACTTTCCAAGTAAAGCTTTGGCAGGGGTGGGCGTTGCATTTTATTTGCTTGCGAACTTATCGAGCCATCGTGCAAAGCTTGCTAAATCAACCAGTAAAATAACGCAATATTTAGATTTAGTGGCGCTAGGTACATATGCCGATGTCGCAAGTTTGGACTATAACAATCGTATTTTGGTTGATGCAGGGTTGAAGCGAATTCAGCAAAGTCAGTGTCGTTCAGGAATTAGTGCATTACTTGATATTGCAGGACGTGATCCCGCTTCTTTAAAAGCACAAGATTTAGGTTTTGTCTTAGGTCCTCGGATTAATGCAGCAGGGCGTATGGAAACCATGGACATTGGTATTGAGTGCTTGCTCGCAACCGATATTCAGAAAGCTTATGAGCTTGCAAGGCAATTAAATGATCTGAATGTTGAACGTCGTCAGGTCGAAGGCAAAATTAAACAAGAAGCTTTACTTGAGCTAGAAAAATTAGAGTTAGATCAACAAAATTTACCAGCAGCTTTGGTGATGTTTGAAGAACATTGGCATCAAGGTGTGATTGGTATTGTTGCTGGGCGTTTAAAAGAACAATTCCATAGACCTGCTATTGTTTTTGCAGCCGATGAAGATGGTGTACATATTAAGGGCTCGGCTCGTTCAATTGATGGTATTCATATTCGAGATTCGATTGAATTGGTTGCAGAGCAATATCCACATTTAATTAGTCATTTTGGTGGGCATGCCGCAGCAGCGGGTTTAACGGTCAAAAAAGAACATTTTTCTGAATTTAAGTCTGTTTTTGAAAAACTTATCGCGAATATGGATGATGAGTTATTTCAAGCTGTACTTTGGACTGATGGTGTTTTAAAGGCAGATATCATTCAGCTAAATACGGTCGATTTACTACAAAATTTAGCACCGTGGGGACAGAAATTCCCACAACCTATTTTTGAAGGGCAGTTTAAATTAGTTGATTATCGATGGTTGAAAGATTCACATTTAAAGCTACGTCTAGGTTTGGAAAATGGGCAAGTGGTGGAAGCAATTTCTTTTAATGCCAAAGAAAAATATGATTTTAATCCAATGATTGATCATGTGAATTTAGTTTATGAATTAGAGAAGAATATATTTAATGGTAATGTAAATTTACAGTTACGAGTTGTACACCTATTTCAATAATTCTCTAGATGTGTGAATGTTGATGGGAAAAAAAGCCACTCAATAGAGTGGCTTTTTTTTTAGGGAAGATATATTCAATGTTTTAGAAGCGGTATTTTGCACCAACGCTGTAAGTGTTGTAATCATTTACATTATTTTTAGCAAAACCTACACGACCCTCTAAACTTACATTTTCAGTCACAAATTTGCGTGCATTAATGCCCCATTCTTTGTTATCCAAAAAGTCTTGTTTTTGGTAGTCTGCACCAACACTGAATGTCTTATCAATAAAGTAATCAGCAGCAACATGGTAATCTTTAATATCGCCAAATGTTGCGCCAGCTTCAATATTAATATCTTGACCATTTGATAATGCTGTTACGTATTTTGCACGTACACTTGGTGCAGTATGTGATTTGGCATCATTATCATAGCCTTTAACACCAGCGGCAACTAATAGACCTGGAGCTGGTAAATAACCAATTTCTGCTGAGTAAACAGTTGTGTCAAAATTTGAAGCGTGTTTCATTTTAATGTCTTGACGACCAATGTCACCGCTTAAATAGAAGTCTGAGTTTGGTACAAAGTATTCTACGCCAGCAGAATAGTTATGTAATTTTGCATCATCTACTTTGCTGTAGTTGTACTGAGCTTTAACATTACTTGCACGGTCTAAAAATGCTGCTTCTGCAAGTGGTGCATTACGTGTTTGTACTGGTTTAAAGTAAGCTGTTCCTTCTACACCATAAATACCTTGAGTGCTTGCATGATCGGGATCGATCACACCAGCTGTTACGCCCACTTCTGCTTGGTATGCGTTGGCTGTGCCAGCAACGGCCATAGTTGACAACAATGCTGAGGCGATTGCTAATTTTTTCATGGGGTCTACCTCTTGATTTATAGTTTCAATATACATTTTTTGTTACAGATTCAGTCTAGGGCAAAAATATGAACGGTCAATCGAGATACCGTTGTGGCAATGTAAATAGGGTTGGGTTTGTGTAATTTGTGTTTTTAAGTAATTGAAATATAAAATATATTTTATATTTATGTTTTGATAAATTTTAATTTCAAGTAAAAAATAGTTTTTTTTATTGTAAGGTTTGATTAATATTTAAGCTAAATTTCGCTTTTGGCTCTATTAGATGATGGCTGTATTCAAAGTGTAGAGATTAAAAAAGTGTTTAAATTTATTTCAATTTCTTATCGGGTGAAGTGTGAAATCGCATATTTGGTCTGTGCTATAATTTAACGCTATTTTGAATGTTTTAAATTGAGAGTATTTCACGTGGAAATTAATCCGTATCTATTACAGCTAAAAGATTTAGACGAACGTGGTCAAACACTACGGGGGTATCTTTGACTACGATCTTAAGAAAGAGCGTTTAGAAGAGGTTCTACGTGAATTAGAAGACCCTACAATTTGGAATGATCAAAACCGCGCGCAAGCGATGGCTAAAGAAAAGGGCGAATTAGAAAACGTATTAAACGTGCTTGATGGTTTATCGACTCAATTAGAAGATGCTCAAGCGATGCTTGATCTTGCGGTTGAAGCTGAAGAAGAAGAAATGCTTGCAGATGTTCAAGCAGAATTAGATTCAGCTGAAGCGGAACTTGCTAAATTAGAATTCCGCCGTATGTTCAGCAATCCAATGGATCCAAACCCTTGCTATGTTGAAATTCAAGCAGGTTCAGGTGGTACAGAAGCACAAGATTGGGCATCTATGTTACTGCGTATGTATATGCGTTGGATTGAACGTCATGGCTTTAAAGCTGAATTAATGGAAGAATCTGACGGTGATGTGGCTGGTATTAAGTCTGCTACGATTCGTGTAGAAGGCGAGTATGCGTATGGTTGGTTACGTACAGAATCAGGTGTACACCGTTTAGTGCGTAAGTCTCCATTTGACTCAGGTAACCGCCGCCATACATCTTTCTCTGCTGTTTTCGTTTCTCCTGAAATTGATGATAATATTGAAATTGAAATCAATCCTGCAGATGTACGTACAGATACTTACCGTGCTTCTGGTGCGGGTGGTCAGCATATTAACAAAACAGATTCTGCAGTACGTTTAACGCATGCACCAACAGGTATTGTGGTTGCTTGTCAGAACCAACGTTCACAACATGCTAACCGTGATCATGCTTGGAAACAATTACGTGCAAAATTGTATGAATTGGAAATGAAAAAGCGTAATGATGCAGCTCAAGCATTAGAAGATACAAAGTCTGATATTGGTTGGGGAAGTCAAATTCGTTCATACGTTTTAGATGACTCACGTATTAAAGATTTACGTACAAGTGTTGAAAGCTCGAATACGGGTGCTGTACTTGATGGTGATCTAGATAAATTTATTGAAGCAAGTTTAAAACAAGGTCTGTAAACAGACCTTTGCAAACATTTGTGTAGCAAAGCGAAACCGCTTGGAATATATATCTAAAAAAATCGATATATTAATCGATAAAATACGATATAATGATTGGAGCTGAATCGTTTTGTTGCACACAATTTGTGATGAAACTATGGACATCGACTTAATTTATAAAGCCTTATCCAACCCGACTCGTCGGCAAATTTTGCAGTGGTTAAAAACACCCGAACAGTTTTTGCCTGAAGATGAGTGTAATGGCTTTACGCGTGGTGTTTGTGCAGGGCAAATTGAGCGATTGGGTCAAGTATCACAATCGACCATGTCAAATCATTTGTCTGTGTTACAACAAGCAGGTTTAATTACTGCGACTAAGCATGGGCAATGGTCTTATTTTTCCCGCAATGAAACATTGATTCAGCAATATATTGAATATCTACAACAACACCTCTAAATGAAATTAGAGGGTGGAGTCACAGAATGGCTGAATTGAATACCCCCCTAAAACTTGGTGCATTAGAGCTGAAAAATCGTGTCATCATGGCACCTTTAACACGTAGCCGTGCAACCGATGATCGTGTTCCAACACCACTTATGGCGCAGTATTATGCTCAGCGTGCGAGTGCAGGCTTAATTATCGCTGAAGCAACAGTGATCTCTGAAGAAGCGAACGGTTATTTAAATACCCCAGGTTTATTTACTGATGCTCAAGTGGATGGTTGGAAGCAAGTCACACAAGCAGTTCATGACAAAGGTGGCTTAATTGTTTCGCAGCTTTGGCATGTTGGTCGTGTATCCGATCCATCATTACTCAATGGTGAAACACCTGTTTCAGCGAGTGATGTAAAACAAGCAGGGCAAGTGAGTTTACTTCGTCCGAAACGTGATTATGTTGTACCACGTCCACTTGAAATCTCAGAAATTCAGGCGATTACAGCACAATATAAGCAAGCAGCAATTCGTGCAAAAGATGCAGGCTTTGATGGTGTAGAACTCCACGCTGCCAATGGTTACTTGATTGACCAATTTCTACAAACTAAAACCAATAAACGTGAAGATGAGTACGGAGGTTCAGTCGCGAACCGCGCTCGATTCTTGTTGGAAGTTGTAGATGCTTTAATTGAAGTATGGGGTGCAGGTCGAGTGGGTGTTCATCTTGCACCACGTGGTGATGAACATGACATGGGTGATGACAATCCACGTGAAACATTCGGTTATGTGATGGAAGAATTAGGCAAGCGTAATATTGCGTTCTTCTTTACACGTGAATATTTAGCAGAAGATAGTATTTCTGATGATATGAAAGCGCGCTCAAATGGTGTTCCATACATTGCCAATATGCGTTTAAGTCGCGAAGATGCAATTGAATTATTGGCTTCAGGTAAAGCTGATGCAGTGTCATTTGGGAAAGCTTATATTGCAAACCCAGACTTGTATGAGCGTTTAGTACAAAATGCACCACTCAATGAACTTAAGTTTGAAAACATGATTGGTACCAATGTTCCTGAAGGATATATTGATTATCCAACATTAGAACAAGCATAAAGTTCAATACTATTATTTTTAAAATAAGCCACATGAATTAACAAGTTCGTGTGGCTCTGTTATATTTTCAGTAGACATTCATAAAAGGCGAAGTATTTGGCTACTCCATTTTGGTATAACGCAGCATTATCAATTTTAAAACCACTTTATAAATGGCGTATAAAAAAACGTGCAGTGAATGCTGAACAACTACAACAGGAGCAGTTAGAGCGCTTTGGTCCATTTCAAACGCCTAAAAATGTGCAAGCCATTTGGTTTCATGTCGTGTCGGTTGGGGAAACCAATGCTGCACAGCCCTTAATTGAGTATTATTTAAAATTAGGACATCCTGTTTTAGTCACCAATACAACAAAAACAGGGCAAGCCCGTGCGAAATCTTTATTCTTAAAAGAACCCTATTTAGATTTATTTCAAGCAGTATATTTACCTGCTGATCAAAAACAATTAATTGCAGAATTTTTTAAATTATATCAACCGAAATTATTGGCTTTAGTTGAAACTGAACTGTGGCCAAATTTGATAGATCAAGCTCATAAATTTGATGTGCCATGTATTTTAATTAATGCGCGACTTTCAGAAAAATCTGCAAAGGGTTACGGTAAAGTACCAAGTCTAACAAAACCAATGCTGAGAGGCTTAAAAGAGCTTTTGGCTCAAGATCAAGCATCACTCGATCGCTTTGTTGCTTTGGGTGCAAGTACAGATACAAGCCAAGTTGTAGGAAGTATTAAATTTGATATTTCTGCACCATTATCATTTGTAGAACGCGCTCAACAGTTAATAGCAGAGTGGCAATTAGAAAACCGCAAAATTATTACGATAGCAAGTACGCATGCACCTGAAGAAAAAGATATTTTGATGGCTTTAAAGCCTTATTTAGCAGAGTATTCTGAGCTTCTTTGTATTGTTGTACCACGTCATCCTGAACGCTTTGATGAAGTTTTTGAGGTAAGTCAAAGCTTAGAACTAAATACGCAACGTCGTAGTTTAGGTCAATCTATTCAAGCCGACACGCAAGTTTATTTAGCGGATAGCATGGGCGAAATGTGGTTGTGGTATGCCATGAGTCAGGCATGTTTTGTGGGTGGTTCGTTAAATGAACCAGGCGGTGGTCATAATATTTTGGAACCAATCGCACTCAATGTACCTACAGTTTTAGGCAAAAACTATTTTAATTTTCAAACGATTGTTGATGAATTTGTGGAAGCATCTGCCATTAAAATTGTACAAACTGCTGAAGAAGCAGCACAAGATTTAGTTCAATTGGCTTATGATTCTGAGTTGGTTGCACATTTGAACCTAAATGCTGCCAATATTATGGAAAAAAATAAAGGCTCTTTGGCGAAACATATCCACGTGATTGACCAATATTTATGAATATTGTTTTACTTGATGAGCGTCAGACTCAGTCGGATATTTGGAAAATTACATCGAAACGTCAACTCGAACATTTGCATACGCATGTTGATGTAAAAGTAGGAGATACTCTAAAAGTAGGTATTCTTCATGGTAAGCGGTATCTTACAAAAATTGTTGATATCTCGGACACTGCGATTCATGTACAAGTATTAAAAGAAGAAGCTATTCCTAAAAAGTTAGCAGTGACTTTAATTTTGGCTTTGCCTAGACCTAAAGTTTTACGTCGTTTAATTGCAGATAGTGTGACCTTAGGTGTAGAGAAGATTATTTTGCTTCATAGTTATCGGGTCGATAAGAGTTATTGGCAAACGCCATTTTTGCAACAACTCGATCATTATATAACATTGGGTTTAGAACAAGCTGGCGATACTATTCCTCCGAAAATTGAACTGTATAAACGGTTTAAGCCTTTTGTTGAGGATGTACTTCCAACGCTTATTTCAGCAGACCAACCTGCTTATGTAGCACACCCGTATGCAGAAGAAAAAATGCCATGTGCAATTTCACACGGTTGTAGCATTGTGATTGGTCCTGAAGGTGGTTTTATTCCTTATGAAATTGAGTTGCTCATAAAAAACGGCTGCCAAGCTGTAAGCTTAGGCAACCGTATTATTAGAACCGAGACAGTCATTCCCTATGCTTTGGGAAGGCTATTTAATTCCTAAAAATTATTCAGGTGTTACCGTTGAACCACGGTGAACTTTAACTTCTTGAACAGGATATGGAATTGAAATTTCATGTTCTGCAAATGCGTGAATAACAAGTTCTTGTACTTGGCTAATAGATGCTGCCGTACCTGTTTCACTTGTATTTACCCACCAACGTACCGTTAAGTTTACTGAGAAATCTGCAAGTGCTGATACGTTTACGCTAAAGCCTGGTTGGCTAAGGATAGTTGGGTCACGATCTAATATTTTTAAAATTACATCACGTGCTTTTTGTACATCATCTTCATAACCAATACCAACAACAAATTCGCAACGACGACGCGTATAAGCGGTGTTTACCGTTACTGCACTGGTATAGACTGTTGCATTAGGAATAACAATACGACGACCATCTGGTGAGCGTAAGAACGTTGCACGAATTTGAATATCTTCAACTGTCCCTTCCATGCCTGAAACAATAATGTCATCGCCAATTTTGAAGGGTTCGCCAAGTAAAATTAGAATACCCGACAGTAAATTTTGAAAAATATCTTTAAATGCGAAACCGATCGCAACAGAACCAATTCCCAATGCACTCATCAATTGACCTGGAGTAAAGCCCGGAATTGAGATGACCATCGCAATTAGAAAACCAATAAAAATAATAGCAGAGCTACCGACACGGTTAAGCACTAAGACTAAGTTTTGCTTGGTGTAAGAGCGTTCAGATAGTGCTTTGCGTACAAAGAATTTAAATACTTTTGAAAGTAAATAAAAAATAGTAAACACAAAGAGAGCGATACAAATATACGGTAAACGCTCCCAAAAACCATCCATAAATTTATCGATCGTTGAATAAGCATCATTGTATTTTGTAGTATGTTCTAGAACAGTTTGTGCTGTTTTAGATGTTGCTTCGTGCAAAAGCTGGGTTGTGCCTTGAGCAACTTCGTTCAAGGCATTTTGTTGTTCGGCCACGGATATTCCGATGAGTGAAAATTTTTATTATTTTGCCTGAATTTGTAGAAAAATTTAAGAAATAAAATTTTACCACGTGTATAAAATTGTCAAAAGATCAGGATTTTTGTTTAAAAGTAATCCGTACTTTTTTCAAGGATTTCAGTTGGTGTTTCAAGCTGACCTGATCCCATCATATAAGAAACAAGGCTACCTGTGCCGAATATAGATAAAATGGTAATAATGATCATCAACCAAGCTAAAATCTTTTCCCATGTGGCATTTTCACGTTGAGGACCATAGCGATTAGAACCTGAAGTACCTGAACCTAGTAGTAGATAAAAGAAGAGAAAAATATTCACAAGTGGAATTAAAAAAAGCAGAATAAGCCAACCAGAATGGTTCATGTCATGAAAGCGACGGACTTGAATGACTATGTTGAAATAAATATATAAAACAGAAATAACCAAAAATCCTAATCCGCCTAAGCCTGTTAATGTATCTATGAAATGTGAATCTAAGGATTGTGTGCTTAAGTTAAAAATGCCTAAAGTTAAGCTCAACGCAATGAAAGCAAAAAAAGCAATTAAATTAAAAAAACCATACCAAGCGATATAACTTAAACGTCCGAAACGACCCGTTAAAGATAAAGGACTATCTTTAATATGAGGTTGCTGACGTGAAAAAAAGTTGGATGATTGGTTCTGATTCATAAATTGGCTCAAGTTAAAAAAGGGAAGCGAGATTTGAACTGCAATCGTATTTAAATATATGTATGAATTATAAAATGAATTAAATATTTCAGATATAAAAATGAACAGTCTGAATAAATTAAATTGTAATTTGATAGACGGATGTGTACAAATAATATACGACTAAAGCCTGATTGAGATGTATTAAAAATAACCTTAATACTAAATATATGCAGAAATAAAAACCAATAATTGGCATGACATTTCGAGATGAAATGTAAAAATATCAAGGAAGTATAATATGAATGAATTATATCCTGTTCCAGAAGGATTTAAAAAAACTGCTCGAACCAATGAAACTGAGTACTTTGAGCGTTATCAAAAATCTATAGATCAGCCTGAGGAATTTTGGGCGGAACAGGCAAAAAAGCTTGATTGGATTAAGCCATTTACGAAAGTTAAAGATACAAATTTTGATGCCAATAATTTTAAAATCGAATGGTTTGCAGATGGTCAGTTGAATATTAGTGCCAATTGTTTAGATCGGCATTTAAAAGAGCATCCTTATAAACCTGCCATTATTTGGGAGGGAGATCATCCATCGCGTCATAAAATTATTTCATTTGCAGAATTGCATGATGAAACATGTCGGTTTGCCAATGTATTAAAAAAGAATGGCGTGAATAAGGGTGACCGTGTTGTGCTTTATATGCCCATGGTGTCTGAAGCTGCTATTGCTATGCTTGCTTGTGCGCGTATTGGTGCGGTGCATTGTGTGGTATTTGGTGGTTTCTCGCCAGATTCTTTGGCAAGCCGTATTGAAGATAGTCAGGCAAAAATAGTGATTACAGCAGATTCAGGTATGCGTGGTGGAAAACCAATTCTGCTTAAAGACAATGTTGATGCTGCACTCGAATTATCTGGAACGAAATCAGTTCAAAATGTCATAGTGGTACACCGCACGGGTAACCCAATTCAGATGAAAGCGGGTCGAGATTTGTGGTATCACGCAGAAATTATGACGGTTAATGAAATTTGTCCGCCTGAGCCGATGAATGCAGAAGATCCATTATTTATTCTATATACATCAGGTTCAACAGGAAAACCCAAAGGTGTTTTACATACAACGGGCGGTTATCTAACGTATGTAAATTGTACTTTTCGAGAAGTTTTTGACTTAAAACAAGATGATGTATTTTGGTGTACAGCAGATGTAGGCTGGATTACAGGACATTCATACGTACTTTATGGTCCACTTTCAAATGGCACAACCACAGTGATGTTTGAGGGAATTCCACAATATCCAACATGGGCACGTACAGGTCATATTGTAGATAAGCACAACGTCACAATTCTTTATACAGCGCCAACAGCAATTCGCGCCATGATGCGCGAAGGTGATGCATTTGTACGAGAAAGTGATCGGAGTAGTTTGCGCCTATTGGGTTCTGTAGGTGAGCCAATTAATCCTGAAGCATGGAATTGGTATTACAGCGTAGTGGGTGAAAGCCGTTGTCCAATTGTCGATACGTGGTGGCAAACAGAAACAGGTGGTTTCATGATCACGCCTTTGCCAGGTGCAACAGATTTAAAACCAGGTTCTGCAACACGACCATTCTTTGGAATTAAACCTGCAATTGTAGATGCCGACGGTGGTGAGCTGAATGGTGAAGCCGAAGGGAATTTAGTTATTAAAGATTCTTGGCCGGGGCAAATGCGTACTATTTGGGGGGATCCTGCACGTTTTATAGAGGCATATTTTTCAACTTATCCGGGTACATATTTCACGGGAGATGGTGCTCGTCGAGATAAAGATGGTTATTATTGGATCACAGGACGTGTGGATGATGTCTTGAATGTATCGGGACATAGACTTGGAACTGCTGAAATTGAAAGTGCTTTGGTTGCTCATGAGCATGTAGCAGAAGCGGCTGTAGTGGGTATGCCTCATGATATTAAGGGGCAAGGCATTGCAGCTTATGTGACTTTACAAGCAGATACCCCAGAGTCGGAAGAGTTACGTAAAGAACTTGTCGCATGGGTGCGTAAAGTACTTGGTCCTGTAGCAACGCCTGATGCAATTTATTGGGCACCTGCATTACCAAAAACGCGCTCAGGGAAAATTATGCGCCGTATTTTAAGAAAAATTGCGGCAAATGAGCTAGATAGTTTGGGTGACACTTCAACCTTAGCAGACCCGCAAGTAGTGGATCAGCTCATTATTGAAGTGCAATCTCAACATACTTAAAAACAATGCATTATTAAAAATACCGCTAGTTTAGCTAGCGGTATTTTTATTTTTGGAATAAAGACAGCAGACATTCAGATAAAGCAGATCTATGCGCTCTGTTAAGCTAAAAACCTAAGGAATAACACAGATAAAATGATGAATATTCACGCTCAAAATCTTCAAGATCCAATTTCTATTGCACATAAACTTGCAGAACAATTTGCAATGACGGCAGCAGAACGTGATAAGCAAGGTGGAAACCCAAAAACTGAACGTGATTTAATTCGTCAAAGTGGGTTATTGGGCTTATCTATTGGCACGCAGTATGGTGGGCAGGGTGCGAGTTGGAAAACCATTTTTAAAACTATTCAAACGATTGCTCAAGTAGATAGTTCATTGGCACATGTGTACGGGTTCCATCACTTACTGATTGCCACTGTTCAACTTTTTTCACAACCTGAGCAATATGGCAAATGGTTTGAGCAAACTGCACAAAATAATTTGTTTTGGGGAAATACCTTAAATCCATTGGATCGAAGAACAATAGCAAGCAAAATTTCAGATTCAGAATATATTTTTCATGGTGACAAGAGCTTTTGTTCAGGCTCGATGGATTCTGATATTTTACTGTGCTCTGGGTATAACGAAGCAGGAAAATTATTAATTGGCGTGATTCCTACAGTGCGAGAAGGAGTGAGCTTTTTAGGGGATTGGAATAATATGGGGCAACGCCAAACGGATAGTGGAACGAGTCATTTTGAACACGTAAAGATTCAAGAAGATGAGTTGTTATTAAATCCGGGGCCATTAAGCACACCATATTCAAGTTTACGTCCGCTTATTGCCCAACTTATATTTGTACATATGTTTTTAGGTGTAGCAGAAGGGGCATTTGAAACGGCAAAAGAAACAGTGAAAAGTCAAAAAGCTTGGTCTAAATCTTTAGCTGAAAATGCCGTTAACGATCCTTTTATTCAAAAACATTTTGCAGAGTTTTATGTGCAACTTGAAAGTGTAGGGTTACTTGCGAATAAAGCGATTGAAGCATTGCAACAAGCTTGGGAGGTAGGTGAGAGCCTAACAGCAGAACAACGTGGTGAAGTTTCAATTGCAATCGCAACTGCGAAAATTGCATCTACGAATACCTCGTTATATATCACACAAAATATATTTCAAGTCATGGGGGCACGTGCAACGACAGCGAAACTTAATTTAGATCGCTTTTGGCGCAATGTACGTACGCAAACTTTGCATGATCCTGTCGACTATAAATATCAAGAAATTGGTGAGTGGGTACTGACAGGAAAAGTGCCAGATCCGAGTTTTTATTCTTAAGTTAATTTTCTACTTATTTAAATGGGCTTTTATGCCCATTTTTTTATTACTACTATCATAAATTTTAAATGATTACATTGACTAAAAATTATACTTTGCAAAAAGCCAACGAGAACATAATAAACACATTATATTTTTTATATTTATTAAGCTTTAGATTGTTAATCAGAATTTTTGATTTATTTTTTAATTAAAGTTCAAAATAAATTTTAGCAATTTTTGCAGTCTCCATGCTTTGAATTTTTATTCTAAAAGTTATGTAAAAAATTAATTTGAGACAGGATTGGTCTTAGCGTTTTGCTAAAAAACGTATCAGAAGGAGTATTCAATGCTAACGTTAATTGGCATTTTAATTATTGTGACTATTGTTGTTCTGCTTTTGACAGGCAAAGTAAACCCTATTTTAGCGATGTCAATTATTCCTTTAATTGGTGCATTTATCGCGGGATTTACCCCATCAGAAGTTTCAACATTTTTTGAGTCAGGTATTACCAAAGTTACCAAAGTTGCGGTGATGTTCCTTTTCGCAATTCTATTTTTTAGTGTGTTAAAAGAACTTCATGTTTTTGATCCACTGATTAAAAAAATGGTGGCGATTACTCGGAGTAATGTTGTGGTTGTTGCAATTGTGACTACATTAATTGCAGCTGTTGTACATTTAGATGGTTCAGGTGCAGCAACATTCTTAATTATTATTCCTGCATTATTACCGTTGTATCGTAAGTTAGGCATGAGCCCATATTTGATGCTATTGCTCATGGCAGGAAGTATGGGGGTGATGAATATGGTGCCTTGGGGCGGTCCATTAGGGCGTGCTTCTGCTGTAACGGGTGTTGATGCTTCTGTTTTGTGGCAAAGTATTATTCCCGTGCAAATTATTGGTATTTTAGGCATGGTTGGTGTTGCAGTCATTATGGGTTTACGTGAAAAACGTCGAATTGCTGCAGCGCATTTAATGGGGACAACACCATTTAATCAAGACTGCACTTTAACCGATTTTCCTGATGATTCAGATGAAACTGTTAAACCAAAAAAATTATGGATCAATGTTGGTTTAATTATTTCAGCGGTTATTTGTTTGGCATTTGGTCTGTTCTCTGCTCCGTATGTATTTATGATTGCATTGTCTTTGGTGTTATTCATTAACTTTCCAAATCCTAGAGAACGTATGCAAGCAATTAGTCGTCATGCACCACAAGCATTGACTATGGTTGCTATTATTTTCTCAGCAGGTGCTTTCTTAGGCATTATGACTGAATCGGGAATGTTGAAATCAATTGCCGTTGATCTGATTCAAATTTTGCCATCAGCATGGGTGGGTGGATTACATATTTTTGTGGGTATTCTTGGTGTTCCGATGGATATCTTTACAAGTACAGATGCTTATTACTTTGCTTTATTACCGATTGTACAAGAAGTTACGGCAACTTCAGGTGTTGCACCAAATTCAGTGGTATATGCCATGGCAATTGGTAATAACGTAGGTACATTTGTGAGTCCATTTTCACCTGCAACATGGCTAGCTATGGGGCTTGCAGGTACGGAAATGGGTAAGCATTTACGTTATTCATTTGGTTGGTTATGGTTATTTAGCTGGTTCTTGTTAGCGGTGGGCTATGCGCTAGGTTTATATTGGTTCTAATCTAATCTTTATAATTATTTGTAAAAAAGGCTACTTCATTTGGAGTAGCCTTTTTACTTTAGCGACGATGAATATTTTCTAAAGTATCGACAAGCGTACGTGTCATTTGATCAATTTCATAATTCACTTCATCTCCAATTTTTATATCTTTCCAAGTGGTTAAGCGTAAAGTTTCAGGAATTAAATCAATTGAAATTGTGTTTTGATCACGGTTTACCGCATTTACGGTAAGGCTGCAGCCATTGAGACCAATAAATCCTTTTAAGAAAAAATATTTAATATTGTCTGCGGGAATTTCGAGTTCTAAATGTAGAGTTTCCCCATTTTTTTCAAGCTGTCGAATGATTGCAGTACCTTCAATATGACCATATAAATTATGACCACCATTTTCTGCTCCAACTTTTGCAGAACGCTCAATGTTGACTTCATTTCCAGTATTTAAAAATTTTAATGTGGTAAGTTTGTTGGTTAGTGCAGATACGTCAAAATGTACCTGATTTTCTTCTAAATTAATGTAGGTTGCTGTTAAACAAACACCATTAATTGCAACACTAGCACCAATAAAAACATCGTGAAAAAAGTTTTGATCGTTTGAAATCACAAGCGTTGTAAAACCATCGCCTTGGCGGATTTCTAAGACTTTTTCTAAACCTTGAACAATACCTGTGTACATAATTTAAAATTCTTCTCATAAAAATAATGGAGATTGTGCAGTTACATGATAGCTAACTACATTGATTCTATTAATTTACATTAAACTTTATGGTCAACATTGGGTAAAAAGAATGTTAATAGACCGAGTAAAGGCAAATAAGAGGTAAATGAAAAGACCCATGAAATGCCTTGATGGTCGGCAATATAACCAAGTGCTGCTGCCGCGATTCCGCTAATTCCGAACATGAGTCCAAACATTAAACCCGAGATCATGCCGATACGGCCTGGCATAGCTTCTTGTGCATACACCACCATGGCTGAAAATGCAGAAGACATAATGATGCCAGCAAAAATGGTAAAGATGCATGTCCAAAATAAATTAGCATAAGGCATCATGAGTGCAAAGGGAGCCATACCTAAAAATGACACCCAGATCACCGCTTTACGTCCAATACGATCTCCAATTGGACCACCAACAAATGTTCCCAATGCGACGGCTGCAAGAAAGGCAAATAGGTAAAGCTGAGCATGTTGTAGGGTAACGTGAAACTTGTCCATTAGATAGAACGTGTAATAATTACTAATGCTTGAGATATATGTAAATTTTGCAAACATTAAAAAGCAAAGAATCACAATCGCGCGTATGAGAGGTGAGTTGCTTAATCGAGCTTTGGTAATTGGCTTAGATTTATTTTGTTGATTGGCTAAAGTCGTTTTTACAGTCCAACGACTAATTTTATATAAAACAAAAATAGCGAAAATGGCGATCATGCTCAGCCATGCTGCAGATGCTTGACCACTTGGAACAATGATTGCCGCTGCTAATAATGGACCGATGGCAGAGCCACTATTTCCACCCACTTGAAAGGTCGATTGTGCAGTACCAAAACGCCCTCCAGAAGCCATGCGAGTAACACGCGATGCTTCAGGGTGAAATGTAGAAGAACCAACACCAATAAGGGCTGCTGAAATGAGAAGTAATCCAAAATTAGGTGCAAATGCGAGTAAAAAAATACCACTTAATGTGATGCACATTCCAATAGGTAATAAATACGGTTTTGGATATTTGTCGGTATAAAATCCAATCCACGGTTGAAGCATTGAAGCCGTCATTTGAAAAACCAGTGAAATAAGACCAACTTGAGCAAAGCTAAGAGCAAAATTTTCTTTTAAAAGCGGGTAAATTGCAGGTAAAGATGCTTGTATTAAATCGTTTAAACAGTGTGCGAGGGCAATGGCTAAAACGATAGGAAGCGCCATTTTACTAGATGAGTTCGACTGATTTTGTGGAGTCGGATTCGCTAATTCTGGTGTGGAACTCACAATTTTCTATTCTCTAATTTTTCAATCGTATAAGTATACGAAATAAAAAATGGAAGCATTAGCTCCTATTCTCACTATATTTGCATTGTATTAAGCTTTTTTATATCGGGCTGCTGTAGAGAAGAGAGTACTACGTGCAGCAGGAATTTTTACATTTTTTTGATCAATTATATAATTATGCTCTTCCATAATTACTTTAACCATGTGACCCATAGTTTGTTTTAGACGATCAAAATCAATGTTTTCAGGATTGTTTGAATTATCCTCAATACCTTTTAATTCATCACCGAATCGAGTTTCCAAGCTTGGAACTAAAGCCTCAATTGCTGGTCGACCTAGGTAAGTTGCTGTTTCAAGCATTACGATAGTTTTTTCTTCGTTCAGAAAAGCTAAGATTTTTTGTCCAAAATCGGTATCAATCACACCTTGGAATTGAGCATTAAAAATTTGCATATCACACCTACCCTTTTTATAACCTATCATATTTGATAGGTGTTATATTTGCGTGCAATGAATGTGAAGTCAATAGAGTGTTGAAAAAAATATCATTTTATTTAGAGTGGCTAAAACTATCACATGACTATAAGGTTATCGTAATAACTCATGTGATTGAATTGCATCATGTATAAAAAAATCCCTTAAGCCGAGTCTTAAGGGAAAGTTATAACATTAGAATTCTATTTAATTATTATCTGAAAATTACGCAGATTTTGCCGTAATTTCATTTTGTTTTTCTTCTTCAAGTTCACGAATTAAAGGCAGCACTTTTTCACCAAAATATTCAACTTCTTCGATAAAATGCAAGAAGCCTGAAAGCACCAAATCTACACCTATAGCTTTTAATTCAATAATGCGTTCAGCAATTTGTTGTGGTGTACCAATCAAATTTGTGCGGAAACCATCGTTATATTGAACTAAGTCTTCAAAAGTCGATTTTACCCAGTTTCCTTCGCCTTCTTGGGTTGCTGCCCCAGCTTCTTTAGTGGCATGACCAAAGGCTTTTACTGCATCTACATTGGCATGATCAATAATTTTTTGCAGAACGGCTTTTGCTTCTTCTTCTGTGTCACGGGCAATGATGAATGCATTTACACCGACTTTAATTTCATGATTATTTGCACGTGCTTTTTCACGTAAATCATCAATTTGCTTTTTCAATTCTTCTGGGGTGTTGCCATTGGTGAAATACCAATCTGAAACACGAGAAGCCATATCGCGTGCTGCACGTGAACTGCCTCCTTGGAAAATTTCAATATGTGGTTTTTGCACAGGTTTAGGCGAAAGTGTGTAATCTTTAAATTGGTAATATTTACCATCAAAATTGAAATGATTTTGTGTCCAAACACCTTTTAAGGCACGAATGAACTCTTCAGAACGTGCATAGCGTTCATCATGTTCAGGCCATTCTTCACCAATGGCATCGAACTCGCCACGGAACCAACCGCTCACTACATTAATTGCGATACGTCCATTGGTTAAATGATCAATCGTTGCAAGTTGCTTTGCCGCAAGAGCAGGTTTCCAAGGGCCAGGTAAAATTGCAGCAATGACTTTTAGCTTTTCAGTTTTTGCTAAAATTCCATGACTGAAACTCACAGATTCATGCTGATTTTCAGCGTTATAGCCCGCAGTAAAACGAATTTGAGTGAGGGCATATTCAAAGCCACTTTTTTCAGCCGCTTGAGCTAAACGTACGTTATATTCATAGCTCCAATCTGTACGTTGTTCAATGTTGCTGACGACCAAACCACCGCTAACGTTTGGTACCCAATATGCAAATGTAATATTTTTATTGATATGTGACATGAATAAACCCTCTGTTTTTTATAAATTATTCATTATGCAACTTGAGATTTTGGTTTTTTATGATGAAGTAAAGCTTCAGCCGCATCTAAACTTGGTACAGCAGCAGATGGTAAAACTTCTTCTTGTTCAATTAATTTGTTGATGCCGAGGCTTTGTGTTGCTTGTTGTGATTTTGCTTTAGCCACTTCAGCACGTTGACCTTTTGCAGGTGCCCATTCAAGAATAGGGAGTGCACGTGCTACAGCAAGCGTGATACGGTCACGAAGGAATTCGCTATGAATAGTGTATTCAGGTGTGAAATCACGGTCAGTTGCATAAACACCAATTGGTAAAGTCTGTGCTTGGAAAAAACTGAAAAGAGGGCGTAATTGATGCTCTAAAACAAGTGCATGACGATCACTACCACCAGAAGCAGCAAGTAGCACTGGTACATCGACAAGAGCTGTTTGTTCTACGAAGTCAAAGAAATGTTTGAATAAGCCTGTGAAAGATGCACGATAAACAGGTGTGCCGACAATTAATGCGTCTGCTGCTTCTACAGCAGCTAAGTCATCTTGCACACGTTGTGGTAGTTGATTTCGATAAATTGCACCACCTAAAAGTGAACCAATTTCGCTAAACTTAATGAAGTGAATATTGATGGGGGTCGCTTCACCAAGTTCATCTAAAATTGCTTGAACAAGCGCTTCTGTTTTAGAAGGATTATTTAAGCCGCCTGAAACAGCAACGATATTAAGTGGTTTTTGTTGATTAAAATTTGACATTTGAGGAAGCCTAAAAGAGATATATTTCGGAATGCTTTTATTAATCAATATGTGCTTAATTCTGTAAAATAAAGAAATGAAGATAAGTTATCTGATTTTAAGATATGGATTGGTTGGTGAAGTTTTTAGGTTTAGTTAGTTATTTAAATATATGAAAAATAAAATTATATTTAATGTAGATAAGCTATTTAGATGTATAGATAAAATTTATATGAAAAATAGATTTATTAAGTCAAAAATGTGGAAATAATAAGAAAAATTTAAATTTATGAAAAAAATGAATAATTAAATGCAAAATATAGTTATTTTGCATATCCATCTATAGGGATGTGTGGTTAGAATAGGCTCACCGTGCACTAGATCTCTCTCGTGATTTATGAATATTTTAATCGTTGATGATCATCCATTATTTCGTCATGCTTTAATTCAGGCTGTTCGTTATAGTTTACCTCAAGCTCAAATTCATGAAACTGCAGCTGTAAATGAATTCTATGAACGCTTAGAAAAGGGACCAGAGCCTGATCTAGTTTTACTTGATTTGAACCTACCAGGTGCTTCAGGTTTCTCAGCATTGGTGCATGTTCGTGCACAGTATCCAGCATTACCAATAATAGTTGTATCTGCACACGAAGAAGTGTCGATTATCCAACGCTCAATTGCACATGGTGCTATGGGATATATTCCTAAATCAGCACATCCGAGCAATATTGGCGAAGCAATTCGTCAAGTATTGGAAGGTGAAATTTGGTTACCACCAAATTTACCCGCAAACTTAAATTTTGATCCTCGTGCGGCTGATGAAACTGCATTAGCAGAACGTATTCAGTCATTAACACCACAACAGTTCCGTGTATTAATGATGGTGGCAGAAGGCTTATTAAATAAGCAAATTGCGTATGAGCTAGATGTATCGGAAGCGACAATTAAAGCGCACGTTACTGCAATTTTCCGTAAGTTGGGTGTACAAAATCGTACACAAGCGGTATTGGCAATTAATGCGCTTAATATTGAAGAAAAAAATATTTAAATTGAAATAAAAAAAGACCTCTTAATGAGGTCTTTTTTTATGGCTAGAATTTAAGAATTACTAATTTTTAAACCAGATAACCATGAGCGTAATGAGGCAGGTTTCAATGGTTTTCTTAGTAAAATAATATTTAGCTCTTTGAGTCTTTGCGGTAGTTCAGGATCAGAATCTGCTGTAATAAGTGCAACAGGGGTATTTTCTTGACGATGTTCCAAAATAAAATCTAAACCGACTTTATTGTTATTTAAATGCTGATCGACCAACCAAACTTGAATATTTTCACGTTGAATAATTTCAGCTGCTTGTTCAGGTTCAGTCGCTTTAAAGACTTGATAGCCCCATTTTGTAAGCAAGGTTGTCATACCTTCTAAAATCGCCTCATCATTATCTAGACATAAAATTTTATATGCTTTGGACTTTAATGGAATTGCTTGAGTTGGTGCAGCAATGACTTTCGGTGCTTCTACAATTGGAACTTCAATGATAAAGCATGAACCTTTTCCATAAGTAGAATACACATGGACAGGGTAGTTCAAGAGACTGGTCATACGTTTAACAATAGCAAGACCGAGTCCAAGTCCTTGTTCACCCCATGGAGATGTATGCCCACAACGTTCAAATTCTTGGAAAAGTTTAATACGTTGTTCTTCTGCGATCCCTGGTCCTGTATCCCAAACGCCTATTCGAATATGTTGAGGTTTTTCAGCCGAACGTAAAATTCCGACTACAACGCGCCCTTTAGCCGTATAACGCAGTGCATTACTCACAAAGTTTTGAATAATACGACGAATCCATTGTGGGTCGGTATCAATCCAAAATTGGGCATCATGTACACTGAACTTAATATTACGTTGCGCTGCAATGGATTTAAATTGAAGTTCTAAATCACTGAGTAAGTCATGTAATGGATAAGATTGACGTTTCGGTTGGATGGTTCCACCTTCTAAACGTGCAATATCTAATAATGCTGACAACATGCTTTCTGCACCATGTAATGCTCGATCAAGTTGCTGTAGCGTTTTCCGATCATCATCACATTGCACACTTTGTTCTAAAGCTGTGCTAAATAAGCGTGCCGCGTGCATAGGTTGTAATAAATCATGGCTGGCAGCAGCAATAAATCGGCTTTTTGACATGTTGGCTTGGTCGGCTTGTTCTCGAGCGAGTTGTTGCTCTGAAAGGGCATTTGCCAATTGTTGCGTTCGATCTTGAACACGACCTTCAAGTACTGCTTCGTTTTCACGGAAGGCAGTAATGTCTGCAAATGTTGTAACAAAACCACCACCTTCAATTGGGTTGCCACGCATTTGAATAACGCGACCATCTTTACGAATACGCTCAAATTCATGTGCGCTACCCACACGCATCCAATGCATACGTTTACGAACATGTTCTTCTACAGAACCTGGACCACATTCTCCACGTTCTGCGTTATAACGAATAAGATCTGAAATTGGGCAACCGACATATACAATATCTCGTGGATAGTCGAACAATTTCAAATATTGATTGTTCCATGCAACTAAACACATATTGGCATCAACAACACTAACACCTTGGGTCATGTGATCGATCATGGTCATAATCAAGTTTTGATTAAAACGCTGCCATTGAGATGCTTGGTCTAGAATATTGGCAACTTGCCCAATCGCAAGACCATTATTGACCATAGCTGTGGTTAGTAAAGTACGTGCAGATGCTGCACCAATAGTTCCTGCTAAATATTGTTCGGTGAAGCGCCACCACATACCATTCGCACTACTATTTTCATTGAGCTCTACATTATTCAATGTGCAGAATTGTTCAAAAGCTTTTATGGTTGGCTCTTCGCCAGTAATACGTTTTGCAAGTGTAATTAAGTCACGAACTTTTAAACGAGCAACATCTTGATGAGAAAAACTCACTTCATTGTTTGTGTTTTGAGATGGTAATGGCTTAGTTTCATAATAAAAGAAGCTTTCCGCTTGTATTTGTTCTGCAACACTTGGACGGAATATACGAGAAACCCAAATATATAGAACGATATTCAAGCCCAAAGACCATACAACACCATGTGTGAGAGGTGCTAAAGATTGAAAACCTAGCAGGGCTTCAGGACGTAACCAGTCAATACCTGCTGGGCCAAAAGTTAAGAAAGAATGTACAAAATCATGAAAACTCTGCGGTAAACTTCTTAATATAGTCGGTAATAATAAGGTGTAAGCCCATACAGCAAAGCCTGTAATTAAGCCTGCATAAACGCCTTGTTTACTACCACCTCGCCAATACAGACCGCCAATTAGTGCAGGTGCAAATTGTGCTACAGCACTAAATGCAAGTAAGCCAAAGACAGAAAGTTGGTCAATGTCATTAAAAAAGTGGAAGAATAAAAAGCCGAGCAACATCACCACTAAAATACATACACGACGTGTAAATTTAAGGACTAATGGTAGGCGCTTATCATGGCGAGTAAAGATTTTAAAACGCCATAAAGCAGGCATAATTAAGTCGTTACTAAGCATAATAGACAGTGCAACAGAAGAAACAAGCAACATGCCTGTAGAGGCAGAAAATCCACCTAAAAATGCAAGTAAAGCTAACCAATCTTGGTTATAGCTTAAAGGTAAAGATAAAACAGCAATATCAGGAATTGCTAAATATTGTGGGGCAGCATGCATAGCCCAACTTGCAATAGGAATAATCGCAATAGTGGTTAAAATTAAATAAACCGCAAACCAACGTCTTGCACCTCGAATATGTTTTTCATCTCGAAGTTCAACAACGGCAACGTGAAATTGGCGAGGTAAGCAAATAATAGCAAGCGCTGCAAGTAAGGTTTGAACCCAAAAGGTATCAGGTACACCGTACATTTTAACTTCATTGAATGTATGAGAAACATCTCGTGAAATAATATGAATATTTTCTGGGGAGTCAAAAATAAAGAAACAAGCCACAGCAAGTAGGGCAAAAAGTTTTACAAAAGATTCAAATGCTACAGCAAGCATCAGACCGCCGTGCTGTTCTGTATTGGCAATTTGGCGTGTACCAAAAATCATAGCCAAAATAGCTAAAACACTTGTTAAGAATAAAACGCTGTTTGTGGTACTTGCAACGCCAGCAGCAGGTTCTAAAATTACAGCGGCACTGAGTGCAATTGCACGAAGCTGTAACGCCAAATAAGGAACAATAGCAATAACGGCCAAAATAGTGACTAAAGAGGCAAGTGCTCCAGTTTTACCATAACGGGCTGCAATAAAGTCGGCAATAGATGAAATAGTATGATGCTGTCTTACTCGACCTAAGCGTCGCCAAATGTCATAGCCTAAAGCCACAAAAAGTAAGGGACCTAAGTAGATGGGTAAGAACAGAATACCTTGTCTTACTGCTGCACCTGTAGAGCCATAAAATGTCCATGAAGAACAATAGACACCCAGTGTGAGGCTAAATAAAAACATTCTGCCACGGGTACTTAGGCGACTTGCATGCTTTTCACCAAAAAATGCACACATAAAAAGTAATGCGATATAAAGGGCAAGCACCCCAATAATAAGCCAGCTATTCATATTGCCCACAGCACAAGATCTATAAGTTAATCATACTCTATTCATGAACTTGGCAGTTTAAATTGATTATTTTTTAGCGACCAAAGTCTAAATTACAAGCATGTTTAAGATTGTTACTTTGAAGAGTGAGAATTCGAATTAAAAATGTTGTGTCCAAGGTTGGACATGTTAAGGAGTCTGTTTAATGGATGATAAACAAGTAGAACGTATTCTACAAAATCCAAAATTTAAGGAAATGGTAAGTAAAAAAAGTACATTAAGTTGGACTTTAACTGCCATTATGCTTTTTGTCTATGTAGGTTTCATGCTTTTAGTTGGTTACAACAAAGAATTTCTTCTTAGTTCAATCTCTGGTGGTGTAACCACTTGGGGTATACCTCTAGGTCTGGGCATTATCGTTTTATCCTTTTTATTATGTGGTGTTTATTCATACATCGCAAACAATAAGCTAGATAAATTAAACGAAGAAGCAATTCGTGAAGTTGAAGCAATTGCTCAGGAAAAAGGACAGAATTAAGATGAAATGGAATTCACTTAAAGCACTTGTCGCATCTACGGTACTTATGTCAGGCATGGCATTTGCTGGCCCAGATTTAGGCGAGGCGGAACAACAAGCAACAAACTGGCACGCAATTATCATGTTTGTGATTTTTGTTGGTGCAACATTATTTATTACCAAGTGGGCTGCAAAGCAAACAACCAGTACCAATGACTTCTATACAGCAGGCGGTGGTATTTCGGGCTTCCAAAATGGTTTAGCTATTGCTGGTGACTATATGTCGGCAGCATCATTCCTCGGTATTTCTGCCATGGTGTTCATGTCAGGTTTCGATGGTTTACTTTATTCACTAGGTTTCATGGTTGGTTGGCCAATTGTATTGTTCTTGGTTGCCGAACGCTTACGTAACCTAGGTAAGTTCAACTTATCTGATGTTGTTTCTTTCCGTTTAGCGGAGAAACCTGTACGTACTTTGGCTGCTGTTAGCTCATTAGTTGTTGTTGCTTTCTATTTAATTGCACAGATGGTAGGTGCAGGTCAGCTAATCAAACTATTGTTTGGTTTAAACTATAATATTGCTGTGGTAATTGTGGGTTTACTCATGATGGCATACGTAATGTTTGGTGGTATGTTGGCAACAACTTGGGTGCAAATCATTAAAGCGGTGATGTTGCTTTCAGGTGCAACTTTCATGGCATTTATGGTAATGAAAGGCGTTGGTTTTAGCTTCACTGAAATGTTCTCACAATCTATTCAAGTTTTCGCTAAAGTTCATGATGTAACTTTAGAGCAAGCTAGTGGCATTATGGGACCAGGTAAACTTGCTGCAAATCCAATTGATGCAATTTCTTTAGGTCTTGCATTAATGTTTGGTACAGCAGGTCTTCCACACATTTTGATGCGCTTCTTTACAGTTAAAGATGCAAAAGAAGCACGTAAATCTGTAGTTGTTGCTACAGGCTTTATTGGTTACTTCTATCTTCTAACATTCATTATTGGTTTTGGTGCGATTCTTTATGTATCGAACAACCCTCAATTCCTTGATGTTGCAAAAATGGCAGTTACTGGCAAGTTAGAGCTTGTTGGTGGTAACAACATGGCAGCGGTTCACTTGTCTGATGCGTTAGGCGGTGACTTGTTCATGGGCTTTATTTCAGCTGTAGCATTCGCAACAATTCTTGCAGTTGTAGCTGGTTTGACGTTATCTGGTGCTTCTGCAATTTCTCATGACTTATATGCAAACGTATTCAAGAAAGGTCAAACAACACCTGAATCTGAACTTCGTATGTCTAAAATTGCAACTTTAGGTTTAGCAATTTTTGCAATGATTTTAGGTATTTTGTTCGAGAAACAAAACGTTGCATTTATGGTTGGTCTAGCATTCTCTGTAGCAGCATGTGCAAACTTCCCAGTTCTTGTTCTTTCAATGTTCTGGAAAGGCTTAACAACACGTGGTGCGGTTGTTGGTGGTGTAGTTGGTCTGGTAACAGCGGTAACGCTTATTATTCTATCTAAAGCTGTTTGGGTAGATACATTGGCTATTTCTGAAACTCCAATTAACCCATTCAATGGTCCTGCAATTTTCGCAATGCCATTATCATTCTTCTGCTGCTGGTTGTTCTCTGTGACTGATAATTCAGCACAAGCACAAGCAGAACGTAAAGCATTTGATGCACAGTTTGTACGTTCACAAACTGGTGTTGGTATTTCAGGTGCATCTGACCACTAAAATGAATTGCTTCAAATAAGAAACCCCGAAAGGGGTTTTTTATGATCTAAAATTTAGTTTCAACTTTTATTTAATGTAAAAAAGGTATTAACAATAATAAAACAGATATCTAACAGCTTTATTTTTAACAGTAAATTATTCTGTATTCCTGCTCAAAAAGTTCAAAACGCTCTTTATTCACCCACGGTGAATGTCTTCTTTTGACCATACGGCCTTTCTGTTTTTATAAATAATTAAGATGGGGGAAATATGCCTTCTAAAAAATTAGCATGGTATGGGAATATCAATCCAAATGTATTTGTTAGCACAGTAGCAATTATTGGTTTGTTTCTTATGGTGGTTTTAGTTGCACCAAATTCGTTTGATTTATTAACGAAACAACTTACGCAATGGGTTACAGATTCATTTAGTTGGTTTTATGTATTGTCAGTTGCGATCTTTTTGATCCTTCTGATTTACATTGCTGTATCAGATATGGGGAAAATTAAACTTGGACCCGATCATAGTCAGCCTTTGTATAGTAATGGCTCTTGGTTCGCGATGCTATTTACTGCGGGAATGGGCATTGGGTTAATGTTCTTTGGTGTTGCCGAACCTGTTATGCATTATGTATCTCCTCCTACAGGAGAACCAGAAACGATTCAGGCTGCACAGCAAGCCATGAAAGTAACCTTTTTCCATTGGGGCTTACATGCTTGGGCAATTTACACCATTGTTGGTTTAGCACTTGCTTATTTCTCGTATCGACATCATTTACCTTTAAAAATTCGTTCTGCTTTATATCCTTTAATTGGCAATAAAATTTATGGACCAATTGGAGATGGTGTAGATACATTTGCCACGATTGGTACGGTATTTGGTGTAGCAACGACTTTAGGATTTGGTGTGACCCAAATTAACTCAGGTCTCAATTATTTATTTGGTGTAGAGCAGTCTCCAACAACCCAATTAATTCTAATTGTGGTGGTGAGTACGATGGCATCCTTATCTGTATTTCTAGGTTTAGATAAAGGAATTAAGCGTCTTTCAGAATTAAATATCGTGTTAGCGTTGATACTTTTATTATTTATTTTCTTTGCAAGCTCGACCATTTATTTACTGCAAACAACAATTCAAAATGCAGGACAGTACGTTTCTAATTTATTTACCTTAACTTTTAATCTTTATGCCTATCAGCCGAATGGATGGATTGGTGGATGGACAATCATGTATTGGGCATGGTGGATTTCATGGTCACCATTTGTTGGTATGTTCATTGCCCGTGTGTCTAAAGGGCGCACCATCCGAGAATTTATTATAGGCGTACTTTTTATTCCGACAGGGTTTACTCTCATTTGGATGGGCTTTATGGGAAATGCTGCATTAAACAGTATTTTAAATGAAGCAAATACAACACTAGTTACAGCAGTTCAACAAGACTCATCCGTTGCATTATTTGAGTTTTTAAATACATTGCCTTTCCCAGGGTTTATGAGCTTACTTGCGACAGTTTTAGTTATGCTATTTTTTGTGACTTCGGCGGACTCGGGTGCTTTGGTGACCGATTATTTAACTGCAAAGTCTGAAAACTCACCAATATGGCAGCGTCTATTTTGGACAGTTTTGATGGCGTTTTTGGCGATTGTACTTTTGTTAAATGGTGGCTTAGGCGCTTTACAGTCTGCAACGATGCTGAGTGCATTACCCTTTACGTTTATTATGCTGTTAATTTGCTGGGGCTTGGTCAAGGCATTGCGATTAGATGTCACCAAAATGCAAGCATTGCAAGATGCTCGAATTACCCCTCGCGCAATTAAAAATCCAAGAAGTTGGCAGCAGCGTTTAGGGTTAATTATGCACTATCCGCATACGCAGCAAGAAGTAGATTGTTATATTGAAGAAGTGGTGCAAAAAGCCTTTTTAAGTTTACAAAAAGAATTTAATCGCCGTGATTTTGATATTTCTATTCAAGAGGTTGATGGTGGGTTGGCGCTATGGGTGAACCACCACGATGAAATTAATTTTGTATATCAAGTTATCTCACGCGAAACAACAACGCCTAGTTTTATGACGGAATCGCAAGCAGATGATCTGCAGAATTATCAAGCAGAAGTTTTCTTGCGTGAAGGTGGGCAAAATTATGATGTTATTAATTGGACACAAGAGGATTTGATTCAGGATATCCTCGATCAATATGAACGCCATTTACACTTTTTAAGTTTAGTGCGAATGGAACAGCCATAAAAAAAGGACGCATAAGCGTCCTTTTTCATATTCAGAATCTAATTTAAATTAGAAACGGAATTTAGCATTTACGCCAACAGATTGAGCATTTTTCTCAGTTGCATCTGTTGTAGCATTAACATAATCAACACCAACAGCAACAGCTGGAGTGATGAAGTAGTTTACGTTAGCACCCCAAGCTTTAGCATTGTTATTTGCATTAGTGTTCACAAAAGAAGCACCAACGCTTAGAGCTGGATTAAGGTAAAGAGTAGTGCCTAAGTTATAAGCAGTATCACGACCATAAACTAAGCCAGCATCAAAACCGATAGACATGTCAGTACCATCGATAGCGCCTACATATTTAGTACGAGCAGTAACAACATCTTTTTTGTTGCCAATAGCATCAGATTCTAAAGCAGCTTTGATAACACCGTTTTCAAGAATGCTGTTAGCATCATAAGAACGTTGAGTGTTAACGCTTGTATAACCTACAGCAACTAAGAAATTAGGAGTAACTACTGCACCAACTTCTAATGCATAACGGTCGCCATTGTCTTTCTCAGAAGAACCTTTAGTATCGTCATGAGTGTGGCTATAAGCAGCGCTAGCATATACAGGCACTACAGAAGTAGGGATGTATGCTTCACCTTTAACGCCATAAGATTGGCTAGCTACACGATTTTTGTTTGTAGCTTTGAACTCACCGTAGTTATACGCAACAGAAACGTTAGATGCTTGGTTTAAAAAAGCAGCTTCAGCTAAAGGACCTTTAGAAGAATCTACATTTTTGAAATAGTAAGTACCAGCAGCAGCGCCAGTGAAGTTTTTGTGAGCTTCTTTAGCATCAACAAATTCAGATTGACCTTGAACTTCTACTTGGTATGCTTGAGCACCGGTCATTGCTAATAATAATGCAGTGGCTAAACCGAGTTTTTTCATGATAGTTACCAGTTTTATAAAAAAAGGGAATTCGGTTGTCATTGTATTGTAACAATTTATTAAGTCAATGAACTTAAGTAACATAATTGGATTGTGCAATTGCATTATTTTTTTATGGATAAAAAATGATCTATTGGGTGATTGTTTGTCAACCAAAAAAAAATTTGGTTTTACAATGATCTAATAACTAATTTCATAAGAATATGATGTACTTAAGCAAGGAATTGGTTATTGTAATAATAGATTAAAACTACAATATTTATCTAAATATAAAATCATAAAGTACTAAGCCTTTGTTAACTTTTACATTAATTTCTCATAAATAGAAGGCAAAAAAAGCTTTTAAAAATACTTTACATATCAAGCAATATATTGAATAATTATTCAATAAACTGACTGTATTGGTTGGGTTTAGTCAATTTAACACATGAAATTGATCTTAATTAAGTTTTTAAACACGCTTAATTTTCCACACAAGATTTACTTTTACATGCTCAACTTTCCCCAAGGTTGAGCTTTTTTTTATCAAAAACACATAAGCACCAATATGGTGCAATAATTATTAATTAAATAGATGTAATTTTAATTTTGGCGATAAAAAAATCAGTTTCTATAAGAAACTGATTTTTTTATCGCCAAAATTTGCGGGTAAAGCCATAAATCTGCTGAGGAATTTATTTATTTGCCCTAATGAGGTGCATTATGCACCTATTTGATGCATTTGTAAATAATTGATCTAACTTTTTTATTATATTTGTTGGAAAGATGTTCTTTAGTGTATTGGGTTGAGTTTGTTTTAAGTAGGGGCATACATTAAGTGGTTAAAATAAATAGTTGAAAGATCAATCGAATTAGTCAGCATAAAACATCGAAATTTTACGGTATGTTTATTGTTAACATTTGTATATTATATAATCTTAAATTGAAAAGGTTGGAGAGTTGACCTTTGCGTACTAGAGGATAGGCTTCTAATGAAGCAGAAATTACGTTCGGAGCATATTCGATCTAGATTATTTTGGTCGATGAGCATTATTATTGCTTCTTTATTAATTATTTCTATTCCTTTAACTGTAAATAGTTATTTTAATTATAAAAAATCAGAACTAGCGTTGTCCGAAATTTTAGTTTTGCAAGATGTTGCAGAATTGGCAAATAATATTTCTAAAGAACGTGCACCTGCGAATAAAGCGATGTCTAGTTCGCCTGAAGAGTTAAAGGCAAATTTAATTGAGCTTATTGAATATAGAAAACAAGTAGATCGACAAATTGAAAAAACGATTTATGTATTGAATAGTCATGGTTTCTCAGAGCAATCTAAACAACTCTATATTCATCTTATTAAAAAGTTAGATGAAGGGCGTACGGCTGTAGATCAATATATTGAAGCGCCCGTTTCACAAAGAAGTGAAGAACAGTTAGATCTGGCAATTAAAAAAATGTTTGTTGCTTGGGATTCTACGCATGATGTTTTAAAAAGTATTGTTTATCGTTCCGTTGGTCGTACATCAAATATTTCAGATAACTATACATTAGTACTGCTATTGGCAGATTTAAGAGATCAAGCAGGGCGAGTTGCTTCATCAATTATGGCTGCATTAACTTATCAACAGCCGATCTCTGTGCTTAACGAATCTAATTCGTTACAAAATCAGTATCAAGTTCATTATTTGTGGGATTTAATAAATACTTTATAACCATCGGAACAACGTACCGAGGAGTATTTAAAGTTACATAAAAACGTTCAGTCTGAGTTTATTAATAAAGGTATTCCTATTGTTACTAAATTACTTCAAGAAAGTAGAGAACATCAGCCATATTCATTGGCAGCGACAGAATTGACTAAAGAAATGGTGGGTAAGTTTGCAACGGTTGTAGATTTACAAAGTTATATTTTAAAAAGCAGTTTGGCTTCAGTTGAGCGTAGCTATAAAAAAGAATTTAGAAACTTTTTGTTCACCTTGGTTGTATCAATAATTTCATTATTTTCAGCATTATTTACTTTGATTTATGCTCGTAGAAGGGTTTTTGCACCATTAATTGAAGCAAGACAAAAAATTTTAGAGCTTTCTGATAAGTATAAAAGTATTTCAGATCAGGTGATTGATAATCAGAATGAAGTTTCACTATTTGAAGCAATTCAGAAACTGCAAACAATGTTGCAGCAGCGAGATATTTTAGAATTTCAATTGCGTAATATTGCCAATACTGATGTTTTGACAGGTGTGTCGAATCGTTTGGCATTGAATGAATATCTTCGTTTACTTGAGCTTAGACCTGAGCGTTTAACGCAAACAGGTTTAATTATTATTGATATTGATGATTTTAAAATTGTGAATGATCGTCTGGGACATATTATTGGCGATCAGGTCATTAAGTTTGTTGCGGATACTTTAAAAGAGCACTTAACATCGTCTGAACTTGTTGTGCGTTATGGCGGTGATGAGTTTTTAATTATTGTTGATCATGCGAATTTTAAAGATGTTTTAATTTTGGCAGAGCGAATTCGTCAATCGATTCATCAGTCAGATTGTTATATTAAAGAGTTAAATGAAGTTGTGAATGTATCTGTAAGTGCTGGTGTTGCGGTTGGTGCTAATTCTTGGATGGCGCTTTTAGAGCGTGCAGATAAGTCATTGTTGAATGTGAAAACTCAGGGTAAAAATGCTGTTTTAGGTTGATCTGAAACAGCTTTTAAGTTTGTTGAATTTATTTTAATTAGAAAATCTATTTTAGATGGTTTGGTTTTACAAAGTACTTGAGTTATAACTGTTTTAAGTATTCTGTAAGACCATGATTATGAATGTTAAAGAGCAAGAAAAGCGCTTAGAAGATATTTTTAGAAAAAATAATAATGAGGGTTTTTCTGTCGCCATTACTGGGTGTTGGGGAGTCGGAAAAACTCATTTTTGGAAGAATTTTTTAGAAAAGCAATTATCGGAAGAAAGACTCCATCGGAATGAAAAGATTTTTAATCGTAAATATGCGTATGTTTCGTTGTTTGGTATAGAGTCATTAAGCGATTTAAAAACACAAATTTATAGCAATATTAAAAACAATCACTCTTCAATCGAAGTACCAAAATGGCTTAAAGGATTACCTTCAATTTTTAAAGATACACGCATAAGTCAATTAGGTATTAGTGCTCCAGCCAAGCTGATTGATACTTTAATGTTTAGTCAGGTCAAAGATGCGATTATTTGTTTTGATGATTTTGAGCGAATGTCGAATAAACTTGATATTAAAGATGTAATGGGCTTAGCCAATCAATTAAAGTTGGAACGAAACTGCCAAGTTATATTGATTTTGGATGAGTCTAAAAATGATGAAGAAAATAAGAAAAAATATGCTGAATATAAAGAAAAACTGATAGATGAAACGATAAGAATTATATCGGTTGAGCCTTTGATTCGAGCGAAATCTGAAGAGGCAGAGATTGATAAACCATTAGTTGATTTAATGGTGAAATTTGCTGAGAAGTTAGAAATTCATAATTTTAGATTTTTTCAAAAAGTGATAAAGCTTTATAAGCAATTTATAGAGCAATTATCAAATGAAGTTGCTTATTCGACCAAAGAAATTATTTTAGTTCGAATATTACAAGGCTATTTAATAGAGGATTTTGGAGAAAGTTTAAAAGTTCAATGGAATGATTTTCCGTTAAAACGTCCTATTTCTGTAACATTGAATAAGAAGTACAAGGCTGATGAAGAGCAAATTACAGATCCTGAATTATTTAATAAGATTAGAAGTTTTTCCAATATTTTGGCGTATAGAACGGATGAATGGTTAATTGAGTTTAAAAAATGGTTTGAGCAGAGAGATATTTTAGATTTTGAAAAAATGAAAGTACTAGCAGAATCGGATTTAGTTTCGGAAGACAAATTACAAATTAATGAAGAATTTAATCAACTATGTAATGAGTTTTGGAACTGTAAAGCAGATCATACTTTTGCTCAGAGGTTCTTTGCGTCAAGTATAAAAAATATTGGGCTACAAAATTTAGGGAATTTAGATTTCGCTATAACTGTTTTAGAAAAATTAGAAGCTATTGATGAATCTAAGAAATTAGAGGGAAAAGTAAAAGAATGGATTGTTCAACAACTTGAACAGGATCGGCAAGCCTTTAGAGGAAAAAATGCCTTTGGGCAAGGTCAGCATAGATTTGGAGACTATATTGAGAGCTATTTTCAGATTAATCCATTGGTTGGACTTCCAAATGTGAATGATGCAATGAATGCATCTTTTATTCTTAAAGACTATTCAGAGAAATATGAACTTGTAATAAGTGGGTTAACTAAAGCTGATATAAAACAATTTATTGAGGTCGATTATTTTAAAGATGAGCAATTTCTTAATATACCTCTAATGGCATTTATAGAAGAGTTTCCATCGCACTTGAAGTTGTTGGTAAAAGAAATTTTAGAAGAAAAGAAAGGGTTATCTGAGTTTCATAAGAATTATTATGATTTTTTAATTTCAAGAATTGATAAATAAAAAAGGGCTCTTATGAGCCCTTTCCAAATCATTTCAACATCGCCTTCAAGAATCTCGCTGTATGCGAAACCTTGTTTTTTACAACTTCTTCAGGTGTACCTTCGGCAATAATCATACCGCCACCTGCACCACCTTCAGGACCTAAATCTACAATCCAATCTGCAGTTTTAATTACATCTAAATTATGCTCAATCACCACAATGGTATTTCCCTTATTGCGAAGCTCATGAAGAATATCGAGTAACTTCGCAATATCGTGGAAATGTAAACCTGTCGTTGGTTCATCGAGAACATATAAGGTTTTACCCGTATCACGTTTCGCAAGCTCACGTGCTAATTTCACACGTTGCGCTTCACCACCTGAAAGGGTAGTTGCAGATTGACCTAAACGGATATAACCCAAACCAACTTGATTCAATGTTTCTAAACGACGGTGAATTACAGGAATTGCATCAAAGAAATGCATTGCATCTTCAACGGTCATTTCCAAAACATCAGAAATGTTTTTGCCTTTATAGCCAACTTCCAAAGTTTCACGGTTATAGCGTTTACCATGACAAGCATCGCAAGGCACATACATATCGGGTAAGAAGTGCATGGCTACTTTAATCATGCCATCACCTTCACAGGCTTCACAACGACCACCCTTTACATTAAACGAGAAACGACCTGCTGCATAACCACGTGCTTTCGCTTCAGGTGTTTGGGCAAATAATTCACGAATTGGTGTAAACAAACCTGTATAAGTTGCAGGGTTTGAACGAGGTGTACGACCAATTGGGCTTTGGTCAATATCGACTACTTTATCTAGAAATTGCAGACCATCGATAGAATCGAATTTTTCCGCAGTTAGCGTTGTTGCACCATTCAATTGCGTTGCCGCAAGCGGTAAAAGTGTACGGTTAATTAAGGTCGATTTCCCCGAACCTGAAACGCCTGTTACACAGGTCATAATGCCTAAAGGAATGGTTAAATCGACATTTTTTAAGTTATGACCTGCCGCACCCATCAGCTTAATTTGCTCTTCAGGTTTTGGCGGTTGCACACGAACTTTGGGTACTTCAATTTTTAACTTGCCAGATAAATATTGCCCCGTAAGCGATTTTGGATTTGCCAAAATTTCATCATAAGTACCTTCGGCAATCACGTGACCACCGTGAATACCTGCACCAGGACCAATATCAATAATATGATCGGCAGCACGAATAGCATCTTCATCGTGTTCAACCACTAACACGGTGTTGCCTAAATCACGTAAACGAACAAGCGTTTCTAACAAACGGTCATTATCACGTTGATGCAAACCAATAGAAGGTTCATCGAGAACGTACATTACGCCCATTAAGCCTGCACCAATTTGCGAAGCCAAACGAATACGCTGTGCTTCACCACCTGAAAGCGTTTCGGCAGAACGTGAAAGGCTTAAATAGTTCAAACCAACAGATACTAAAAAGTGCAAACGCTCACGAATTTCTTTGAAAATTTTATCGCCAATTTCGCCTTTAGCACCTTCAAGCTGAACATCTTGATAATAGTTTTCAGCATCACCAATCGACATTTTTGTAATTTGGGCGATGGTTTTATCTAAAATTTTTACATTACGTGAGATTTCGTTTAAACGTGAACCATCACAAACGTCACAAGCTGCATTCGATAAATACTGTGCTAAATCTTCACGGACATAATTACTTTCAGTTTCACGATAACGACGTTCTAAATGAGGCAAAATTCCTTCAAAAGCTTGTACACGTTTATGCGAGCGACCACGCTCATCGATATAGCTTAAGTCGACTTTGTCTTTGCCTGTGCCATATAAAAATTTCTTTTTAGTATCTGCATCAAGTTCATTCCAAGGCGTATCTACAGAAAAAGCAAAATGATCTGCAACTTTTTGAATCATGCTGTAGTAGTAGGGGCGTTGTCTGTCCCAACCACGAATTGCACCTTGGCTAATAGAAACTTCAGGGTTTGGAATAAGTTTTTCAGCACTAAAATGGCTGCGTGTACCTAAGCCATCACAGGTTGGGCAAGCACCAAATGGATTGTTAAACGAGAACAAGCGTGGCTCTAGTTCGCCAACGGCACGGTCACATTCAGGGCATGAATGTTTTGCAGAGAAAGTACGATCTGCTTGCTCGCCTTTCATCCAAGATAAAATGGCAATATCGCCACCTAAACGGAGTGCTGTTTCAAAGCTTTCTGCAATTCGGTTGCCTAAATCATCACGGACTTTAAAGCGGTCTACTACAACTTCAATAGTGTGTTTTTTCTTTTTATCGAGTTCTGGAATAGGGTCAATGTCCATGACTTCGCCATCGACACGTGCGCGAACAAAACCTTGGCTTTGTAATTGTTCAAATAAATTGCTGTATTCACCTTTACGATCTCGCACCACAGGTGCAAGTAACATCAGTGCTGTACCTTCTTCAAGCGCTTTTACTGCATCGACCATTTCTGAAATGGTTTGGGCAACCATGGGTAAGTCATGTTCAGGACAAAAAGGCGTACCTACACGGGCATATAAAAGACGCAAATAGTCATAAATTTCTGTAATTGTTCCCACCGTAGAACGAGGGTTATGACTTGTCGATTTTTGCTCAATGGCAATGGCAGGGCTTAAACCTTCAATAGAATCTACTTCTGGTTTTTCCATTTGAGATAAAAATTGACGTGCGTATGCAGATAAAGATTCTACATAACGACGTTGACCTTCGGCATATAAAGTATCGAATGCTAAAGATGATTTTCCTGAGCCTGAAAGTCCCGTGATTACCACAAACTTGTCACGTGGAATATCGAGTGACACATTTTTTAAATTATGGGTGCGCGCGCCTCGAATACGGATATGACTTTGACTCATAAATACTTCTCAAAAAGGGTACGTGAATAAGGGTATATGATAGCGCATGAAAAATGTTCAAGTGCAAAATAAAGTAATTAAAACGTCAATTTATGACGGTGATTGTTTTAAATCTGACATAAATAAAAGCACAGTATAAAACTGTGCTAGAAAAAGGCTGAAAATTGAAAAAATTAAGCGATATCACATAAACCTGAATATGGTCGTTCAAAGATAGATTCGATTTCTTCAAAAGACTGTGTTTTGGCTTGTTGGGTTTTACTAAATGAATATTGAATGACTAAACGCTCAAGTTGAGATAAAAAATGCTCATATTTTTCTGTGAAGTTTTCGATATCTAAAAAATCAAAATTTAACTTAGGGTTACAGTTATATTGTCCAATAAAATTTAACATTAAGTCTTGAATTCTACGGTTGGTAAAATAAATTAAATATGTTGCGGCAGAGCCACAATGTAAACAGCCTTGGTTTAAGTAAATTTCATCATTTTCAAACCAGCACTGTCGCAATGTAATCATGGCGCGCATGGCTTCTGTACCTTGCGTTTCAATTGTCATATAGCTAACCCCAAAACCAAATAAACGATAATGATTATCATTTATAATATTAAAGTGAGCATAATTACAAGTTATAAAAGTGTAATTTTAACGATTGAAATGACAAATTCTATTTAGTTTAAAGATGCTGATTTTTTATTCTTTAGATATTTGCCATCTCCAAAATTTAGAAAAGTTGTCGTGAGTTATATCGTGTTATTTACGTGGAAAAAATTAACTATCATTTACTCGTTTTAGTAACAGAACTTTCTTGTCGTAATTTTCTAAGCACCATTGATGTTTTTTCAGAATTTTTTCATTTACTAAATTCGCATGATGCTCAAATTCATAAAAACCAAATTTTTGATAAAAGTTTTTAAGATTTTCGAATGGTAAACAATAGATGGCTTTAAGATACTTTTGCTGAGCAAGATCAACTAAATAACTCACAAGCTCGTTTGCCAAAGATAAGCCTCGAAATTCATCTAGTATATAAATCCCTCCAATTTCGACTTCTTGTTTATTTAGATAAACAATTCGACCAACACCAGCAAGCTTATCGTTATGCGTTACGATAGCAATAATTTCATTGTCTAACGAGCTTGGTACAAAATCTATTTTTTGATATTGAGTATTAACCCATTCGAGATCGTTTGCAGTTGCTAATTGTATTGCCACGTTTATTCCATTGAATTAAATCAGTCTTGGATTAGATCACATGTTTATAAAGAGCACTATATTGAAATATATGGTTTATTTAATATCGTGTCGATTATGTGTAAAAATGAAAAGCATCGAATTAAAGCATTTCACTAAAATTAGAACTTTTTTTCATTTAGCTGTGAGAGTTCCGTATCTATTAAAATAAAAATCTGTATTTCGTTATACTATTGAAAAAAGGAATTTGTGAAAAATAAATTATGTTTGGTTTGTTTTTAAAGTGCGTACTCGGTGCTGCTGTTGTCTTAATTATTGCAGTTTTGTCTAAAAGCAAAGCATTCTATATAGCAGGCTTAGTTCCTTTATTTCCTACATTTGCGCTTATTGCACACGTCATAGTTTCACAACAGCAAGGGGCAGAAGCTCTACAAAAAACCGCACTTTTTGGCTTATGGTCGCTTATTCCATATTTCATCTATTTATTTATGGTGTATGTACTAGCGACTAAAATGTCGATGTGGTCGTGTTTGGGACTTGCGACTTTGTGTTGGGTGGTGGCTGCGGCAGGCTTAATTTATGGTTGGCAGTTGTATCATCAGTAAATTTAAATTTTATTTAAATAAAGATTTTCATTGTGAGGGAATTTTTCCATTGAGCTTATATAGGTGAGGAGCTCACTTGCTACTTTTGTAACGGCAAAAGTAGCCAAAACCTTTTGTCATCCACTGAACTCGTCAAAAATAAATATTTTTCAGAACAGTCGCAGAAACGGAATTTTTTAAATACTTGTTTGCCTCGAACAGCAGTGGATGACTTTGTCGCGTATCAATAAAAAAGCTCAGGTTTGTTTTTGCTATTAGGCATCTAAACCATTCCATTGTCTTTGATGATAAGCACCATCCCAGAATAACCACTCAAGTTGTGCAGCACGTGTATAAGCTTGATGCATTTTCTCAAGCGTATCAGCATCAGCACGTTCAGCAACTGCATCTACAGTTTCAATGACTTTTTGTACGGCTTCGTGAAAGTCATCACTTGCATAGGTATCAATCCAAGCTTGGTATGGATTATTTTTGACAGACTTATTAACAATATCTTTACCTACTTCTGCATAAATCCAAAAACAAGGAAGTAAAGACGCTAAAACCACAGGGTAGCTTTCAGCCCAAGCCGTTGCTTGTAAAAATGAAGTGTAATGATGGCAAGCAAGCGTAAGCGGAGTAGTTTCAAAATTTTCCGCAGAAATTTTAAATTGATCTAAAAATTCATTGTGCATTTCACGTTCAAACACAATCGCAAGTTTTGCCGCTTCAGAGAATTGAATAATTTCTTCTGCGCTAAATGCTTTTGCCGCACATACCGCAAGCGAGCGACCATAAGCGACTAAGTAGTGAGCATCTTGAATGACATAATGACAAAATGCGTCTTTATTTAAAGTACCTTGAGCAAGCTCTTGGTTAAAAGGGTGTTGCAGTGTTTTTTGATATAAATCTAAATTTCGTGACCAAACATCTTGTGAAAAGCTCATTTCAAATCCTATTTAGAGCATGTTGATATTGTTGAGCTTAATATAACAATTGTGCGTAGCAATCGTGTTGAAGAAGTATAAATATTTACATGGTTTCAAAAAATAATATGAAGGTTTTTGATTAATGAAAAAAAAGGATCATAATTGAGCAAAGTTAAATCAGTGAAGACTAGACTTACTTGATGATCTTCCACGGTAAAAACTATACAAAACAAGCCAACTACAGATAGGTGAAATGTCTAAAACAGAAAATAAAAGTAAATTTTGTGCTGTATAATTTTACCAATTTTTTAATATTTAAATTATTTAAGGTCGTTTTACCATGTTGAAACATTTTGGTTTCTCTATTTTCTTTACGATCGTATGTTTAGCGATATCGGCATATTGGGGTTATACCCATGGACCAGAAGCAGGCATACAGACCATGCTTACAGCTTTAACAGTAACAGCAATTTTAGCCATTATGGAAGTGTCTTTATCTTTCGATAATGCTGTTGTAAATGCCTCAGTCCTACGCAATTGGGATCATTTTTGGAAAATGCTCTTTTTAACTGTGGGTATTTTGGTTGCTGTTTTTGGTATGCGCTTAATTTTCCCAGTTGCTATTGTTGCAGTAACAGCGGACATGGGCTTTGTAGAAGTCGTTCAATTGGCATTGAATGATCCAAAAACCTATTCGCAACGATTAATGGATCATCATCCTGAAATTGCTGCATTTGGTGGATCATTCTTATTGTTAGTATTTTTAAATTTCTTTTTAGATGAAGGTAAAGATACACATTGGTTTAAATGGTTTGAACGTCGTTTATCAAATTTAGCAAATGTTCCTGCAATGTCTGTTTTTGTTGCACTTATTGCTTTACTTGTTATGGCTGCAAATGTAGATGAAGCCAAGCGTTTAGTGGTGACAATGGCGGGTATTTGGGGCATTGTGGTTTACATTGGTGTTCAAGTACTGAGTCACTTATTGGGTGGTGAGCCTGAAGTTGATGAAGATGGCAATAGTGTAGATAAAAACGGTAATGTTGTTCCCGGTGGTGTGGTTAAAGCGGGTATTGGTGGTTTCCTTTATTTAGAAGTATTAGATGCATCATTTAGTTTTGATGGTGTAATTGGTGCTTTTGCTATTACTTCAGATGTTGTCATTATTATGCTAGGTCTTGCAATTGGTGCAATGTTTGTACGTTCTATGACTATTTACTTAGTCGATAAAGGGACTTTAGATGCGTACATTTACTTAGAGCATGGTGCACATTATGCAATTGGTGCTTTAGCATTTATTATGATTGCAAGTGGTACAGGCTTACATGTTCCAGAAGTTGTTACAGGCTTAATTGGTGTAGCATTTATTGTTTGGGCTGTTGTGGCATCTATTCAATATAATAAACGACAAATGACATAACTTCTTTGTGATTAAGTTGTTGAGAAGCGTAACGTAAGTTGCGCTTTTTTGTTTTTTTAGATGGTGATCATCTATATTTAAAATAAAATATATGCCGAGAATTGCACCAAATGTCCTATAATCTTCCACAGAAATTAACGAGTTTTAACGACCTATGATGAATGCCCTAGAACGTCGCTCAACCTTTGCTTTAAGTAGTATTTTTGCCTTACGCATGTTGGGACTGTTCATGATCATCCCTGTATTTTCAGTGGTAGGTCAGGCTTATGAAGGGGCAACACCTGCACTGATTGGTTTAGCAGTGGGGGTTTATGGTTTAACTCAAGCTATTTTACAAATTCCATTTAGCCTTATTGCAGACCGCTATAGCCGCAAACCTTTAATTGTGTTTGGACTGTTGCTTTTTGCTATAGGTGGTGCAATTGCGGCAATGTCAGACACAATTTATGGTGTGATTGTTGGTCGTGCTATTGCTGGTGGTGGGGCAGTTTCAGCAGTGGTCATGGCTTTACTTGCAGATGTAACGCGTGAAGAACAGCGCTCTAAAGCCATGGCATTCATGGGTATGAGCATTGGCCTATCTTTTGTTGTGGCTTTTAGTTTAGGTCCTTGGTTAACGAGTTTAGTTGGCATTTCGGGCTTATTCTGGGTCACAACAATTATGGGATTGCTTGCCATTTCAATGCTATTTCTTGTGCCAAAAGTGAAGCGTCATCATAAAAACTTTCAGCAAGGTTATTTTGTACAGTTGAAAGAAGTGCTGAAAATGAAAGATTTAAATCGCTTACACGTTTCAGTTTTTTCATTACATTTGCTACTTACCTCTATGTTTATATATGTGCCTTTACAGCTCATTAACTATGCAAAAATTCCGCTTTCTAGTCATGGTTTAGTTTATTTACCATTATTAGTTATAAGTCTCTTTTTTGCATTTCCAAGCATCATTTTGGCGGAAAAATATCGTAAAATGCGAGGTATTTTTCTGACAGCCATTGTTGGAATTATTTTGGGCTTAATTTTTATGATATTTGGATTTGAATCTAAATACATTTTGCTTTTAGGTTTAGGATTATTCTTTATTGCATTTAATGTTATGGAGGCTTTATTGCCTTCATGGTTGTCAAAATCTGCGCCTATTCAGTCTAAAGCAACGGCTATGGGGGTAAATGCAAGTGGTCAATTTTTAGGTGCATTTTGTGGTGGTATTTTGGGTGGTCAATTGATCATGTTAAACAACACTGCAATGGGATGGGGCATATTAACGACAATTGCAATTGTTTGGTTAATCATTAGTTTTGGTTTATCGCAACCTCGTTATTTATCATCTTTGGTATTGAGATTGCCTGATACCAAACAAACAGATGAATGGACTTCTCAATTATTGGCAATTCGTGGTATTGAAGAAGTCTTAGTGATGCCCGATCAACAAGTTGCTTATGTAAAAGTTGATAAATTGCAGATTGATGATGCTGCACGACAACATTTAACGCACTTGTTAGGTAAAGAGGTAGTCATTTAATGAGAACTCTTATAAAGTAAAACATAGAATCGAATAGGAAGATAACAGCAAATGCGCGGCGTAAATAAAGTAATCTTAGTTGGTACTTTGGGTAAAGACCCTGAAACAAAAACATTTCCAAATGGTGGATCGTTAACTCAGTTTTCTATCGCTACAAGCGAGTCTTGGACAGATAAAAGCTCTGGTGAGCGTAAAGAACAAACTGAATGGCACCGTATTGTATTACATAACCGTTTAGGTGAAATTGCACAGCAATATTTACGTAAAGGTTCGAAGGTTTATATCGAAGGTTCACTACGTACACGTCAATGGACAGATCAAAGTGGTCAAGAGCGTTACACGACTGAAATTCGTGGCGAACAAATGCAAATGTTAGATTCTGCAAATCGTCAGCAACAAAGTGGCGATTCTCAAGACGGTTTTGCTCAACCACGTTTTAACAATAATCAAGGTGGCGGTAATAGCTACGGTAACCAAGGTGGTTACGGTGGTCAGCAAGCGGGTGGTTATAATAATCAACAGCAAGCACCTCAAGGTAATTATGGAAACAATGTTAATCAAGGTTTCCAAGCACCTAAGCCACAACAAGCTGCTAAGCCAATGGCGACAGCACCTTCAGATTTAGATGATGATTTACCATTTTAGATCATATATCTAAGTAATTTGTTAAATTATTTAAGATATTATTGTTTTAAATTTATTTAAAATTAAGCCATATTAAAAAAACCCTTTGATAGATCAAAGGGTTTTTTATTTTGTGAAAATGTAAAAAATCTATTATAAATACAGCATAAAACACGAATAATTATTTTTTGGGGAAATGAAATTGAAAAAATATATTGCGATATCGGTTCTGATGTTTACGACAACATGTTATGCAGCAACAACAGAAAATTGGGTCAAAGTCAGTACAGACGAATATGGTGAAACTTTTGTAAATTCAAACCATGTAAAACGTGTGGCAGGATATCCATCTGTTGTGGAATATGGCTATAAATATATTTATAAATATGGTGTGCCATCTTTGCAAATTGCACCAAAAGGCTATATTCAAGCTATACATCAAATTAATTGTAAAGAGCAGACAAAAGCGACCATTATGAGTCAGCGTTTTAAGCCGAATGGTAAAGCGATAGATACAGATACCCCCTTTTCAACAGTCTATTTTGAACCTATTTATGATTCTCATACAAATCTTATGAAAGTGTACAAATATGTCTGTAAGGCAAAAAAATCTTAATGCTGTATTAGTATCAATTTTTAGATCTTTATTTTTTAATATAAAAAGAGCATCAATATAGATGCTCTTTTTATTTATTTACTTATTCATTTATTACTTAATTTCAGTAATAAATTCTTCTGTAGGGCGACGTACTTTTTTTAATACGCTTAACCAATCACCTTCAGGCTGACGACGACCTAAAGCCAGTAAAGTACAAGACATTAAACCTTTCGATTTTAAATCTAATAATTCATCTAATTGGTTTTTATCGAAACCTTCCATTGGTGTCGCATCTACTTTTAATTATGCAGCGGCTGCAATTGCCATACCAAAACCAATGTGCGCTTGTTTAGATGCATGATGGTGCTGTTGTTCTTCTGTGAAAGTAGAGAACAAGTTATTTAAACCCGCAACGACATCTGCTGTTTTGTCTAAAGGTAAACCACGTTCATTATTTGTATAGTCATAAATTGCTTGAATACGCTCTGGATCCATTTTGTCCCAAGCCGTAAAAACAAGTAAATGAGATGACTCTGTAATTTGAGGCTGATTGAATGCGATAGGTGAAATTTTTTCTTTTAATTCTGGGTTTGAAATAACAAAAATATGAAAGGGTTGTACGCCTGCCGATGTTGGAGCTAAACGAGCAGCTTCAACAATTTGATTTACAAGAGTAGGATCAAGTTTCTCGCCAGTCATACGTTTAGTTGCATAGCGCCAATTTAAAGCATTCAAAAGTTCCATGTGTATTCCTATTTTTTACGAGTAGTGTTTAGGGATTAAAGTTGGTATAGCTCTTTTAGTGCAGATTTCAAATCTAAAGGTGGTCTACCTAATAAGATTTTTAAGTCTGAACTATCAATTTCATATTGATGTTGTTTGATATCTACAACAGTTCCTTTTGTTAAATAAATAAGGAATTCAGGAAGGTGGATATCTGTTAATAATTGTTCATACAGAATTTCATCAAAATCGAAGTATTCAACTTTATGATGGCTAATCTCACTGAGGGCTTGAGCTACATCTGCATAGGAGTAAGCGACATCGCCTGTAATGTTGTACGTTTTATTTTCGTGATTGTCTTGCACAAGTAAGTTTGCAATTGCTTCACCCATTTCTCTGCGTAAAGCATAGGGAACTTTGCCATCTCCACCTGATAAATAAATACCACTTTCAAAGACTTTATTACCCACAATCATTGGAATTGCATCTGTATACATTGTATTTCGAACAAAAGTGAAGTCTAAGCCTGAAGCTTGAATATACTTTTCTGTCTCAAAATGGCTTTGCATTAAATCTTGAACATTTGATGTTTCAATGTTTTGAATGGCTAGACCCGTGTAAATAATATGTTTTACACCTGCCATTTTTGCAGCATCAATCACATTTTTATGTTGTTCGAAGCGGTTAAACTCCATTGTGGATATTAATAAAAGTTTGGTAACACCTTCAAAGGCATGACCTAAAGATGAGATTTGATTGAAATCACCGATACGAACCTCAATACCTTGTTCTATGTATGGTGCCGCTTTTTTTTCATCTCGAGCAAAAATAGCAAATTGATTTTTTGATGTAACTTTGCTTAATTGGGAGATGACACTTGAGCCTAACTGACCTGTTGCGCCTGTAACTAATATCATGTTCTATCCTCTGATTTTTATATGTGAATAGACAATCTAATGAATAAAATAATATTTATATTTCTTCCAAGATGTAGAGATATTCTATTAAGTTGAAAGAAATTAGATAATCTAATTGTGTGACTTGCATCAAACAATATATGTGAATTGTATTACTGTAAAGGTAAAATGAGGCTTACTATACTTGGTTATAGTTAAATTAGTTTTTGTATGAATAATATACAATAAATAAGTAAAGGCAGTTAAAAAACATGACGAATATCATTAATCAAGCAAGTTGCAGTGCTAGTTTTGTGGTTGCACTTAAAGATGCTTTAAACGTAATTAATGGCAAATGGAAACTGGCAATAGTTTGTACATTGCTTGAGAAACAAAGACGGTTTAAAGATATTGAGCATTTAATTACAGGAATTACGCCACGAATGGTGTCAAAGGAGCTGAAAGAATTGGAAATTAATGGCATCGTTAAAAAATTTGATGTCATCGAAAATGGTTTAAAGGTTACTAAATATGGTTTAACAGAATCGGGTAAAAACTTAGAAAATGTAATTATTACGATGGTTGAATGGGGGAAAGAGCATCGTATATATAGTTTGTTACCCAAGAAAGAGTAAGTTTTGATAAATCGCGCTTTAATTTGTAAAAACGATTAAACATATGAAAAAGAACTGTTTTACCAATATAATATATTTTCGTATTCTAGCTTCACAAGATAAGCACTTATATAAATTGAAGCTAGAGGATATCTCATGAGTTTAATTAACACGCAAGTAAAGCCATTTTCAGCAACTGCATATAAAAATGGTGAATTCGTTGAAGTGTCTGATAAAGACATGATTGGTAAGTGGTCTGTTGTATTTTTCTATCCTGCAGATTTTACATTTGTATGTCCAACAGAATTAGGTGATTTAGCAGATCATTATGCTGAATTCCAAAAAATGGGTGTTGAGGTTTATTCTGTTTCTACAGATACACATTTCACGCATAAAGCTTGGCATGATTCTTCTGAAGAAATCAAAAAAATTGAATATCCAATGGTAGGCGATCCGACTTGGACACTTGCTAAGAACTTTGACGTTCTTATTGAACAAGATGGTTTAGCTGATCGTGGTACGTTTGTAATTGATCCTAATGGAACAATTCAAATTGTAGAAATTAATGCTGGTGGTATTGGTCGTGATGCATCTGAATTACTTCGTAAATTAAAAGCAGCTCAGTATGTATTTACTCACCCTGGTGAAGTTTGTCCTGCTAAGTGGAAAGAAGGTGATGCAACTTTAGCACCGTCAATTGACTTGGTTGGTAAAATCTAATCAATGAATTAGATAAGTAAAAAGCCAGAACATTTGTTCTGGCTTTTTTGTGTTAATTTGAGTGTTATGCAATATAGCCTTTTGTGGATGTTGCATAGTTTCTCACGCCGTAAATAAGGTGATCAATTAACTTTTCCATAACAAGACGTTGACCTTTACGAGAAGAGTAAACAATTTGCACCGTACCAATATTTGAGCACCATTCAGGTAAAATATGAATTAAACGACCGTTGTGAATATCTTGTTCTACGGTTAATAAGGGTAAATCTGCAATACCTAAACCATCTATAGCGGAAAAATAAGCACCCGATAAATCATTACTTTTTATACGTGGATCTAAGTGAATATCAATTTTTTCATTATGTTTTTCATTATATAAAGACCAACGGTAATTGGTTTTTTGCGTACCTAAAACAATACTTGGGTAGTTATAAAGCTCCGTAATATGTTCAATAATATGTCCTTGTAATAACTCAGGGCTTGCAACCAAACAATGTGTTGTGCGAATAACATCACGAACAATAATGCTAGAGTCTTCATTACTTTCGAAGTTTGTTCTAATGGCTAAATCGATATCATCATGCAAAATATCAACACGACGGCTTGTTAACTCCATTTCGACTTTAACTTTTGGATATTGCTTTAAAAATTGATTTAGTAGTGGACGAATTTGATATTTCATCATGACAGATGGGCAACTCAACTTCACTAAACCACTTGGCTCAAGCGTTTGTTTCATTAAAATATTTTGAGCAACATCTGTTTGTGAAATAATTTTTTCACATGCCTCAAAAAACTCTTGTCCTAAAGGCGTGACCTTAAAATGTCGGGTCGATCTTTGAATAAGCGTGACATCAAATTTATTTTCTAAATCTAAAATCCGACGGCTTAATTTAGACTTTGTAATATTGCTTGCTTCACTAGCTGCACTAAATCCACCATGTTTTACAACAAGGTAAAAGTAGTAATAATCATCAAATGAATGCATGTTCGCTCCGTACAAAGCAATATTTTGAAATTTGAATCCTCATCATAAAGGATATTATTTAAATACCAATTGAAGAAATAATAAAAGCGATCAAAAGATCGCTTTTACATAGGAAACCAAAACTTATTTTTTGGTTGTATTTTGAACGTAGCTATTAATTAAGTTACGGTAATCTGGAATGTGTTGGCTAAATAAAGCGCCTAAACCGTCTACATCGTTACGCCAATCACGATGTAACTCACAAGCTGTTCCAAACCAAGTCATAAGCTGAGCGCCAGCATTTGACATACGATCCCATGCAGAATCACGTGTTAAGTGGTTGAAAGTACCTGATGCATCCGTTACGACAAATACATCAAAATCTTCTTCTAGTGCAGATAAGGCTGGGAATGCTACACAAACTTCAGTAACAACACCTGCAATAATCAGTTGTTTTTTACCTGTTGCTTTAACAGCTTTAACGAAGTCATCATTGTCCCAAGCATTAATTTGTCCAGGGCGGGCAATATAGGGTGCATCTGGGAACATTTCTTTTAATTCTGGAACTAAAGGACCATTAGGACCATCTTCAAAGCTAGTTGTTAAAATTGTTGGAAGATTAAAATATTTTGCAGCTGCAGCAAGTGCTAATACATTATTTTTAAATTTATCTGGGTCAATATCACGAACTAAAGAAAGTAAACCTGTTTGATGGTCTACTAATAGTACCGCAGCATTGTCTTTATCTAAGCGAACATATGGCTTACCCATAATAGTATCCTCTGGTTTTCATATACGTAAATTTGATGACAGAAAATCTGGTCAATCTCTAGTGAATATTCATATTAATAGGATAATTTTTTGCTAGATAGCCCATTATTTAGGATTAATAATCTTATAAATAAGATAAAAGAGGCTTTTAAATTATATATTTCAAATTTTTTTCGAATAAATAAAAAATTGTTCTAATTATGAGATGCTGTTTTCTGATTCATCTGTTTTTTAAAGACTCTTTAAAACTTAAAATAAACGTAAGTTAAATCCGAGCGTAGGAGCTTGAGATGAAAAAAATTATAGGTGTTTATCGCAACGAAAATATGCATTGGGTTGGAGATGGTTTTCCCATGAAAGGACTATTCTCTTATGATCGATTAGGTCAAGCGATTAGCCCATTTTTACTATTAGATTATGCTTCTCCTTATTCATTTGCACCATCTACTGAGCAACATGGTGTGGGTTCTCATCCTCATCGTGGGTTTGAAACCGTGACTATTGCTTATCAAGGTGAAGTGACGCATAAAGATTCTGCTGGCGGTGGTGGCACAATCAAAATGGGCGATGTGCAATGGATGACAGCAGGGGCAGGTCTGGTACATGAAGAGTTTCATTCACCTGAATTTGCTAAAAATGGTGGTTTGTTCCAGATGGCACAATTGTGGGTAAATTTACCTGCTAAAGATAAAATGACAGCGCCCCGTTACCAAGCAATTGAAGCTAAGAATATTCCTGTTTTTCAATTTAAAGATAATGCTGGTCATATTCGTGTGATTGCGGGTGCATTTGAGAAGCTTCAAGGTCCAGCATCGACTTTTAGTTCAATTAATGTATGGGATGGTGAATTAGCTGTTGGTTTTAAAGAAATGATTCATGTCCCTGAGGGGCATACTGTGTTGTTTGTTGTACTTGAAGGCGAAATGCTATTAAACGGTACACAAAAAGTGCTAGATAGTTCCATCGTTATGTTTAGTAAAGACAGTGATACCGATATTCAGCTCGAAGCAACAGAAACTGCGAAGTTCTTAGTCCTTACAGGTGAGCCATTAAATGAGCCTATTCAAGGATATGGTCCATTTGTAATGAATACCAAAGAAGAAATTATCAAAGCTTTTGATGATTTCAATAATGGTAAGTTTGGAGAAATTCATGTAACACATTAATTTTTTTAAAATTGATGAATTGTCTTAGAGTATAAAAAAGCCCTTGAGTGACTCAAGGGCTTTTTTATTCGCGCTGTAGTTTCGTTCTTATTTTTATTGTGTTTTTGTAGTTATTATATTTTATTATTGTGATGCATTTATCATTTTTGTTGGTGCGATAATAACCAATACGTAATTCTTTGTAAATACTTTTAGTGAAAAAAATTAAATTTATTAAATGATTTATATCTGTTTTTTCCAAATATCTAATAAAACCTCAATAAATTCTTGAGTTTGTGTACACATAGTTACAATGTAATTTTATGTGTATTTTGATAGGTCTGCTGTGGAATAGCTCACTAAATTAATAATCTGGTAGTTTTTACTAACCGCTTTTTTAAATCTTTAGTTCATAATCTTAGAAAGTTTGAAAATAAAGATGGATTATATTTTGGATATTGCAGTCATTGGTAGTGGCATGGCGGGTCTCGCTACAGCAAGAATTCTTAAAGATGCAGGGCACAATATAACAATATTTGAAGCCTTATCTGGGCGTGGCATGGATAGTCACAGCATGGAGTTTGAAGGTGGTTTAATTGATGCTCCATTGCGTGTAATGAATCCTCATCTTTGGAAAAATACGTTGAGCTTAGCCACTCACCTTGGTATTTCTACATATCCTGTTCGTACTTATATGGCATGTAGTTGGTTATTTGAAGATAAAACTGAAACATGGTTGACTACAACACGTAGCCGTATTGGAAATTTTCCTATTATTAATAATCGGAAAGGCTTACAACAATACGGCTGGCGCTTAGTTAAAGGCATGTTGCAACTAAAAACGGCAATAGCAAAGTTTTTTAAATCAAAAGACCAAGAAATTACGCTTGCTGAATTTATTAATAATAATGATATAGAAGAAGTATTTTGGCATGGTGCGGTTATGCCAGTGCTTTATACCATTTGTACATGTGATCCAAAAACCATTGGTGAATGGCCTGCAAAACCATTATTAATATTTTTACGTCAGTTAACCGATGGTGATGCTTTATTGCGTTTACAAGGTGGCACACCTGCATTTGTAGATAAGCTTATGCAAGGTATAGAAATTAAAAGTGGTTCACCTATTCGTTGTGTAAAAGAGTTAGATGGCAAAGTCTTTGTTGAAAATGAAGCAGGTGAAAACCATTATTTCGATAAAGTTGTAGTGGCAACGCCAACAACAAAAATTGAATCATTTTTAGATAATGAACAATTCGCAGATGATATTGCATTATTAAAGAAATTTAGATTTGAAGATGGTGATTTGGTTATTCATACAGATCAATCAGCAATGCCACCTAAACGTAAAGATTGGGCTGTGTTAAGTTACATGATGGATCGTAAGTTCACTCGTCAGCAATTTACTGTTTGGCTTAACTCGATTGAGCCATCACTTGTAGGTAAAACACCAATTTTCCAAACATGGCGTCCAGTGGTGGATATTGATCCGAAAAAAGTCATTTCTTCTGTGAAATTAACTCGTGCAGTTGTAGATTCGGACACTATTGCACTAAATAAAGAACTTCAAGAACGCCATAAAGCTTCAGATCGTAAAGTTTATTTCTGCGGTTCATGGTCTTGTGATGGATTGCCAATTTTAGAATCTGCAGTAACTTCAGCGATGAATATTGCAGAAAACTTTGGTGCGCCATTGCCGTTTGTAGGATTAAAACCTAAAGTTGAGGTCGCACCGCAACTTGGTTACTAAAAAATGAAATGGCTTCAAGCAATTCCAAAGATTTTTCCAAAACATAAATATGCAATTAATGCGAAGTTATTGGGAGATGATAATGAACTTGCTTGGAGCAATTTGGGATATTGGGAAGATGCAACATCTTCCTATCCTAAAGCTTGTCAGGCATTAGCAGATCAGCTTGTACAAGCGTTAGAACTATCATCACAAGATTTTTTATTAGACCTTGCTTGCGGGCAGGGGGCTAGTCTTCTTCATTGGCAAAATCATTATCAAATTCAAAAGATTGCTGCTATAGAGCTTCAACAAGAATGTGTAGAAAAAATTCAAGCTCAGTCACTTTCTTCTATCGATATTTATTGTGATTCATTTTTAAATTTAAAGAATATTTCATTTCAACAAAAGTTTGATGTTGCTGTATGCATAGATGCAACATATCACTGCAATTTGAATTCATTTCTAAAATCAGTCAATTCAGTTTTAAATTCAAATGGAAAATTAGGATTTCATTATTTGATGCTAGCCGATGAATGGCAAAATTTAAATTCATTCCAAAAGCAAAAGTATAAGTGGTTACTTAAAGCTGCAGATGTAAATTTAGAGCATGTAATGGTGTATCCAGAAATGAAGCAGACCCTAGAAAGTTATGGATTCAAAGACATTAAAATCATTGATCTATCTAAACAGGTGTTTGCTGGTTTTTCGATGTACGTAAACGATGTATTAAATTTAAATGTGAAAGGGAATAGCCTAGATAGTTTTAAAATTGAAATGACAGCAAAGCTATGTGCGAAATTATATGAAGATGGTTTGGTGAAATACGTACAAATAACAGCTAAAAAATAATAAGTAGAAGAAAAGCATAAGCTGTAAAAACATCAAAGCCTCACTAAAAAGCGAGGCTAAGAAATGGTGCCGGCACACGGATTCGAACTGTGGACCTACTGATTACAAGTCAGTTGCTCTACCAACTGAGCTATGCCGGCGTTGTGGAATGCATTCTACAGAAAGTTTACTTGAATGCAAGCCAAAAAATAAGCACTTAGCTCTGTTTTTAAGTTTTTTCGTGAAATTAAGAAAGAAATTTTCAATTTGGATTCATAAATCACTTAGCTCATTACAAATAAGCGATTTATGAATCGGTTTTAAATAAGGTGTTTAGTTTGAAATTATTTACTACGTAATATTCGGTCTAGATCTTGAGCGCATTCTTCTAATGTAAATGCTGTGTCTAGCTGAAGTTGAGGTTTTAACTCCATTGCGAGTTTTCTCCATTCATCGATAAGGCGTATAGCTTTTTGAATTTTGTGTTTATTTACGTCTTTAGCAATGGTAGGGGTATATCCTCCTCGTTTAGCGTTTTTAATTTGTTTGACATAGTTTGCGCTGTTATTCATGTTTGCTCCCCCGAATAGCAGTTTCTATATGTTGTGTTTCTTGGAGTAACGCTTTTTTTAAATATGAAGGTTAGAAGTAATATTACATGGTCACAAAGAGCGTATTTTTCGAATATTTTAAATACGTAGGTTTTTTGTGATAACTCTTTTTTAACATACAGTTGCGACCTTGTCTTTAATGTTTTTTACAGCAATTTGTAATAAAAAATGTCAAAAAGTAAGCAAGAATAGATTGGAAATATAGATTCATAAAAACACAATATATAGAAATTAAACTATTTAGAGTTCTGTGTGTTTTACACTTCATTTTCTTATTTTTAATATTTTGAAATAAAAAAGACCTAGATTCTATATCTAAGTCTTTGATAATTTGGCGGTGAGAGAGGGATTCGAACCCTCGATACGCGCAAACGTATACACACTTTCCAGGCGTGCTCCTTAAGCCACTCGGACACCTCACCATATAGGCGATGGATAATAACGAAAAAAAAATATTCTGCCAAGCTGAAACAATTGATTTAAAGAAAAACTTTTACGGTGGTGATATGATTCGCCAAAATACTGTCTAAAATGAAGACAAAATATGCAAAATACTGCGAAAAAAGCGGCATTGCCTGTTATTACTCTTGCAGCACTGGGTGTTGTATTTGGTGATATTGGTACAAGTCCACTTTATGCATTTCGTCAATGTTTCTTAACAGCGCACTTAGCAATTACAGATGCTACGGTGTTAGGTATTCTCTCTCTCATATTTTGGTGCATGATGCTGAGTATCAGCTTCAAATACGTCACTATTATCATGCGTGCAGATAACAATGGTGAAGGCGGTATTATGTCTTTACTTGCATTGAATTTACGAACGACTCGAATAGCTGAAAATAAGAAAATTTATTTGATTGCATTGGGCTTTATTGGCGCCTCTCTCTTTTTCGGTGACGGTATTATTACTCCAGCTATTTCTGTTTTATCGGCCATTGAAGGTATTAGTATTGCAACACCAATGTTTAACCATTGGTTAGAGCCACTTTCTATTGGTATTTTGGCAGGTTTATTTTTAGTTCAACGTCATGGTACGGCAACAATGGGCAAGTTTTTTGGCCCACTTACATTGTTGTGGTTTTTATCTATAGGTATTTTCGGGCTATGGAGTATTAGCCAAACACCATTCATATTAACAATGATTAGTCCGCATTGGGCGTTCAATTTTGTCATAAATGAGCCTTATATTGCATTTTTAACAATGGGTGCTGTTGTTTTAACAATGACAGGTGGTGAAGCGCTTTATGCCGATATGGGGCATTTTGGTAGATTACCTATTCGTTTAGCTTGGTTTATTATTGTTTTGCCATGTTTATTGCTGAACTATGCAGGACAAGGTGCATTATTACTACGTAATCCTGAGGCGATTGCAAACCCGTTTTATATGCTTATTCCACAGTGGGCTTTATTCCCTATGATTGGGCTTGCAACGGCAGCGGCAGTGATTGCATCGCAAGCAGTTATTACAGGTGTGTTTTCTATGGTGAATCAAGCGATTCAACTTCGCTATTTACCACGTTTAACAGTGCGTCATACATCTGATGTAGAGCAAGGGCAAATTTATATCCCATTTATTAACTGGGTATTATTTATTTCTGTATTAATTCTAATTTTACTCTTTAAGAATAGTGCAAACCTTGCAAATGCGTATGGCGTGGCAGTCACCATGACAATGCTATGTGGCACTATTTTAATTAGCGTATTGGCTTATGGTTTGTGGCGTTGGCCTCTTTGGAAAGTTATATTATTTGCAACACCGTTTTTAATTTTAGATTTCATTTTTGTCGCTTCAACATCGCTTAAAATTGTGTCTGGTGGATGGGTACCAATTATGATTGGTGCTGTATTGTTTACCATTTTAATGACATGGAAAGATGGACGAGCACTTGTATTAAAACGTCTGGAACGAGATGCTTTGCCAATCGATTTATTTATTAAAAGTGTGAATTCGGGTAGCGAAACTAAATTTGTTCCAGGTGATGCAATTTTTCTTACAGGAACTCCAAACATTGTTCCTCATGCGATGCTACATAATATTAAGCACAATAAAGTCTTACATGAACGCAATATTATGGTCACTATTATTACCAGAGATGTACCGTATGTTGAGGCAGAAGATCGAATAACAGTAGAAAAGCTAGATGAGCGTTTTTACCGAATTAGTATGTATTACGGTTTTAAAGATCAGCCGAATATTACACAAGCACTTCAACAGGCATATCAAGAGCTTGGATTTGATTTCGACTTAATGCAAGTAAGCTTCTTTATTTCAAGAGATCGTATTATTCATTCTGTTGGTGATGGTATGGCACCATGGAGAGAGAAACTTTTTATTTCATTGCAGCGTAATACAAGTCCTGTGAGTGATTTTTATCAAATTCCGACAAATCGCGTGGTAGAACTCGGAAGTCAGATTGAAATTTAATCCATAAGGTCTTACATGTTGCGCATAAAAAAACCAGAGTAAATTCTGGTTTTTTTATATCAAACAGCAAACAAGCGATTATTGAGCTGGTGCTTCAGGTGCAGCTGTTTCAGATGCAGGACTTTCATCTGCTACAGCATCAGATGTTGCTACTTCAGATGCAGGAATTTCTTCCGTTGCTTGAGCTGCATCACCTAAAATTTTAATTTTTCCACTAGCAGCCAATTCTTTTAATGAACCTGGTTGACCATTTACAGTAGTTGTAATTTTTGCTTGGGATAAACTTTCTAGAGTTTCACCCGGTTGAACAGCTGGTTCAGCAAAAGCTGCAATGCTGATAATGCCAGCGATAAGACCTAAACCTAAAATTTTAGTAGAACGCATAAAATACTCCAAGTAATCATGATTTTTTGCTTATTTTGTATTTTAATTTCTTATATTATTAAGTTCTACTAAACACACGAAATCTCAAATAGATTACTTAAAAACTTTATATAAAAAAGACATGTTGTTACAACATAGTAAGTCTGTATATTTTTTTTGCCTATTTGTTGGACGATCGGATTTTGCAGCATATACAAGCTCTGTGGTGCTTGTTAATCTGCTCAAAAATTTATGTATATGTATAGTACTTGCAGATCTAATGGCGAAGAAGAGAACCAGTTCGAAGAATATTTTTACTCAACTTTTTGGACAGAATGGTTTAAAAGTTGTTTTGGGCTTAGTTGCCTCTGGAAGTTTTGCAATTGCCTTTGGACAAGAAAAAATTAGTCAATGGATTTCATTACCTTCTCTATCTTCTTCAAGTTCTGAATGTGCTGTTCAGTTTTATAAAGAAGCTCCACCATTTTTAGCGAAAGAGTCATTAAGTAAAAATACATATGCTCTGTGTTTTAATGGCTTTAATGTGATGTATTCAGGCATTTCACGCACTCCACTTTGGGTGGCTGAGGCCTTAACACCACAACGTTTAAGTCAAAAAATTCCGCGTGAAGATAGTTTTCATGAAGAACTAAAAGTTCCATTGGCATATCGTGCGACATTGGCTGATTATCGGGGTTCAGGTTATGACCGTGGGCATATGGCACCTAATGCAGATATGTCTACAAAAGCAGCACAGTCGGATAGTTTTTCGCTTGCGAATATGGTGCCTCAAGCACCTAAAAATAATCAAAAAGTTTGGCGTGAACTAGAAGAAGCAACGCGTGCTATTGTAACGAAGCAAAAGCATGATGTGTATGTGGTAACAGGGCCAACATTCACAGGGAAAAAATTAAAAACCATTGGGGCAAATAAGGTTATTGTTCCAACTGCAGTTTTTAAGGCTGTTTATATTCCTAAAACAGGTGCAATAGGCGCATATTACGCACCAAACGATAATTCGCTTATGGTGAAAGTTGTTAGTATTTGCTATTTAGAAGAACAATTAGGAATGAATATTTTTCCTCAATTGACTGAAGAACAAAAGCGAAATACATATAAATTACCGTTAAAGGCAAATTTAGTAAAAGCGAATCAAGAAATTGCATACTCACATTGGGATGCAGAAAGTCAGTGTGCAGAAGATGTTCCAAGTGATCAATTGCTTGCAGTTCAAAAGCAGTTTAAGTCTGATGGTTTAAGCGCAGAAAATACAGATCAAAAAGGTTCAACTCAACCCAATATAGATCCAAACACGCAAGATGCAATTGTAAAACAGCTTGTAGAAGCACTATTACAATATATTTTACAGTTGATAAGATAGGTTTGAGCGCATACTATTTTAAATGGAATAATGAACATCATATTCACACAACAAAAAATAACGTGAGATAAATATGTTTAAAGCTTTTCAAAATGGAACAGAATCACATTCAATTCATGATCTTACAATTGAAAATGATGTAGATCGTGTCAATATTTATGGTAATTTGCAAATTACAAAAGATCAGGCGGGCTTGCAAGCAGCACTTGCATTACAAGCAGTTTTAAATCAGTTAGTACAGCAATTACAAAATGAAAGTGATTTACCAGAACATATTCAAGATAAAGATAGTGATGAAATTGAAAATCCATTTTTATAAGTATGTGAATATGTTCCACATGGAACATAAAAAAGCCCACGATTCAGTGGGCTTTTTTTATAAAGATAATCGACTTTTAAAGACGCATTTCAATACCTTGATCGGCAAGATATTTTTTTGCTTCAGGAATAGTGTGCTGACCAAAGTGGAAAATAGAAGCAGCAAGAACAGCATCTGCACCACCTTTTAAAATACCATCAGCTAAGTGCTGTAAATTACCTACACCACCAGAAGCAATTGTAGGAATCGTTACGTGATTGTTAATTTGACGCATCAATTCGATGTCATAACCTGCTTTAGTCCCATCGGCATCCATTGATGTAATAAGGAGCTCACCTGCACCAAAGTCTGCCATTTTAACAGCCCAATCAATCGCATCGATACCTGTTGGTTTACGACCGCCGTGAGTGAAAATTTCCCATTTGTTTTCAGCGGTTTTTTTCGCATCAATAGCGACAACAATACATTGTGCACCAAAACGTTGAGAAGCCTCTTGTACAAACTCTGGAGTGAACACAGCAGCTGAGTTAATGCTGACTTTATCTGCACCAGCATTTAACAATAAACGAATATCTTCAACTTTACGTACACCACCACCAACGGTTAAAGGTACAAATACAGACTCAGCCATACGCTCTACGGTACGGTAAGTGGTATCGCGACCATTTGAGGTTGCGGTAATATCTAAAAAGGTGATTTCATCTGCACCTTGTTCGTTATAACGACGTGCCACTTCAACTGGATCGCCTGCATCACGAATATCTAAAAATTGAACACCTTTGACTACACGGCCATTATCTACGTCTAGGCAAGGAATAATACGTTTAGCAAGCATAATTTTTTCCAATAATTACAGCATATTACGAAACTGACCTACGGTTGGTGCTACACCTTGGTAGATGGACAATGTATTCTATCAAAAATATGTAAGTTTTTTCGCAGGTTTTCTATGTCGGTTTATACCACTTTGACTTTATCGGAAGTTCAGGATTTTGCTACGCCTTATGGATTAAAGGTAATAGACCTGATTCCAATTCAGGGAGGAATTCAAAATACCAACTATTTTGTAGTTGTTGAAAGTGGTCAACAGTATGTATTAACCATATTTGAAGAAATGGATGAACGTGGAGCAGGTGAGCTTGTACCTGTGCTTGAACATTTAGGCAAAGCTGGTTTGACAGTACCTGTGCCATTAAGTCATTCAGGTAAAGCAATTCATACATTAAAAGATAAACCTGCACAAATTGCACCACGTATGATGGGAGAACATCCCATGCCAACTTCATTAGAGCAAGCGAAACAAATTGCAGTTGCTCAAGCAAAAATGCATGTTGCTTTAAAAAACTTTCCATTGGAACGTGCGGAATATCGTGATCATGCTTATTGGCGCAAGGTCTCTCAAGAATTAAAACCTACATTAAATGTTGCAGACAAAACATTATTGAATGAACTTTTAGGTCTTTATGATGTACTTTCAGCAACTTATCCTGATCGTCCTAAAGGTTTCATTCACTCGGATTTATTCCGTGATAACACGTTATTTGAGGGTGATGAGTTAAAAGGTATTCTCGACTTTTACGAATTAAATAAAGATGAATTTTTATTTGATATCGCAATTACTTTAAATGACTTCTGTACAGAATATCCAGATGTACATTTAAATGAAGATCGTGCAATTGCATTCTTAACTGCTTATGAAACCGTGCGCCCTTTAACTGCTGATGAACGTGCATGTTTAGAAATTTACTTAGCGATGGCAGCAGGTCGTTTCTGGATGATGCGTTTACAAGTTGCGCAAAAAAATGCAGCGGAAGGTCGTACTGGTGATGATATTTTGCAAAAAAATCCTTTAGAAATGCGTAATATGCTGATCGAAAGATTAAAGTTTGTTACTGCTTAAAAGGAAATGTGAAAATGCGTGATCAAGGGCGACTGGTTGAGTGGTTTGATGATAAAGGTTATGGATTTATTCAACCGAATGATTCAAATAAAGGTCGTGTATTTTTACATATTAAAGATTTTGCTCGCCAAGGCCCACGTCCAATCGTGGGTTGTGCATTAGATTATCAAGTAATTTTAGATGAAAAAGGGCGTTATAAAGCACAAAACGTTGTGTATTTAAAAGCGGCTCAAGCTGTTAAATCTAAAAAAACTTCATCTTCAGCAAATATTGTCAAAATGAACAAGAAAATACAGCCAATGCAAATGTTGTGCATTGCGTATATTTTATTTTTGGTATTGTTAATGCTAATTGGTCTATTAGATGGAATTTTCTTGTTATTTATAAGCTTAATTAATGCAGCGACTTATTGGTTTTATTCACAAGATAAAGAAGCTGCCCAGCTTAATAAACAGCGTGTTCCTGAAAACTCATTACATCTTCTCTCGTTTTTAGGTGGATGGCCTGCGGCATGGCTTGCGCAAGAAAAACTGCGTCATAAAACACAAAAACAACCATTTAGAAAGATTTATTTTTGTACTATAGTTTTTAATATTCTTTTGATTGTTTGGTTGGTTTCACCATTAAATAGTTTTTCTGTTTAATAAAATATAACTCTTAGAGGACATAAAATGACTTATTCAATAGATCAAGATTCAAATCGTACACTTACGATTGTTTTATATGTTCTTTATATTGTTGCAATTTTTTCAGCAGGTGTTTTGGCAATTATTGCATTAATTATTAATTATATTAAGCGCGATGCCGTTAAAGGTTCAATTTTTGAAAGTCATTTCACGTGGCAAATTCGCACTTTTTGGTGGTATTTAATTTGGAATGTCGTTGCTTTTGTTCCATTCCTATTTTTATTCTTCACAGGTGAAAATCCAAATGCCTTTGTTGGTATTGCATTTGGTGCTTCTGCTTTTTGTGTCGCAATGATTGCTCTTTCATGGGTTTGGATTGTGTATCGTGCAATTCTTGGTTTAATACGTGTGAATGATAATAAGCGAATGTATCAAGATTAATTTTTAAATAATCAAAAAAAGAGCTAATTTATAGCTCTTTTTTTTGATTTTTCTGATTTAAAAATTTTGGTCGCCATTCACTTAATATTACACCTAGAACAACACAGGCACCGCCAACAAGGGCAAGTAACGGTAAGCGTTCACCTGCAATACGCCCAATAAGTGCAGCCCAAACAGGTTCACCTGCATAAATAATTGCAGCTTGTGAAGATTCTACAGATTGTTGCGCCCAATTCATCACAAGTTGAATACATGCACTTGCACAGCCTAAGCCAAATAAAATAGTGATAAGAATCCAGTTAAATTGTGGTAAGCCTTGCTCACCCAATAGCGGACTCATTATGAAACAAAATAGAGAGGCAAAAATAAGCTGTAAAACAGTTACTCGTCTTACATTTACTTTTCCAGCAAAATAGCCAATAAAAATAATTTCGAGAGCAATCGCAATTGAGCCTAAAATCGTAATGATTTGTCCAAAATGCAGCTGAACTTGTCCGAAACCATTTCCTGTTAAGAAAACTAATCCAATAAAGGCAAAGATCACTCCAAGCCAAGTCATAATATGTGGTTTATTTTTAAAAATGAGCCACATAAAAATTGGAACTAGGGGAACATAAAGTGCGGTTAAGAAAGCAGATTCGCTGCTACTAATGGTTTGTAAACCAATGGTTTGAGTACCATAACCTATAGCGATTACAGCACCAATTACAGCGCCCGCAAATATTTCTTTGCTATTAAAATTTTTCAGATATTTTAAAGAAAGTAGGCTAACAGCAATTGCAGCGGCAGCAAAACGTAGCGCCACAAACATAATAGGGTTACTAAAATTCAGGGCATATTGAACAGTAATAAAACTGCCACCCCAAATGATGGTAATAAAAATGAGTGAGAGTTGAGGGGCTTTGGCTTTCATCCAAGCCGTGGTATTGGAAGACATGAGATCATCTAAAATGGGAAATTAAAAATCAAATAAAAAAGAGGTCCGAAGACCTCTTTCACATTTTAAAACTTATAACGATTGGTCAAGTAGAAGCTGTGCTTCACGCAAGTTAAGCGTGTTTTCATAAATAGCACGACCTGTAATTGCACCTAAAATGCCAGGTTGACCTTTTAAGTTACGAACGTCATCTAGGTTCGTTACACCGCCAGAAGCAATTACAGGTAAACCTGAATAAGTCGCAAGATTAACGGTTTGTTCTACGTTAACACCTTGCATCATGCCATCACGTGCAATGTCTGTATAAACAATGCTAGAAACGCCTGCATCTGCAAAACGCTTAGCAAGATCAGTTGCTTTTACATCAGTAACATTTGCCCAGCCATCTGTTGCAACCATGCCGTTCATTGCATCAATACCAACAATGATATGACCCGCAAATTTCTTACATGCTTCTTCTACAAATTCAGGATCTTGTACTGCTTTTGTCCCAATGATGACAAAAGAAACACCAGCTTCTAGATAATGCTCAATTGTTTCTAAAGAACGAATACCACCGCCAATTTGAATTGGAAGCTCTGGTTGAGCTTTACAAATTGCTTCAACAACAGGTTTATGAATAGGCGTACCTGCGAAAGCACCATTCAAGTCAACTAGATGGAGACGACGTGCGCCTTCGTTTACCCAATGTTGTGCAGTTGCTACTGGGTTATCAGAAAATACAGTATCGTCTTCCATACGACCTTGTTTTAAACGGACACATTTGCCATCTTTCAGGTCAATTGCAGGAATGATTAGCATGCTTTCGCTCCAAGCCAAATCTTGATGAATTTAATGGCGACAATCTTAACAAAGTATTGGCAATTCTCTAAGCATCTGATGATGGTTTTATTTTAATCGGGCGTATTCGGAGCTTTAAACTGGTGTTGGGAATGTCTTTTGGCAATAAACCTAAGCGTAATAGCTCTTCAAAAACTAAAACTGCACCGTAAGCATCTGCTGTTGCATAAGAAATTTGTGGTGGGCTCAATTCTTTCTTTGCCCAGTTTGATGTGCTTATTTTTTTAGATTTAGGAAAATGCAGGTTAAATAATATCGCAATCGCATTTTTAAGCCCAACTTGGTTTTTATAACCAAAAGTAGAAAAGCATTTAGAGAGTTCAATAACGCTGTTTAGTTCTATGCCTTTTTTTCTGAAAAGATGAGCATCATTTTTTAGTCCAAAACCAACTTTAACTTGGTCTCGATTGCTAAAAATAGGTGCTAAAAATTGAAGAATTTCATTGTTTATTTGGAATAAATAGGCTTTTTCTAATGTGGCTAATTGAATAAGGTGAGGGCCTGTTTGTGTTTCACCTTTGGTAAATGTAGGTTGCGATTCTGAATCGAAGCCGAATAATGCAATGCTGTAGAGTTCTTCTTGTAATGCTAAACATTGATCGAGTGTTTGTAGTACAACAATTTGATTTGAAGATAAATTTTTAAATAAAGGAAGTTTTGAGATTTCCTCTTTGGGTAATAAAGCAGGTTGTTGCGCTTCCATATAATTTCAAACTTAAATCAATAGTTTTTGAGATTAATAGGTTTTGAGTGTTTAAGCAAAAATAAAGCCCAACCAAAGTTGAGCTTTTTTGAATTCGATTGAAAAATTAGATTTTCCATTCCACAAAGTTTTTCAACAGTTGTAAGCCTGCTGTATGACTTTTTTCAGGGTGGAATTGAGTCGCGAATAAGTTCTCTTTATGAATTGCTGTACAGAACTCAAGACCATAATCGCATGTTGCTGCAACAATAGATTTATCTTGTGGTTCAACATAAAAGCTATGCACAAAGTAAAAACGCGCATCTTGCTCAATGTCTTTCCACATTGGGTGGCTTGGGTCAGCTTGATGAACTTGGTTCCAACCCATGTGAGGTACTTTTAAACCATCAACATCGGGGAAGCGTTTTACACTACCTTCAAAAATACCCAGTGCATCTGCACCGCCATTTTCTTCAGAATGTTGCATTAATGCTTGCATGCCTACGCAAATCGCAAGTACAGGCTTATTGAATACGGCATTACGTACAACGTCATCAATACCTGCTTCATGCATCCCTTGCATGCAGTCACGCATTGCGCCCACACCTGGAAATACAATTTTGTCTGCTTGTGCAATTAACTTTGGATCATTTGTCACATCAACAGTTGCACCAACATGTTCTAGTGCTTTAGCTGCCGAGTGAAGATTTCCCATGCCATAGTCGAGAAGGGCAATACGGGTCATTACAAAGTACCTTTAGTTGAAGCAACAGTATTTTCAGCACGTGGATCTACTTCACATGCCATACGAAGTGCGCGAGCAAATGCTTTAAATACGCTTTCGATTTGGTGATGACTATTTTTGCCTTTTAAATTGTCAATGTGAACAGTCATTAAAGAGTGGTTCACAAATCCAATGAAAAATTCAGAGAATAAATCTACGTCAAAAGTACCAATACGAGCACGAGTGAATGGAACATCCATCCATAAACCCGGACGGCCTGATAAATCGACAACTACGCGACTTAATGATTCATCAAGTGGTGCATAAAAATGACCGTAGCGTTTAAGGCCTTTTTTATCGCCTAATGCTTGTGCAAAAGCTTGACCAAGTGTGATACCACAGTCTTCTACAGTGTGGTGGTCATCAATTTCAAGGTCGCCATCACAATGAATATCGATATCAAATAAGCCATGTCGCTTGATTTGATCGATCATATGATCTAAAAAGGGAACACCTGTATTGAGGGTGCCTTGACCCGTACCATCAAGATTTACACGAACACGAATTTTAGTTTCGTTGGTATTTCTTACCACTTCACTGATACGTTGCGTCATAAACACGTTCCTCAAAAACGTCGAAATGATTGATATAAAATATTTTTAGCGGTGACTAAACACTGCATATTAGATTGCTCAGGAGGGTTAATCAATGCCTATTAACGTACATGCCAAAACTTCTATTGAAAATGACGAAGTCCGTACTCAGCTTGAGCGACTGTATGACACCAGCCCAGAGTTTGCAGATGGGAAAGATGCCACAGAACAACTTGAACAAAACTTAGATCAGTATACCTTACTTTACATTGCAGAATTTAATACAAAAATCATTGGTGCTGTATGGTGTACAGGAAGAGATGACGCGCGAACGATTGAAAATATTGTTATTCACCCTGCTAACCGTGGGCGTGGTATTGCTGAGCGCTTAGTGAGTGAGGTGTGCAGAATGGAAGAAGAAAAAGGTGTGACAACATTTATTCCAGGTTGTGGTGCAATTCATCGTTGTTTAGAAAGTTTGAATAAGCTTTAAATTGATACGTAAGCATTAAGCAATTGTTTGTAAATCAAGCAATATTCAAATTAAATTACTAAATGTGATTTAAAAGTGAACATTTGATTGAATATCAAAGAAAGTAACTTGACGTGTTAACGCTGAAACGGTTTAATACGCGTCATCGGCGTGATAGCTCAGTAGGTAGAGCAACGGATTGAAAATCCGTGTGTCCCCAGTTCGATCCTGGGTCTCGCCACCATATTCAAACGTGAAAGCGTTTAAAAAAATCTCTAACAATAGTTGGAGATTTTTTTTGTGCAAAAAAAAAGCATTTAAATAAAAAAGTTAGGATTTATATTGACTATTATGTCGAGATACGGCTTAATACACCGCATCGGCGTGATAGCTCAGTAGGTAGAGCAACGGATTGAAAATCCGTGTGTCCCCAGTTCGATCCTGGGTCTCGCCACCATATTCAAAAAACCTCAAACAATGTTTGGGGTTTTTTATTGCTTAAAATTTGTGTCTAAGCATTGTTTTGCTAGGTGAATTCGCTAAATTAAAAATTCCAATCATGCGAATATTCGAATTAAAAATGAAAGATTTATTTTCGAACCATAGTCAGCTTTATCAAAAAGCACGTCCTTGTTATCCGCAAAGTATCGCTAATGAAATTTTAAAATATGTTGAATATACAGAGCTTGCTTGGGATTGTGGGGCAGGTTCAGGGCAATTTACACAAATATTAAGTTCATATTTTTCAAAAGTAATTGCAACGGATTTAAGTCAGCAACAATTAGATCAAGCACCTGTATTAAGCAATGTGCAGTATTTAGCGCAACCTGCGGAAGAAAATGATTTTCCATCAGCATGTTTTGATTTAATTACAGTAGCGCAAGCTATCCATTGGTTTAATTTTGATGACTTTTATAAGGAAGTAAAACGAGTACTGAAACCAAATGGTGTTTTTGCTGTAGTTGGATACGGCTTAATTCAGGCGAAAAATGAGAAACTTCAAAATGCAATTCAGCATTTATATTTTGAAACTTTAAAAGGATATTGGGATGTTGAACGGCATTATGTAGATGAATCTTATTTAACAATTCCATTTCCTTTTCAAGAAATTGAGATGCCAAAATTACACATGGAATATGAGTGGTCTGCTATTCAATTGTTAGATTATTTTAGAACATGGTCTGCAATAAGGCATTATCAAAAGCAAAATATAGATGATCCTTTGGCAGAATTAAAATACTTATTCAATCAAAATGATGTTGTTTATAAAGTTCAATTTCCAATCTTATTACGCATAGGGCGTTAGTCTTGGGTTGATGTATCAGAAATAAGTCGTTTGCCAAAGCATACAACCTCAACTTCTTCATATCCTAATTGTTCATAGAAGTTTTGATTGTCGATATTGTCTTTACGAACCAACAATTGCAACTTTGGGCAGCCAAGTGCAATTAAACGCTTTTCAAGTTGCTGTATAAGCGCTGTGGCGATGCCATTACGCTGAATGTGTGGATGAACTGCTAAATAGTTTAACCAGCCTCTGTGACCATCGTAGTCACCCATAATTGTAGCAATGAGTTCGTTATCTTTGACTGCGATTAAAAATAAATTATCCTTTTGAGCTAATTTTCTAAAGATATCAATTTCTGGGCTATTCCAAGGACGTGTTAAATCACAAAGTTCCCAAAGTGAAATAACATCTTCTAGGTCTGTTTCTAAAAATTGCCGAATAATAAACATAAGTCTTTAAAAGAAATTTTATAAGATGCTTTGAGATTAGTTAAAGTTGTATGAATAGTAAACAGTTTTGGTGGTTAATTTTGAACATAAAAAAACGCCCTAATAAGGGCGTTTTTTTAATAATGCTAAATCTTATGCTTCAGCAAGTTCTTCAGCTTCTACAAGCATTTTACCTTGCTCTTCGAAGTTAGAATGCCAAGACAAAGCTTCACGTAAGATGTGAGGAGTTTGACCACCTTTAGCACATGCACGAGCGAAGTAATCGTTCAATGCACCTTGGTACATTGGGTGTACACAGTTATCGATGATTGCGCGAGCACGTTCACGAGGTGCTAAACCACGTAAATCTGCAAGACCTTGTTCAGTTACTAATACGTCAACGTCATGGCAAGCATGGTCGATGTGAGAAGCAAATGGAACAACAGAAGAAATAGCACCGCCTTTTGCGATTGATTTCGTTACGAAGATTGCAATGTGAGCATTACGCGCGAAGTCACCTGAACCGCCGATACCGTTCATCATTTTAGTACCGCAAACGTGAGTTGAGTTTACGTTACCGTAAATATCGAACTCTAATGCAGTGTTGATACCGATGATACCTGTACGACGTACAAGTTCAGGGTGGTTAGAAATTTCTTGAGGACGAAGTACTAACTTATCTTTGTATGATTCGATGTTGTTAAATACTTTTTCACCGAATTTTTCAGATAAAGTGATTGAAGAACCAGAAGCGAACTTCATTTTACCTGCATCGATAAGTTCGAAAGTACAGTCTTGAAGTACTTCAGAGTACATCACTAAGTCTTCGAAGTTTGATTCTTTAAGACCTGTTAATACCGCATTTGCAATAGAACCAATACCTGCTTGTAATGGACCTAAGTTGGACGGTAGACGATCTGCAGCAACTTCACGTTCAAAGAATGCAATTAAGTGATCCGCAATGCTTTGAGTCTCATCATCTGGTTCAGTAACCGTAGACGGAGAATCATGTAATTCGCTGTTAAATACGATACCTACAATTTTAGATGGATCAACTTGAATTGCAGGAGTACCAATACGCTCATCAACTTTAGTTAATGGAATTGGTTGACGGTTTGGACGCATTTCAGGAATGTAAATGTCGTGTAAACCTTCAAAAGCTGGGCTTAAGTTTGTATTGATTTCAACAATTACTTGGTCAGCAAATTGAACGAAGCTTGCAGAGTTACCCACAGAAGTTGTTGGGATAATGCCACCATCTTCAGTGATTGCAATTGCTTCAATTACAGCAATGTCATTTTTCTTAAGTTGACCATTACGCATTTGTTCAACAGTTTCAGACAAATGCTGATCGATGAACATTACTTCGCCTTTGTTGATCGCTTTACGTAATGTGTTGTCTACTTGGAATGGAAGACGACGTGCAAGAACACCTGCTTCTGTTAGTAGTTTGTCTAGATCGTTACCAAGACTCGCACCTGTAACAAGTGTGATTTTTAATGGGTTTGCTTTTGCTTGTTCAACCAAAGCCAAAGGAACTGCTTTCGCTTCACCCGCACGAGTAAAGCCACTCATACCAACGGTCATACCGTCTTGGATAAACTTAGCTGCTTGTTCAGCGCTCATAACCTTATCATGAAGGCTAGCTAAACGAATACGATCTAAAGACATGGATTACTCTCATTAAAAATCTTAAAACTGAGTCGGATTGTACCGATCAAAAAAGCCATTTTGCATACCTGTTAGGCTAAGGTCTAATTTTTTGAAAAAATGAGGGTATAAATATAAATTATGGCTTTTATATTGTTGAAAATAAACGTGAAATTTATAGTTGTTGGATAGTTAATCAAAACTGTTTGATCAACTATCCACCACGATTTAGAAATGTTCTGTAATACTTTGCTTTAATTTTTCAAAGCGACTGATTGTTGGCACGTCTATTTTTTCGACTGGATTTATAGGTAAAGAGATAATAGCTTCAAGTCCACCTTGTTCTCGGTTTTTAATTGTAAGTTCACCTTGGTGAATATCGACAATACGTTTCACAATAGAAAGACCTAAACCGCTTCCTTGAATGGTTCGTGCTTCATTGCCTCGAACAAAGGGTTGCATAAGTTCTTCAATTTGACCCTCTGGAATACCATCTCCATTGTCTGCAACAGTAATTAAAATATTTTCATCTTCAATAGTTGCTGAAAGCTCAATGGGTTCAGCACCATAGCGTTTTGAGTTATTGATTAAGTTACCAATCAGTCGTTTTAGGGAAAGGGTACGTGCTTGTAGAATAGGTAATTCTGTTGGTTTATAACGAATATCCAGTGGTTTAAATTGAATAATCAACTCTTGTAAAACAGTATTTAAATCGGTGTCATGAATTTCTTCATCTGAACCATCGCGCATATATGAAATAAATTGATTGAGAATTGCATCCATGTCTTCTACATCATAAATAAAGCCCTCTTTAAGAAAGTCTTCATCGGGCATCATTTCTGCACTGAGGCGAATGCGTGTAAGAGGGGTGCGTAGATCATGTGAAATACCCGCTAACATAATGCGTCTATCACGTTCCGTTTGTTCAAGTGAGTAAATCATTTGGTTGAAAGCTTGGTTTACTTGCCGAATTTCAAGAGGACCGTGATTGGTTTCTAAATAAGGTGCAGTGCCTGTTTTGGTAAAACTATTTGCCGCATTTTGTAAGCGTAACAAAGGTCTATTGAGTTGGCGAACAAGCGTTAAAATAATGATAGCTGAAAATAATGGAACACCCAGTAGCCAGATTAAAATAAGTTCAGGACTATAGTTTGCATACGTTCTTAAGGGTTCTCGAACCCATTTGCCTTGCATTTCTGGAGTTTGGATCCAAATTTGAGGGCTGGGTTTAAATTGGAAATAAACCGTCGCTGACTCGATATTGAGTTCTTTCGCTAAGCTTTCTTCTACTTTATTGGTAAAAAACTCTGCAACAACTTTATCTTTTACATTTGGAAAATCTTTAGGATCTGTAACGTATTCTAGACCTGCTCGTTCATTGAGCCACTGATGGGGTGTAAGCTCTTTGCCTTGATATGAAATTGTAATATTGTTGTCGCGAAGTAATTCGAGTTCAATGGCTAAATAGCGGGCATGTTGTTGTATTTCAGGTAGATATAGTGTGCGCCAAAAGAACCACAAAGACATAAATAAGCTAAAAAAAACAACAAATACAACCAGTACGGCTGTTCGCATTGCAGCAGAACGTGGTTTTATCTTATCTAAAAAGCGTTCCCAAGGCGTGCGCTTTTTTTCTGAATAAGCGACATATTCTGTGAAATTTTGTGGGTCAACGGGTTCGAGTTTCACACCTGATTCCTTTAGATCTATTTTTAATGGCAGATGATTGTTCGAGATTTATAAGACAAACGATGTTGGTATCTTCGAAAAATTTGTACCATTTATTTTGAGTAAATCAAAAAAAGCCATTCACTGAACTTTTATATGTTCTCTAGCACAATAGATTGAACAAAATGTTAAAAGTTTGGAATGGCTTTTTAAAATTATGTAAGAGCTATTTTTAGCTCTTACATAAAGATAAATTTTTATTCAGCACCATCTGGAACAAAGACATAACCCACACCCCAAACTGTTTGAATGTAACGAGCACGGGCAGGATTTTCTTCAATTAAACGGCGCAAGCGTGAAACTTGAACATCGATAGAGCGTTCCATTGCACCCCATTCACGACCACGTGCAAGATTCATTAACTTGTCACGTGTAAGTGGTTCACGTGGATGCTGAACAAGCGCTTTAAGAACAGCGAATTCACCCGTTGTTAAAGTTACAACTTGAGATTCACGGGTTAAAGTACGTGTAGAAAGATCTAAAGACCAAGGACCAAAGCTGACGACTTCCATTTGCTGACTAGGTGCACCAGGTACTTCACGAACTTGGCGACGTAATACGGCACGAATACGCGCAAGTAATTCATTTGGATTGAATGGTTTTGGAAGATAGTCATCTGCACCAGCTTCTAAGCCAGCAATACGGTCTGCATCGCTACCACGAGCAGTTAGCATAATGACAGGTGTATCAATATTCGATTGGCGTAAACGTCGGCAAATACTTAAACCATCTTCTACGGGAAGCATAAAGTCTAAGACGATAAGAGAGAAAAGCTCACGTTGTAGTAAGCGATCCATTTGCGCTGCATCGTGTGCAGTTTTTACGACAAAGCCTTTATCTTCTAAAAAGCGTTGGAGTAATGTGCGAAGACGCACATCATCATCGACCACTAAAATGCGTTCGACACGATCAGTTTCGTTATGTACGACATCTGTATTTTCAGCAGGTACAACTAAACTCATGATGCACTCCCTAAATGTTGTAAATTATAAATATTCGTTAATCTCAGTATAATGCCTAAACTCTTGTTAAGACTATGTATCAATTTGCTCAAAATTACAATTTAAAGGGTGTTTTTAAACTAAAAAACAACATCTACAAGTAATTCAGATTATCTTTTGTGTACAAATCATAAAATTGTCATGTTTCAATTTAAAGATAAGGGCGTATCGTTTTATTTTATGAGATACAGGTAATTGTAGTTTTAAGTCTTGCTAGAGAAGAGGTCGGAAGATCTTTGCTAGAAAGCATTTTATGTTGTTAGACTAAAACAATAGATTCTAGCCAACAACAAGAAACTGCTGATTGCACAGAAAAAAATATTGAAAACTAAGCTTTTATAGTTTTTTTCTTTGGTAATTTGAAAAACAATTGTGGATTTTATGGTCTTGGTCTTTATAATCACTAACTTTTAGTCCTTATCCTTTGTGGAATTAAACACGATGACTGACTTAGTTCAGCAGTTGGCAAATGAAATTGCCGTACGTCCTAATCAAATTGAAGCTGCTATCAAGTTAATTGATGATGGAGCAAGTGTTCCATTTATTGCTCGTTACCGTAAAGAAGTAACGCAAGGTTTAGACGATACACAATTACGTCAGCTTGATACTCGTTTATCTTATTTACGCGACCTATTTGAGCGTCGTGAAAAAGTAATTGAATCATTAACAGAACAAAATAAATTGTCTGATGATTTGCTTGCTCGAGTGAATGCTGCTGAAACAAAAAATGCATTAGAAGAAATTTATGCACCGTACCGTCCAAAACGTACGAGCAAATCATTTAAAGCAAAAGAAGCTGGCTTGGGGCCAATTAGCGACAAGATCTTTAAAGAAGCAGTAGATCCTACAGAAGCTTTGGCTGGTTTTAGCCATGAAGATTATGCAGATTTAGAAAGCCAATTAGATGCAATCCAACATATCTTAATTGATGATTGGGCGCAAAATATTGCTTTAACAACAGAATTAAAAACAACATTTGCAAAAACAGCAGTTTTAAAAAGCTTAGTTGCGAGTGAAGAGAAAAAAGAAGTTGGTAAGAAATTCCGTGATTACTTCGATTTCTCTGAAAATCTAAATAAAGTACCTTCGCATCGTTTACTTGCAATGTTACGTGGTCGTCAAGAAAACGTACTTGGCTTAAAAGTAGATGGTGAAGATACTGCTCCACTTGCACGTATTGAAACTGAATACGATTTAGAAACTGCACAGCCGCAAAGCCGTCAAGATTTCTTAAAGCAAACAGCAAAATTATTCTGGTTGGGTAAAGTTCGTCCAAGCATTGAGCATTCATTACTGACTGAAAAGCGTTTGACTGCTGAAGCAGAAGCGATGAATGTATTTGCTGAAAACTTACGCCATTTATTACTTTCTGCTCCTGCAGGCGCACGCACAACTTTAGGTGTTGACCCTGGTATTCGTACAGGTGTGAAACTTGCGGTTGTAAATGCATCGGGTGACGTACTTGCACACAGCACCATTTATCCATTTGCACCAAAAGAAGATAAAGCAGGTTCAATTGCTGAACTTGAGCGTCTTTGCCGTGAGTTCAATGTAGAACTTATTGCGATTGGTAATGGTACTGCAAGCCGTGAAACTGAAGCTGTTGTCGCAGAAATGATGACTGCAAATACAGATTTGAAATTAACACGTGTTTCTGTATCTGAAGCAGGTGCATCGGTTTATTCGGCATCTGAATTAGCATCTGCTGAATTGCCTGATCTTGATGTTTCAATTCGTGGTGCAGTTTCAATTGCACGTCGTTTACAAGATCCGCTTGCTGAACTTGTGAAAATTGATCCTAAATCGATTGGTGTAGGTCAATATCAACATGACGTAAATCAAGCTGGTTTAGCGAAAACACTTGAAGCTGTAGTGGAAGACTGTGTGAACTCGGTTGGTGTAGATGTAAACACTGCATCTTCAGCAATTTTGGGTTATATCGCAGGTTTGAATAAATCAATTGCTCAGCAAATTGTAGACTTCCGTAAAGAAAATGGTCGTTTTGACAATCGCCAAGCTTTGAAAAATGTACCACGTTTAGGCGAGCGTACGTTTGAACAAGCTGCAGGTTTCTTACGTATTCAAGATGGTTCAGAGCCACTTGATGCTTCTGCTGTTCACCCTGAATCTTATGCATTAGTAAGTAAAATTGTTGATGCAAAAGCAACGACTGTAAAAGACATTATTGGTAATTCTGAAATTATTCGTCAAGTAGATGCTGAAGCATTGGTTGATGATAATTTTGGTCTTCCAACAATTAAGGATGTTTTAGCAGAGCTTGAAAAACCAGGTCGCGATCCACGTCCAGAATTCCGTACTGCTAAATTCCGTGAAGACATCACAGAAGTGAAGCAATTGACTGAAGGTTTACAATTGGAAGGTGTGATTACCAATGTAACGAACTTTGGTGCATTTGTTGATGTTGGTGTTCATCAAGATGGTTTGGTTCATATTTCTGAACTTGCGAATGAATTTGTATCTGATCCGCATAAAGTGGTTAAACCAGGTCAAATTGTTCAAGTACGTGTTTTAAACGTAGATGTTGAGCGTAACCGTGTGAACTTGTCTATGCGTCCTGAAGGTTCTGAAGCGCCAGCTAAAGCACCACGTCAGCCACGCCGTGAAAACAATGAACAGCGTACTGAACGTAAGCCTCAAGCTAAACGTCCGCAAAATGCGCGTCCTCAAGGTGATCGCCCTCAAGCGAAGAAACCACAAAACCAAAAACCTCAAGAGCAAAAAATTGGTGGTTTAGGTGCATTGTTATTACAAGCAGGGATTAAAGGTTCTAAATAATCTTTAACTGCTAAAGAAAAACCTCCCAAATGGGAGGTTTTTTATTTCTTAAATCAATTTTTATATAAGCGGAACAATCCAGCTACAAATAATGAGCATAATGCCCAAATGACCTAATTTTCGCGTTACGCTAATGAGTTTTGATGGTGGTTCATCTATTTGTTTTGCATACTGTTCAAGGCTTAATCCACCTTTACTATTGTTAGAGAATAAGAAAGTTCCCAAATCGATACAAATTAAAATAGTACCAATATCCGCTACAAGCTCCATAAGCACGTAGTCATTTTCATATAAAGAGACGCCTACTTTATAGCTCAAATAAAGTGCAAAAGCTAAACAAGCAAACTGTAAAACAAAACCAAGTATTCGCATAAACTCAATAAACAAAATGAAAAAGCATGATGTTTATAGCATGAAAAGAGTTCACTATAAAAAAATTAATAGTGAAATATAACTTTTCAAAGGGCTTTGTAAAGTGAAAATAGTACCGAATTAAATAGTAAATGTTTGAATTAAAAACCCAATAAACGTTGTGCTTAAACCCAATTTGGATGCTAAAAATTGATAGTTTAAGGTTGTTGTATTTGGATTGGTATTTTCCTTTTCACTTTGCATGTTTGTATGCAGTCCAAGATCTACAAGAAAGACCATCAAACCAAATTGCATTATTATTCTAAAATAAGGTGTTTCTGTTAGGCCAAAATCGGAAACAATATTTGTGAATAATAGTAATGCTGTTAAAAAACAAAAGATTTTAAATACGCTTGATCTACTCATGAGGTATCTCCTTAGTTTTTATTTTTAAATTTTTAATGATTATTCTTAAAGTATTATTAATTTTTATAAAAAAAGCAAAAAACCCTCAATTTAATCATTCAATTGAGGGTTTACAGATTCTACCAATGTTCACCTGGGAATAAGCGTGCATAGGCCTTTTGAACCCAATTCAATTTTTGTGGTTGTCCGACAGATGCACTTGAGCTTGGAAATAAGTTATAACCAATAGACATTAATTTATTATTAATATCTGGTGCAATGGAGTAAGTGATAGAGGCTAAACGACCTAAGTGAGTTGCAACTTTTTTAGGGCGCTTTACGATTGCTGTTGCAATTAAATTTGCTGCTTCTTCAGGAGATAGCGTTGGAACATATTTATAGATTTTAGTGGGGGCAATCATGGGGGTGCGTACAAGAGGCATATACACAGAAGTAATGGCAATATTGTGCGAATGAACTTCAGCAGATAAACAGCGACTAAAAGCATCTAATGCAGCTTTTGAAGCAACATAAGCAGAGAAGCGTGTGGCATTCGCTAGAACACCAATCGAGCTAATGTTAATAATATGACCATCTCGGCGGATCATCATTTGCGGTAAAATATTCATAACTAAACGAATAGCACCAAAATAATTTAATTGCATGGTGCGTTCGAAGTCGTGGAAACGGTCTACCGATTCATGAACGGCACGACGAATAGAACGTCCTGCATTATTAATAAGAATATCAATATGATCGACAGAACTTAAAATTTGGTTCGAAACTTCATCAATAGAGTCTAAATTATTTAAGTCACATGGGAAAACTAAGGCTTGACCACCTTTTGCCTCGATATCACGCTTTACTTCATTGAGTGTTTCTTCAGTACGAGCAACAAGAAGTACGCGTGCACCAGCATCTGCAAGTTTATGAGCAACAGTTAAACCAATACCACTGGATGCACCTGTAATAAGTACAGTTTTTCCATTTACTTTTTGTTTAAAGGTTTTTTCTAATCTAGTTTTCACGACTCTATATCCCTAATAAAAATTAGCTGAAATGTTGATGACTTCAAGGTTTCAGTTACTCATTAATAATGGCAGTTTAAAGCAATGCATAATGGAATGAATATCAAAAATGCTTGTTTTTATATTCATTCCATTATGCAAACTTTTAAATTTACATTCCCTTTAATCTTTTTATATTAATTGTTTATTTATTATTCTTAGCATGAAGTTTCGGTAAAACCAATATCTTGAAGGTGAAAATTTCTTATTATTTATACCAGAATTACAGTTTTTAAAAATATTGAATTTATACAAGCATCTATTCATTCGAATTTTATATTTCACCTTCATGGCGTTGAAATATTTTTTAGAGAAAATGTATTAAACAGAGTCTTTAAAACGATGATTAATTTGTAATCGAAAAGTTTTTTACAACAAAGTGATGAAGTTAATCTAGATGCCTTATTTTTTCGGGACTTTCATCGTATAATGGTCGATTATTTTTTCTGCTCATTTGAGTAGGGGGATAGGCTGTTGATATCTCCAGTTTGGTTTTTCTATTGAGGAGTCCTACGTGGCCCAATATATTTACACGATGAACCGTGTGTCGAAAATGGTTCCGCCTAAACGCGAAATCTTAAAAGACATCTCTTTATCATTTTTCCCAGGCGCTAAAATTGGTGTTCTTGGTTTAAACGGTGCAGGTAAATCTACCTTGCTTCGTATTATGGCTGGCGTAGATAAAGATTTCTCTGGTGAAGCTCGTGCACAACCAGGTATTAAAATCGGTTATCTAGAGCAAGAACCACCTTTGGATGAAACGAAAGACGTTCGTGGTAACGTTGAAGATGGTTTACGCGAACCGCTTGATGCTTTAGCTCGTCTAGACGAAGTTTTTGCTGAATATGCAGCTGAAGATGCTGACTTCGATGCGCTTGCAAAAGAGCAAGAGAAGCTAGAAGCAATTATTCATGCTTGGGATGCACATAATCTTTCAAACCAAATGGATCAGGCTGCTGCAGCATTGAACCTTCCAGCTTGGGATGCAGATGTTAAGTTGCTTTCAGGTGGTGAACGCCGTCGTGTTGCGCTTTGCCGTTTGTTATTGTCTAAACCAGACATGTTGCTTCTTGATGAACCGACAAACCATTTAGATGCTTCATCTGTTGCTTGGTTAGAGCGTTTCTTGAAAGACTTTGCTGGCACAATCGTTGCGATTACGCATGACCGTTATTTCTTAGATAACGTAGCAGAGTGGATTCTTGAGCTTGACCGTGGCATGGGTATTCCATACCAAGGTAACTACTCTTCTTGGTTAGAGCAGAAAAATGCTCGCTTAGAACAAGAGAACAAGCAAGAAGAGTCTTTTGCTAAAGCATTGAAAAAAGAACTTGAATGGGTTCGTTCAAATGCGAAAGGTCAGCAAAAGAAAAACAAAGCGCGTATGGAGCGTTTTGAAGAACTTAACTCTCGTGAGTTCCAACAACGTAACGAAACTTCAGAAATCTACATTCCACCTGGTCCACGTTTAGGTAACAAGGTTGTAGAAATTGAAGGCATCAGCAAATCGTTTGGTGATCGTACGCTTTATAAAGATTTAACATTCACAGTACCACCATGTGCAATCGTGGGTATCGTGGGTGAGAACGGTGCGGGTAAAACGACACTATTCCGTATGATGACTGGCGAGCAACAACCAGATACAGGCTCTGTAGTTCTTGGTGAGTCAGTTAAAGTGGCTTACGTAGGTCAGATTCGTGACACCTTAGATGACAACAAAACGGTTTGGGAAGAAGTTTCTGGCGGTTTAGACATCTTAAAAATTGGTGATTACGAAATTGCATCTCGTGCATATATCGGTCGCTTTAACTTTAAAGGTCAAGATCAGCAAAAACGTGTAGGTCAATTGTCAGGTGGTGAGCGTAACCGTTTACAACTTGCGAAAATCCTACAAATGGGTGCAAATGTAATTTTACTCGATGAACCGTCAAACGACTTGGACATTGAAACTTTACGTGCACTTGAAGATGCGATTCTTGTATTCCCAGGTACTGTAATGGTGATCTCGCATGACCGTTGGTTCCTAGACCGTATTGCAACGCACATCTTGTCATTTGAAGGTGAAACACCTGAGTTCTTCACAGGTAACTATGCTGAATTTGAAGCATACCGTCAAAAACGTGATGGTGATGACTTAGTGACTAAGCGTCAAAAATACCGCAAAATTGGTAACTAATTTCCAGTTTTGAAATAAAAAACCAGCCTTCGGGCTGGTTTTTTTATTACATAAAATTACCAATTGGGGCTCGTTATCAAGTAAATGTAATTTTATTACGTGCAGCTCACTTGTTATATTCCCTGCATAATTTTGATTGACTGATTGGTTGCGTGAAACGTTCAGGGTTATTGATTACCGTCTTGTTAAGTTTGTTCATGTTTCAAAGTGTTTGGAACGTGGCAGCCGCTTTTTGTCTTCATCAAAGTGAACCGAATGCTGAAGTAATTAATCATTTTGGGCATCATTTAGATGAAAAAAGTCTACAAGTAGAAAAAGTAAAGCAACAGTCGACTCTGAAATTTATTCAATATTTAGAGCAAATTGATCATGATGATCATCGTGATCATTTGCCGTCTTTAGCGCATGTTTTTTTAAGTGAACATGATGCTGAAATTCATTTAGATATTTCTATTTGGAGTATTGGAGATCAATACTCCAAATGGGAAAACACGTATAAATCTCCTCATTTAAACACTCTTAAACAGCCTCCTATTTTGACCCCGCTATTGGTGGGGTAGCCGAAATTTAGCCCACCACTTCGTTCATTTACTTAGTGGGGCATTACTATGTCTAAAAAACAGTTGAATCAATTTTCAACATTGCATAAACGTATTTTTATTCAAACTAGAGCTTGTGTATTTGCTATTGCTTTAGTGGGTGTGGGTGCATTGCCAGTGGTTGTAAAGGCATCTACAAATACTGAAAGTTCACCAGTGACGCTTGAACAAATTCTGCAACGTGTACGTGAATATCAGGACAGTCAGGGTATTTGGAAAACACAGCAAAAAATTGCTGAAGCTAATATTCACAATAGTAAATTGTGGACAAATCCAAGTTTGAATATTGAGCAAGCGGGCTTTTCAAATAATCAAGACAAGGAGTTCACTATTGGTGTTTCTCAACCTTTAGACATTTTTGGGCAAAAAAAGGCACAACAAAAAATGGCTCGCTTGAGTCGTGATCAATTGGGATTAAAACAAAAAATTTATGATGAGCAGCTTCAATTAATTGTGAAGTATTCATGGTCTCAAGTCATGCTTTCAGAGGTGGAAGCTTCGTTATTGATGGAGCAATTAAAAGTTAGTGAAGAAAGTTTAAATATCGCTGAGAGAAGATTTCGTGCGGGAAGTATTGCTCAGGTTGATGTAGATCGTGTGAAGTTAACGCATATTGAAAATATGAAGTTGGTTCAACAAGCAGGTTTGCGCTTGCAAACAGCGAGAAAACAATTGGCTCATTTATGGGGGGCGGGTGAAAGTCGTAATGCTGTTGGGCGCGATATTACTTCATTTTGGCCACCAAAAGTTTTAGAGAAAGTAACTGCAAATTTATTGGAAAACTTAATTGAAAAATCTCAAAATTTTCAAATTTTAGAAGCAAAAGCGCAGGTGGAAAGCTTAAGAGCTGAAGCACGTCCAAATCCTGATGTGAATTTGAGCGTTAAAAAAACAAAAACTCCGCAAAATGAAAGTGATGATCAGCTGACGCTTGGTGTCACTATTCCTTTGGCAATTTTTAACCGTAATCAATACGGTATTCAAATTGCACAAGCAAAAGAAAATCTAATAGAGAAACAAAAGCAATTTTCTCAAACACAGAATAAGCGTGAACTATATGCCTTGTTGGGTGAATTAGATGGCTTAAAAGAGCAATTTAATTTGGTTTCTCAACAGCAAATTCCACTTGCATTGGCGATACAAAAAAAGACATTGGCAGGTTTTCAAGCTGGAAAATTCACTGTGATGGATGTTCAGCAAGCCACAGCTCAACTTCATGATGTACGTATTCAAAGTGCACAACTGTTGAAGAGCGCTTGGCAAAAAGCCATTGAGATTGAAAGTTTAAGTTTGGGTATAGATCCAAGTGTTGTCACTACAAGTGATGCTCTTTCACAAATTAATCAAAATTTAATTCAAGAAACACAAGCATTACCTGTAATTGGAATGGGAAATTAAGATGAACATAATGCAAAAACAATTCGGAAAAATTTCTCAACAACTAGTCATCATCGTTATTTTATTTATAACGGCAGTGTTTGTTTTAACATTTATTATTTTTAAAAAGCCAAATCAGAAAGATGATGATCATCAAGCAGAATCTATGACTGAAGAACACGAAGGTGAAGAAGATCATGAGGAGGAAGATGTAATTTCACTTAGTTCACAACAGATGGTGGAACAAGGGGTTCAAATTGCAAAAGTGGATACAGGCATAATTGATCAGCTAGCAAGTTATCCTGCAAAGCTTACGGCAAATACAGACCGACAAGCACATGTTTCACCAAGTTTTAGTGGTCAAGTGCAGTCTGTACATGTCGAGCTGGGTCAGCAAGTTAAAAAAGGACAGGCACTGGCAACATTATTGGTGCCTGAACTTGTCGATTTACAAGCGCAGTTGCAAATTGATCGGACAAACTTACAACTTGCTCAAGAAGATTTTGCGCGTGAAAAAGATTTGTGGTCGCAAGGAATATCTGCAAAACAAGACTATCAACGAGCATCTAATGCTTATCGACAAGCCCAAATTCAAGTTCAAGCCTCTCGCGCAAGATTATCGGCATTTGGTGCAAGTTCGGGGGCAAATGGTCGTTATGTATTAACAGCACCTATAGCAGGGGTTATTAGTGAAAAAGATTTGGTGGTTGGTGAAAATGTTCAATTAGCAAGTCAGTTATTTGTAATTGATCAGTTGGATCAGCTGTGGCTAGAGTTCATTGTACCCAATATTGATATTGCTAAAATTCAGCCAAATCAAACAATTCAATTTAAATCACTGCAAACAAATAAGCTCTATAAAGCACAAATTATGAATTTAAATTCAATTGCTGATGCTCAAACAGGGCGTTTGCAAGTGCGAGCAAAAGTCTTAGAGCAAGCTGAAGAATTACGTCCAAACTTAATGGTGAATGTTGAACTTCAACAGAATCAGCCTAAAGCTGTAGTACGTGTTGCAAAAGAAGCAATTCAGCAAATAGAAGGTAAAAATGTCATTTTTGCACCAAGTTCACAAGCAAGTAAAGTTAACTTTAAACCTTTAGCTGTCACGACTGGGCAAACATCTGCGGATGGTCAATGGATTGAAATTACAGAGGGTATTAAACAAGGACAATCTTATGTGAGACGTGGAAGTTTCCTATTGAAATCCGAAATGGAAAAAGGGGAGGCAAGCCATGGACATTAAGCAAAGTCAGAGCAATCGGGTGAATGAAGATGAATTTGAAAAAGCAGAAGGCATCTTTGATCGCATCATTCATTTCTCAATACAGAATGCAATTTGGATTATGCTTTTTGTCGCAGCGTGGATTGCGGTTGGTATTTATAGTTACCAAAAGCTACCGATTGATGCTGTGCCTGATATTACCAATGTACAAGTACAAATAAATAGTCAAGCCAATGGTTTTACAGCGCTTGAAGTGGAACAACGCATTACATATCCCATTGAAACAGCAATGGCGGGTATTCCAGATTTAGAGCAAACACGCTCTATATCACGTTATGGTCTTTCTCAAGTGACTATTGTCTTTAAAGATGGTACCGATATTTATTGGGCAAGACAGCAAATTAATCAGCGCTTGCAAGAAGCACGTACAGAATTACCAAATGATATTTCTCCGTTGATGTCACCCGTATCAACAGGATTGGGAGAAATTTATCAATGGGTGATTCAGGCAGAAAAAAATGCAAAAAAGCCAGATGGAACTGCTTATGAACCAAAAGATCTAAGGGAAATACAAGATTGGATTGTGCGTCCACAATTACAAAAAGTGAAAGGTATAGCTGAGATCAATAGCATAGGGGGTTATAACAAAACTTATGTGGTCGAGCCCGATTTATACCGTTTGCAACAAATGCAAATTCCTCTGTCAGATTTGCAAAAGGCTTTGCAAGAAAGCAATGAAAACCGTGGTGCAGGTTATTTGGAGGAAAATGGACAGCAACTTACCGTTCGTGTACCTGGGACATTAAACAATGTTGCAGATATTGAAAATATTACAGTCAGTACCAAGCAGGGCTATCCTATTCGAGTGGCTGATCTTGCTCAAGTTTCAATAGGTCATGATTTAAGAACAGGTGCGGCTACTTACAATGGCGAAGAGACCGTACTTGGTATTGCCATGATGATGATGGGAGAGAACAGTCGTACTGTTGCTAAGGCTGTCGATTCAAAAGTTCAAGAAATTCAGAAGTCATTGCCCAAAGGTGTCACTATCACCACAGTCTATGACCGAACAACATTGGTCGAACGTGCAATTCAAACCGTACAAAAAAATTTAGTAGAAGGTGCAATCTTAGTGATTGTGATTCTATTTTTATTTTTAGGTAATTTTCGTGCAGCTTTAATTGTTGCCTGTGTCATTCCATTATCAATGTTATTCACATTAACAGGAATGGCGGAAAAAAATATTAGTGCAAACTTAATGAGTTTGGGTGCTTTGGACTTTGGAATTATTGTTGATGGTGCCGTGGTCATTGTAGAAAACTGCATACGACGTTTAGCAGAAGCACAACATTTAAAGGGTAGATTGCTGACCCGAAGTGAGCGTTATCGAGAAGTATTTCTTGCAGCTCAACAAGCAAGAAGACCGCTGATTTTTGGACAACTGATCATTTTGGTGGTGTATTTCCCGATCTTTGCCTTATCGGGTGTGGAAGCTAAATTATTTCATCCTATGGCGTTTACGGTGGTATTAGCTTTAGTTGGTGCAATGATCTTATCTGTCAGTTTTGTGCCTGCAGCTGTGGCAATGTTTGTTACGGGTGAGGTGAAAGAAACAGAGTCGCGTTGGATGCTGTGGTTAAAGAAAAAATATGAATATATTTTAAATTTAGCTTATCAATTTAAATATGCGGTCATCACCCTTGCGATGTGTATTTTAGTAATTACAGGTGTTATTTCAACGCAGGTGGGAAGTGAGTTTGCTCCAACACTCAGCGAGGGCGATTTTGCAATTCAACAAATGCGTTCACCCAGCACAAGCTTAGAACAATCACTTCGTATGCAGGAAAATACTGAGAAATTACTGCTGAAGAACTTCCCCGAAATTAAAGGTATTTTTGCACGGACAGGGACAGCCGAAGTGGCAACAGATGTAATGCCACCTAATATTTCAGATGGTGTCATTTTATTAAAATCGAAAGATGCATGGCCAAACTCAAAAGAGTCTATTGAAGATTTACGTGGTCGAATGGAAGCATTTCTAGAAACTTTGCCAGGTAACAATAGTGAATTTTCACAGCCAATTGAATTGCGTTTCAATGAATTAATTTCGGGAATACGTAGTGATGTTGGGGTGAAAATCTTTGGCGATGATATGGATGTACTGAATCAAGAAGCTGAAAAAATATCGAAACAGATTCAAAAAATTTCTGGTGCAACAGCCGTTAAAGTTGAACAAACAGATGGTCTACCATTGCTCAATGTAGAAGTGGATAAAGCGTTAGCAGCTCAATATGGATTGTCTGTAAAAGAAATTCAAGATTTGGTCGCAACTGGTGTTGGTGGGCAGAATGTCGGGCAGATATTACAAGGAGATAGGCGCTTTGATTTTGTTATCAGGTTAAATGACAAGCAAAGAACGGCTTTACAATTGGCATCCTTGCCAGTTCAACTTCCGAATGGTGGGCTTATACAGCTACAAGATGTGGCGAAAGTTGAAAACATTTTGGGTGTGAATCAAGTGAGCCGTGAAAATGGAAAACGCCGAGTTGTTATTACTGCCAATGTATCTGGTCGAGATTTAGGTTCATTTGTAAATGAATTGCAAACGACTTTGGCACAGCAACCATTACCAGTAGGGTATTGGTTAGATTATGGCGGTCAATTTGAAAATCTTGCTTCGGCTAAAAGTCGAATGCAAATAGTAGTGCCTCTTGCGCTGATCACTATTTTTATATTGCTCATGGCTGTTTTTCATAATTTCAAAGAAAGTTTACTTGTATTTAGTGGTGTTCCTTTTGCACTTTCAGGCGGATTGATCGCGCTATGGTTGCGAGATATACCTCTATCAATGTCTGCTGGTGTTGGGTTTATTGCACTATCTGGTGTTGCGGTCTTGAATGGCTTAGTCATGCTGACTTTTATTAAAGAGCTTCGAGAACGTCTAGATATACATTTAGCGACATGGCAAGGCGCAATTTTACGGTTACGTCCAGTATTGATGACTGCTTGTGTCGCATCACTTGGTTTTGTCCCTATGGCAATTGCAACAGGAACAGGGGCGGAGGTTCAAAGACCTTTAGCAACAGTGGTCATTGGCGGAATTTTATCATCCACTATTTTGACATTAGTGTTATTGCCTGTGATTTATCGCTGGATGAATGAAACGAAAAGTATTGGTTTTTTAGGTGTTTTGAAAGAGAAAATTATTCTTTATTTCAAATAATGCTAAGCTGAATTACAAAATAGAAGGTGGCTTTGAGTCACCTTCCTAAAATAAGGAGTCTGCTATGAGTGGACATCATGGACATGACCATAGTCATGCGGTAGTGACAGAGGGCAATGCTAAAAAACTGACATTTGCCTTAATTTTGACTTCAATCTTTTTAGTGGTTGAAGTAATTGCGGGCTTTATTACACAAAGTTTGGCACTGTTATCCGATGCGGCACATATGTTTACCGATGCTGCTGCGCTTGCGATTGCATTAGTTGCTATTAAAATTGGTAAATTGCCTGCGGACAGTAAAAGAACATTTGGCTATCAGCGTTTTGAAATTTTAGCAGCACTTTTTAATGCTTCTATGCTGTTTGTAGTGGCAATGTATATTTTATATGAAGCTTATCAGCGCTTTAGTCAGCCTCCAGAAATTCAAAGTACTGGAATGATGATAGTCGCTATAATTGGCTTAATCATTAACTTGATTTCCATGAAGATTCTGTTTTCAAGCTCAAAAGAAAGTTTGAATATAAAAGGAGCCTACCTTGAAGTTCTAAGTGATGCTTTAGGTTCTGTGGGAGTCATTATTGGTGCTGCTGTTATTTATTTCACAGGATGGATGTGGGTAGATACGTTAGTTGCTGTGCTTATAGGTTTTTGGGTGCTCCCTAGAACTTGGATTTTACTTAAGCAAAGTATCAATATTTTATTAGAAGGTGTGCCAGAAGAAATTGATATTGAAGAATTGCGAAATGATTTGTTGAGCTTAAAAGATGTTGAAAGCATTCATCAATTGAAAGTTTGGGCAATTACCTCAAAGAATGTGCATTTAACTGTGCATTTATTTGCACCTAAGGCAGACCGAAACGTGCTGTATAAAGAAGCCTTAGGAATGTTGACACATGAGCATGGTATTACTGAAATGACTTTGCAAATAGAAGATGATGAATGTATTACGCATTCACATGAAAGTCATAAGCATCAACATCATGGTGAAGAAGATGTACAACAACACTCACATCAACATTAATGTTGATGTGAGTTAATGATTTTAGCTTTCCCATTCATGGTTGCAGTCACGGCATTTCCATTTTTTTTGCGATTGCATGAAGGCTTGCATTGAAATTTTAAAATCAGGTAAATCACGATAGAACAAGAAACCTGCAATAACGCATGCAAAGAACACAGCAATAGTGGCAAGTTGTAATGTTTCACCTGCACCATTACCGAATGCCCACATTGCAATGCTAATTGAAACTAAAAGTAATAAAATTAAAATGGCTGGAATCAGAAAAATTAAGCTTTTAGGTACAACAGGACGTGCAACAGCTTGACCAGGTTGAGTAATAGGTAATAGTTTTGCACTTTGGCATTTCGGGCAGCGATATTGCATTACAACTCCAAATTTTAATTTATAGCTTATTTTAATCAGAATAATGTAGAAAGCAAAAAAAGACATTACATTAAATTTTAGGCAATAAAAAACCCAAGTCATAATGCTTGGGTTTTTTATTAAGACCACTTCAAAAGTAATCTTGAATATGGCGTCCCTACGGGGATTCGAACCCCGGTTACCGCCGTGAAAGGGCGATGTCCTAGGCCTCTAGACGATAGGGACAAGTGAGGCAACAGGATTGGTGTTAAACACTGCATCTCTGTATGGGCGCTATATTATGGATATAACACCCATGCGTCAACTAAAAAATCACTTATGCTTCATCAACTGCGTCATTTTTCGGCAATTTTAAGCTTTCATTAAGTTTTTCCCATATTTTTACTTCTTTTTTGCTCGGTCCACCTACAATTTCAAGTGCATGACGTAAACGAGCGAAGGTTAAGTCTGGACCAAGAGTAACCATAGACTGCATTACTGGTGTTGAAGAAGTTGAACCTGCAATAGCAATGAAGAATGCAGGCATGAAATCACGAAGCTTAATTTCCATTTGGTTTGCTAAATCCATAAGTGTTTGACTTACAGTGTCGTTATTCCAAGTGAATAAGCTTTCTAAACGCCAAATTGCAAATTGTAAGCTTTGGCGAACTTGCTCTTCAGACAACTTCTTGCTTTCAAATTGTTCTTTTGACAAAGTTGGGAATTGGTTGAAGAAGAAACCAGCCCAATTCACAGCTTCAGATAAAAGGTTGATACGCGGTTGAATCGCAGCAGCAATATCTTCTAGTGTTTGACGATCAGATTTCCACGCTAACAAAGTGTCAAGTAATTGACTAGGAGTTAAGCCTTTAATCCACTGACCATTTAACCAATTTAATTTTTCAACATCAAAAATTGGACCGCCCAATGAAACACGTTGAATGTCAAAATGTTCAATCATTTCTGCCAAAGTGAATTTTTCACTTTCATCAGGCATAGACCAACCCATACGACCTAAATAGTTTAATAAGGCTTCAGGAAGCACACCAATATCTTTATAGTAATTAATTGATGTTGGGTTTTTACGCTTAGATAGTTTTGATTTATCTGGGTTGCGTAGAAGTGGCATGTGGCAAAGCACAGGCATATCCCAACCAAAATATTGATAAAGTAATTGGTGTTTAGGTGCAGAAGGAATCCATTCTTCACCACGAATTACGTGTGTGATTTCCATTAAATGGTCATCTACTACGTTTGCTAAATGGTATGTTGGTAAGCCATCTGTTTTTAGAAGAATTTGCATGTCCACTTGTGCCCATGGAATTTCCACTTCGCCACGGAGCATATCGTTAAACTTACAAATACCTTCAGTTGGGATTTTCATACGAATAACATGGGGTTCGCCAGTCGCTAAACGCTGCTCGACTTCTTCTTTTGAAAGATTTAAACCACGACCATCGTAACGAGGAGATTCCCCACGAGCTTGCTGTTCAGCACGCATTTGATCAAGTTCATCGCTTGTTGCGAAACAGTAGAAAGCATGCCCTTTGTCTACAAGCTCTAAAGCATACTGTTTATAAATACCCATACGTTCAGATTGGCGGTATGGTGCATGTGGACCGCCAACATCTGGTCCTTCAGACCAGTTTAAGCCTAACCAACGAAGTGAGTCTAAAATCATTTTTTCAGATTCAGGCGTTGAGCGAAGTTGGTCGGTATCTTCAATACGAAGAATAAATTCACCACCATGTTGTTTTGCAAAACATAGGTTAAACAAAGCAATATAAGCAGTACCTACATGAGGGAAGCCAGTAGGAGAAGGAGCAATACGAGTACGAACTGTCATAACTAGATATTATTTAGAATGCAAATTGAAACTATTATAACGAAAAAGCCTAACTACTTTTATGTTTAATTCGGCATAAAGTAATTAGGCTTTAATTTGTAAAATAATTAGGGATCTTAAGTTACAAATATTATGAATTATCTTGTGAAAAAATAGACTGAATAAAGCGAGAAAAACGCTCATTTTGAGATGCAAAGAAACTTTGCGTAGGTGGTACATTAATAGATGTAAGCACTTTTAAACTATTTTCAGAGCTAAATTTACGTTCATTCTTTTGTTGTTGTAATGCTTTTTCAATAGGTGAAACTTTAGCTACAATTGACGTTGTAGTTTTTGAGTCAGTAGTTGATTTTATTGCAGCAGCAAAACTTGCTTGTGAAAATGCAATTAATCCTATAGTTAAGCAAAATGCTTTAAATAAAGTTCGGATCATTTCCAAATATCCCCTATTTTGGTTCGAACAATTTTAATAAATTGTTAACAAAATCGTGTTTTTTTGTATTTCAGGTGTTTATTTAACCATATCTTGTATAATAAATGTAGATCTGTGTCACAAATGTTACAAAAAAGATATATTTCATCTGAAGTTTACTGATTTAAGTCAGTGATCATACAAAAACGGATGCTAGTTTTACCAAATGACTATGTGGAGAACATGGAGATTTCACATATTGCATGAGAAGTGATGAATTTAAAATCATAAAAAGTGAATTTTATATGCGTTTATTCGATATCTTGAAAATGAAATAGTAATAAATAATATTCTATAAGCATTTGATTGTTAAAATCTTTTTATATTTTTATGATGCTATTGGTTATTTAATTTAAAAAGAGTTAAAAATGAAAAAAATAATAGTATCGAGTGTTTTAACAGTATTAAGTAGTTTGATTGCACATAATGCGACCGCCAAAGATTTCTTGAATGTTTCCTATGATCCAACACGTGAATTTTATCAAGAATACAATAAAGAGTTTGGGGAATATTGGAAGAAAAAAACCAATCAAACTGTGAACTTTAAACAATCACATGGTGGCTCTGGAAAGCAAGCAAGAGCTGTGATTGATGGCTTACAAGCCGATGTTGTTACTTTGGCATTAGCTAACGATATTGAAGAAATTGTAAATGCAGGGTTAATTAAAAAAGATTGGCAAAAGCAATTTCCAAATAATTCAGCACCTTATACATCTACAATTGTTTTCTTAGTGCGAAAGGGCAATCCAAAAGGCATTAAAGATTGGAATGATTTAACTAAACCAGGCGTAGAAATTATCACACCCAACCCGAAAACAGGTGGTGCACCTCGCTGGATTTATTTGTCTGCATGGGGTTATGCACTAAAACAACCAGGTGGTAATGATGCAAAGGCAAAAGAGCTAGTTACAAAGCTTTATCGAAATGTAAAAGTATTGGATTCGGGAGCGCGTGGTTCATTAACAACGTTTGCTGAACGAGGTATTGGGGATGTTTTACTTTCTTGGGAAAATGAAGCATTACTTGCAACACAAGGTCCAGATAAAGATAAATATCAGATTGTTTATCCGTCTATTTCGATTTTGGCAGAGCCTTCTGTGGCAATTGTAGATAAAAACGTAGATAAAGACGGTAATCGAAATTTAGCCCAAGGATATTTGAATTATTTATATTCTCCTAAAGGACAGGAGTTGGCGGCAAAAAATAATTTCCGTCCACGTAATGCACAAGTTGCAGCAAAATATGCAAATAAATTTCCGAAAGTACAAACATTTACCATTGAAAATGTGTTCGGAGGATGGGCGAAAGCACAAAAAACTCATTTTGTGAATGGAGCTATTTTTGACCAAATTTATACTGAAAAGTAAGAGCTAATATACAAATCATTTAATGTATAACGGTATGCATGAGAAGATGGATAATTTTTATTATTCATTTTTCTGCATAAGGATTGCATAAAAACATATAAAATGGAATATAGACTATTTTTTCAAATTATTTTAATTGAAAACAGTTGTTTAAGTGGTTTTTATGAGTTTTTGTTATGAATAAATAAAAATTATCTGAATTGCGGTTTATGGATTTACTTCATATAGTTAGTACCATTATAGATAAATACTTTTTGGTCTTATGAAAACTCAATTTAAGGCATTATTTAGTGCTGCACTTATTGTGATGGGTGTAGCTTCAACTGCAACGACTCAAGCTGCAGATCGTGAATTTTTAAATGTTTCGTATGATGCAACACGTGAATTTTATACTGAATTTAATCAGTCATATGGTGCATATTGGAAGTCTAGAACAGGTCAAACTGTAGACTTTAAGCAATCTCATGGTGGCTCGGGTAAGCAAGCACGTGCTGTAGTGGATGGTTTAAAGGCCGATGTTGTAACTTTAGCACTTGCCAATGATATTGATGAAATTGTTAAGTCTGGACAAATTAAGGCAAATTGGCAAAAAGAGTTTCCGTATAATTCTGCACCATATACATCTACAATTGTATTTATGGTTCGAAAAGGTAATCCAAAAGGGATTAAAGATTGGAATGATTTAACAAAACCAGGTGTTGAAATTATTACGCCAAACCCTAAAACAGGTGGTTTACCTCGTTGGGTTTATCTATCTGCTTGGGGATATGCACTGAAACAACCAGGTGGTAACGAAGCTCAGGCTAAAGAGTTTGTAGGAAAGTTATACCATAATGTAAAAGTAATGGATTCTGCAGCTCGCGCATCTATGACGACATTTGCGGAGCGCGGTATTGGAGATGTACTTTTAACTTGGGAAAATGAAGCACTTATTACACAAAAGACCTTGGGTAAAAATAAGTTTGATATTATTTATCCATCTATTTCAATTTTAACTGAGCCATCGGTAGCAATTGTAAATAAAACAGTTGAGAAAGATGGAAACCAATGGTTAGCAAAGGGTTACATTAACTATTTGTATTCTCCAATTGGTCAAGAAATGGCAGCTAAGCATTACTACCGCCCACGTAATGCAGAAGTTTTAGCTAAATATAAAGCGCAATTTCCTGCATTAAAAACATTTACGATTAATGAAGTATTTGGTGGTTGGGCAAATGCTCAAAAAACTCACTTTGCAAATGGTGCGATTTTTGATCAAATTTACAACTCAAAACGCTAATTTATGAACAGAAAAATACCAGCTTTAAAGCTGGTATTTTTTTATAAACTCTTCATAAGATTCACTTTTCATTGTTTCTAAATTTAGAACACGTGAGTAAGCTGGAGGGGTAAGTCCGAAGTACTCATAATGTATAGCAAAATCGGTTAGGTAATTGACGGTAGGAATATGAATGTGTGCACGTTTGAGATCTTGTTTTAATACTTCAGCCCAAATAATTCGATCATCTAACATACCCATACCTTCTGTTTTGAATAGCCAATGACGGCACACATCAAAAGCATCTCGATGGAAAAAATAACAGCTTGTATCGACAAATTTAACGCCGTCACACTCGGGGCATAAACCTAAAAATGTTCCATTTTCTTTTAAATACAAATTACGCGCTGTTGAGATTACAGGTGCTTTGTGTTCATTATAAACTTGGCGGATATTAGGAATATGCTCAGGCTCGTACCAATTATCCGCATCTAAAAAACAAATACCATCGTAAAGCTGTGCAGAAGCAATTGCAGCCCCAATGCCACGAGGTGTATCACCATAATCATTTAGGGATGTAGGTAATTTAATATGAACACAGTTCCAAGTGTCTAGAATGGTATTGGGAACTCCATCAGATATAAAAAAATGAGTTACGTTAGAGCCTTGAGTTAAAACACTTTCATGGCACTTTTTAAGTTGTTCAAGTGACTCTTTATCATAGGGAGTGACGACTGCAATTTTGAGCATAGTCTTATTTTTTATTCACTATTTTTATGATGAGTAAATACTATCGTATTTAGAAAATGATTGGAATGTAGGAGCGTTATAGATGATTTTGTCTAAATTATTTGTTTAAATTAGCGTTGAAACGGTTTTCTCAATTGAAAGTAATAATTAAGTACAAAAAGTCGTTTGGAGCTTTGTTAAAACAAGGTAATAATGTGAGGTTATATTTTTAGCTTTTTCATTTGAATAACTATGTCGCATATTTCTGTATTACTTCACGAAACTATTGATGCTTTGCTCGCTGAACGCAATACAGGTATTTATATTGATGGTACCTTTGGACGAGGTGGGCATACTCGTTTACTTCTATCAAAATTAGATGAAAATGCACGAGTTTATGCGTTTGACAAAGATCCTCAAGCTTTAGCTGTTGCAGCAGAATTAGAACAAGAAGACCCACGTTTTAAAATTATTCATGCCAGTTTTGCAGATTTAAAACAAGAACTTGACGAGAGAAATATTGGTCAAGTTGATGGTGTTATGGCTGACTTAGGTGTGTCATCACCACAGCTAGATCAGGCGGAACGTGGTTTCAGTTTTATGAAAGATGGTCCTCTTGATATGCGTATGGATAATTCACAAGGTCCAACTGCAGCACAATGGCTTGTAGATATTGAAGAAGAAGCACTTGCCAATGTAATTTATCAATATGGTGAAGAACGCTATAGTCGCCGTATTGCCAAAGCAATTAAAAATGCAGGTTATATCGACACAACAGCAAAACTTGCTGAAATTGTAAAAGTTGCTCACCCAAAATGGGAAAAAAATAAACATGCTGCAACCCGTACATTCCAAGCTATACGTATTGCTATTAATAAAGAATTAGAAGATATTGAGGTTTTCTTACCACAAGCAGTTGATGTATTAAAAGAAAATGGTCGATTAGCTGTAATTAGCTTCCACTCTTTGGAAGATCGTTTAATTAAACAATTTATTCAACAAGAATCGACTTTGCCGGAAGATACAGGGTGGGGCTTACCGCAGAAGCAAAAAGATACACGTAAATTAAAGAAAATTTCACGTATTCGTGCAAGTGATGAAGAGGTTAAAGCAAATCCTCGTTCGCGTAGTGCATGGTTACGAGTTGCAGAAAAGTTAGCTTTAAAAGGCGAATAATGAAAACAGAAGTTGTTGAAGAAAAAAGCGAAAATTTGCGCCTAAAACGTAGAATTGCTTATGCAGTTCTACTGTTATTGGTTATGGCAAGTGCAATTATGGTTGTACTACAGGTATTTCAATATCGTCATGACTATCGTGAATTGAGTTCTTTTTATCGTGAACGTGATGATTTAAATGCAGAGTGGGGGCGTTTGTTGATTGAACAGCAAACCTTTGGTGCGACTGCACAAATTGGAACACGTGCGGTAACACAACTTCGTATGTATTCTCCACCTGCAACGCAAACTGTTGTAATTTCGATACCGACTTCGACTGAAAATAAAAAATAGGACTGGCTTTCAATGGTAGAACCACGAAAAAGACAAACAGGTAAAAAACAACAGTCGATTACCAGTCGAAATGCAGTTAGTGTTGAAATGTGGCGCTTTTATTTAATGTGGGGCGTTGTTTTATTCTGCTTCATTGCATTAATTGGTCGTGCGTTTTATGTACAAATTGTAAATCATGATTTTTTGCAAAATAAAGTTAATGCTAAAATTTTAAGAACCGAATCTATTAAAGCAATGCGTGGGGTCATTTACGATCGTCATGGAGTGCCACTTGCGATTAGTACGCCCATTATGAAAGTGGTGATAGATCCGCGTGATTACTTTGAAACTAAAAAATTATATGAAGATATTTCAGCAGAGCTAGTAAAAGATCCAGATAATAGAAAACTGAAACGTCAATTGCCAGATAGTAATCTTAATTTAGATGAACTTGCCGATGCAGTTGGAATGGATCGTGCTGAATTACGTAAAAAAATGAATGAACGTCCACGTTCACGTTATTTAGTATTGAAAAAAGAAGTACCACCACAGCAAGTAGATTTAATTTTAAAGCGTGATTTTCAGGGTGTTTACAGTGAAAAATACTATAAACGCTATTATCCGCAACCTCAGCCAAATGCACAAATTATTGGTTTGACCAATAGTGAGGGTGTGGGTGTTGAAGGTTTAGAAATGCAATTGAACTCACGTTTAGCAGGTGTGGATGGTGAGCAACAAGCCATACGTGATAAGCGTGGCAATCGTGTTAAAGATCCTGAAATTGTTAAAGAAGTTGAAGCTGGTGAAAATATTACCCTCAGTATAGATTCACGTCTGCAATATATTATGTACCGTGAGTTAACAGCGGCAGGTGTTGCAAATAATGCACGTTCTGCAACAGCAATTACGGTTGATATTAAGACAGGTGAAATTTTAGCAATGGCAAGTTGGCCATCTTATAATCCAAACGATAAAAAAGGTTTGGGTAATAAAGATGCGATGCGTAACCGCGGTGCAGTAGATTCCTTTGAGCCGGGTTCAACAATGAAACCATTAACGGTTGCTATGGCTTTGGAAAGCGGTAAATTTACAACAAATTCAGTCATTAACACCACACCGGGTTCTATGCGTGTAGGTAATCATACTATTCGTGATACGCATAATTATGGTCCACTTACTTTAGGTGGCATTATTCAAAAGTCATCTAACGTGGGTGTGGCAAAAATTGCACTATCATTGCCATATTCAACATTACCTACATTTTATAAACGCGTTGGTTTTGGTGAGCGTTCTGCGGTTAAGTTCCCAGGTGAAAGTGCGGGTTTAATTTTGCCGAAAAGCAAATGGAATGTTTCTGAAGTTGCAACGATGGCTTATGGCTATAGTTTAAATGCAACAGTTCTACAGTTAGCAGATGCGTATGCAATGATTGCAAATAAAGGGAAAAAAATGCCTTTGAGTTTATATAAACTTGAAGAGCTCCCGAAAGGCGAGCAAATGATTGACCCTAAAATTGCAGATCAAGTTTTACTTATGATGGAAGCTGTAACTTTACCAGGTGGTACAGCACGTCAAGCTGATATTCCAGGCTATCGTGTAGCAGGTAAAACAGGTACAGCGCATAAGTTAAGAGCAGACCGTAAAGGCTATTCTCAGTCAGATTATCGTGCACTATTTGCCGGTGTTGCACCTGTCAGTGACCCACGTTTGGCAATGATTGTGGTCGTAGAGAATCCTAAAGGTCAATATTATGGTGGTTTAGTTGCTGCCCCAGTTTTTGCACGAGTAATGCAAGAATCTTTACGTTTAATGAACGTACCCTTAGATAAACCCTTAGATGCTCCCAAAGTTCAGTAAATAGGTGAAGAATGTCAATTACATTTCAAGAACTATATAGCGTAGACCAACCCTCTGAATGGATGACGCAACAATTTCAGGGTTTTAATCTCGATAGTCGCAAAGTGACAACAGGGCAAATATTTATTGCCCTGACTTCGTTTTCACAGCCTGAAAAAACCATAGAATTTGCACAGAAAGCATTAGTAAATGGTGCTTTAGCTATTGTTTCTGAAACTAATCTTGGTTTGGGAAATGCAGTTGTTGTACCAAATGTACGCCATTTAATGGGACAGTGGGAAAAGCAATATTTACTTGCAACGCAACCCGTATCTTTAGCGCGTATTATTGCTGTCACAGGTACAAATGGTAAAACAACCATTTCGCGTTTAGTCGCTGAATTATTAATGTTGCAAGGCAAAAAATGTGCAGTGATGGGTACAACAGGGAATGGCATTTTGCCAAACTTGGAAGCATCATCGCATACCACATTAGATGCAGTGCATTTACAAACTGCATTACATGAATATGCACAGCAAGGTGCAGAATTTGCAGCAATTGAAGCAAGCTCACATGGTTTAGAACAAGGGCGTTTAAATGGTTGTGATATTGAAATTGCAGCGTATAGCAATTTAAGCCGAGACCATTTGGATTATCACGGTACGCTTGAAGCTTATGCTGAAGCGAAATCACGCTTATTTAAATTTGAATCTTTAAAAGTTGCGATTATTAATATTGATGATGAACATGCATCTATTATGATTGCTGCTGCTAAATCAAATCCTGCTAAGCCAAAAATATTAACGTACTCAACAACTCAAGTTGCTGATTATCAAGTTCAAAATATTGAATATAGCTTAAGTGGTGCAAGTTTTAAGCTTGTTACAGAACAAGGCACATTTGACGTAAATAGTCCGTTATTGGGGCATTTTAATGTTGAAAATATCGTGGCGAGTTTAATTTCGGCAGAACAAGCTGGTTTTGCGTTGGCAGATTTAATTGCAGTTGCACCGCAGTTAAAAGGTGCACCAGGTCGTATGCAAGTGATTCGTGATGATGAGCGTTTATTTGTGGTCGATTATGCACATACTCCTGATGCTTTAATTCAAGTATTACAAACACTCAAACGTCACGTATCGGCTCAGCTTTGGGCGGTATTTGGTTGTGGCGGCGACCGTGATCGTGGTAAGCGCCCACTGATGACACAAGCCGCAATTGATCATGCTGATGTTGCTTTAATTACTTCAGATAATCCGCGTACTGAAAATCCTGAACAAATTTTTGCTGATATGAAAGCAGGAATTCAGTTCGATCAACATATTGTTCATGAAATTCATGACCGCCGTGAAGCGATTAAATTTGCAGTAAAAAATGCCAAAGATGGCGATATTGTGGTTATTGCGGGTAAAGGACACGAAAACTATCAAGAAATTGATGGTGTTCGTCATTGGTTTGATGATGTTGTTGAAGTTCAGTCTGCAATTGATGCACAACATAATAATTTAGATTCAGCATATCCAGCTCAATAGGAAAGATTATGCATACATCGACAACGAGTACTGTGCCTTTAGAGCCATGGACAGCAAAACAGTTAGAAGAAGCGACTCAAGGTTATTGGCATAATGGCAAAGCACCTCAAGGGGAAATTAAACGGGTATTAACAGACTCGCGTGATGCAGAAAAAGGCGATGCTTTTTTAGCTTTAAAAGGTGAGCGATTTGACGCGCATAACTTTGTAGCGCAAGTGGCGAATAATGGCTGTGAAGTAGCAATTGTGAGCCATCCTATAGATGCAGATATTTGCCAATTAGTTGTTGCAGATACACGTTTGGCATTAGGTCATTTAGGTGCTTGTCGTCGTGCGAAAAACTCACAATTAAAAGTGATTGCACTGACGGGTAGTAGTGGTAAAACCACAACTAAAGAAATGTTGGGTAGTATTTTATCTCGCTTAGCACCAACCTTAATTACGCGTGGAAACTTAAATAACGATTTAGGCGTTCCAATGATGTTGTTAGAGCTTCGTGCTGAACATCAATATGCAGTAATGGAGTTGGGTGCGAGTCATCAAGGTGAAATTGATTACACTTCAAGTTTAGTTAAGCCACATGTTGCAGGCATTATTAATATTGGGACTGCACATTTAGGTGAGTTTGGTGGACGTGACGGTATTTGCCGTGCCAAATCTGAAATTTATGCACATATTGCTCAAGATGGAACATCTATTGTTCCTGCGGCAGATGATTTTGCAGATGATATTCGTAAAGCAATACAAACAAAAAACACGTTAAGTTTTGGTTTGGGTGGTGATGTTTTTGCCACCGACATCGCATTACACGCGCAATCATCGAGCTTTACTTTAAATACGCCACAAGGTAACAGAACGCTTAATTTACCATTTGCTGGTGAGCATAATGTTCAAAATGCAACGGCTGCTACAGCATTTGCATTATCTATTGGCATTGCTTTAGATGATATTGTACTTGGATTAGAACAGGCGACTGGTGCAAAAGGTCGTTTAAACTTTATTCAACATAAACAGCATTTATTTATTGATGATACTTACAATGCAAATCCGACCTCTATGCGTGCTGCAGCTGAAGTTTTAGCGCAACAAGAAGGCGTAAGGGTGATGGTTATTGGTGATATTGGTGAATTAGGTGCAACTGCGGCACAGCAACATTACATGTTGGGTCGAGATTTAGTGTCTACGAAAGGCTTAAATTTTGTGGTGGCAGTCGGGGAATTTGCACCTGCTTCACAAGAAGGCGCGCGTAGTACACAATATGGTAAAAAATTACAGGCATTCTTGACACAAGAGCAAGCTTTGCCATTTTTAATAAGTTTGATCGAAACACATCAACCTCAGACCATGAGTTTCCTATTTAAAGGGTCACGTTATACCCACATGGAAACCTTGATGGCTGACCTGATGGAGAAAATCTAATGCTGTTATGGCTATTTGAACATCTTGCGGGCTATAACAGCTCATTCCAAGTTGTGCGTTATTTAACTTTACGTTCATTGTTGAGCGTATTGACTGCTCTTACTATCGGATTAGTACTTGGTCCAATCATGATTCGTAAGCTTCAAGCTTTGAAATATGGTCAGGCGGTAAGTTCATTTGCTCCAGAAAACCATGCGAAAAAAATGGGTACACCAACAATGGGTGGTGTACTGATTTTACTCTCAATTGGTATTTCTACATTACTTTGGGCAGATTTATCTAACCCTTATGTGTGGATTGTATTGGCTGTAATGGTGATTTTTGGTGCCGTTGGTTGGGCGGATGACTGGATCAAAATTCGTTACAAAGATAATGCTGGCTTACCTGCGAAAAAGAAATTCTTTTGGACATCTGTCGGTTCAATTGGTGCTGGTATTGCGTTATATGTGATTGCAAAACAACAACCAGATGCGAATGTATCAGCAGATATGTTGGATATTCTGATCCCTTTCTTTAAGGAAATTAGTATTCCACTTTCCATGATTCCTCTTGGTATTGGTTTTATTGTCTTTACTTATTTTGTAATTAACGGTGCATCAAATGCAGTGAACTTAACAGATGGTTTAGATGGTCTTGCGATCATGCCAATTGTTCTTGTTGCTGCGGGTTTAGGTGTATTTGCCTACCTATCTGGTGATATTCGTTTTGCGAACTATTTACATATTCCTTATGTGAAATACACATCTGAACTTGTTGTCATTTGTGCGGCAATGATTGGCGCAGGCTTGGCATTTTTATGGTTTAACGCACATCCTGCACAAGTCTTTATGGGCGATGTAGGTGCATTATCTTTAGGTGCAATGTTGGGTACAATTGCGGTGATGGTTCGTCAAGAAATCGTATTTGCTATTATGGCAGGTGTGTTTTTGGTAGAAGCAATATCTGTATTTTTACAAATTGGTTCATTACGAATGCGTAATAAACGCGTATTTCTTATGGCGCCATTACATCATCATTATGAGAAAAAAGGATGGCGTGAAACACAAGTTGTTATTCGCTTCTGGATTATTACAATTATGCTGGTAGTTTTGGGCTTAATGACCTTAAAATTACGTTAAGTAAATTGCATAGAAAAAGTCGGCAATTGCCGGCTTTTTTTATTGTGAAATTTTTGGAGAAAATGATGAATCTACTAATGTGTCCTGTATGTCGAAAGGCGCTGAAGCTTACTGACAGAACTTGGCGCTGTGAGAGTAATCATAGTTATGACATGGCAAAACAAGGCTATGTGAATTTGCATGTTGTGCAGCATAAACACAGCAAAAATCCGGGTGATACGCCTGAATCTGTTCAAGCGCGTCGTGCATTTTTAAGTGCAGGCTATTACGCGCCATTACAACAAGCAGTGGTTGAAAAGATACGTGAGTTACGCATTGAAAACTTGCTTGATATTGGCTGTGGCGAAGGCTATTACACCAATGCGATGCAAGCCGAAGTGATGCAATGTGTAGGTGTGGATATTGCAAAAAATGCGGTACAAGTTGCTGCGAAGTTAAATAAAGATGTGGCTTGGATTGTTGGTACAGGTGCAACTTTGCCAGTGCTCGATGAGTCTATTGATTTATGTACAAGTTTATTTAGCCCAATTCCAAAAGAAGAAATTTTACGTGTACTCAAAGTAAATGGTTATTTGCTTGTGGTTACTCCTGCAACTGAACATCTTTATGCAATGCGTGAAGCACTTTTTGAAGAAGTAAAACCGCATGATTCACATAAGTTTGTAGAACAACTTTCAAGTGACTTTGAGCTTGTGGAGGAAGTGGTGGTAGATGCGCCATTTACGTTGCCTCAGCAAGATTTAAAAAATCTAATAGCAATGACACCGTATGCTTACAAAGCAAAAGTTGAACGTCGTGAGGCATTGGAGCAAAAAGAAAGTTTGAAATTAAAAGCGCAATTCCAAATTTATGTGTTTAAGAAAAAATAAACATTACATGTTTCATTTTTCAAATAAAAAGCCCTCAAATGAGGGCTTTTTATTAAAGAGTGAGTAGTGATTATTGAACTTGGTCAATCAAATTTTCTAGAGCATCTTTTTTCTGATTAGATGGTTTCACTTCAGATTTATTCTGCATCGGAGGTGGTGCTTTTTGAGAAGGTGTAAGCACGGTGTTTGGTAAATCTGAAAAATCTCGATCAGCGGTTGATGGTGCTTCTACAGGTGCTGGACGATATACAGGTCGAGCTAATGGCGGAGTAGAGCGGTCGATAGGTTTTGCAGGTTTGTCCAGTTTTTCATGGACAGTTGTTGCATACTTGTTATCTAAACGAACCCACGATTCTGGTGTGCCTTCTAGGGCTTTAGCCATGAAGTTTGTCCAAATTGGTAAAGCTGCAACACCACCATATTCACGACGTCCTAATGTTGTTGGTTGGTCAAAACCGACCCATGCAATAGAAACCAACTTCCCATTAAATCCAGCAAACCATGCATCTTTGGCATCGTTTGTTGTTCCTGTTTTACCACCTAAGTCATTACGGCCAATACTCAGAGCTGCTCGACCTGTACCATGAACAATGACATCTTGTAGGATGTTTGCCATATCAAATGCAGAGCTGGATTTTAAAATACGCTGTGCTTGGCGATATTGGGTTTTATCTTCAGTAGTTGTGGTTATAGCTTTATCTTTTTGAGTTGCTGCAATAACCTCATCATCAGGTGTAATCACATCGGCAGAATCTACTGAATCTTCATTAATGCATTCAATACATGCGTATTCAGGGTTTGCTTGATAAATGATTTTTCCATAAGCATCTTCAATGCGATTAATGAAATGTGGTTGAATGCGATAACCGCCATTTGCAAAAGTTGCATAGCCTGTTGCCATTTGTACAGGTAATACTTGTGGTGTACCTAAAGCAATAGTGTAGTTGCTCGGGATATGATCTTCTTGTAAACCAAAGTCCATAAGAAGTTGGCGTGCGCGACTAATTCCTACTTGTTGAAGCAATCTTACCGAAACGGTATTACGAGATAAATATAAGGCACGACGCAGTGGAATAGCCCCTAAATAGCGACCATCTGAATTCTTAGGTGTCCATTTACCAATCGTAATAGGAGAGTCATCTACCATGGTATAAGGTGTCATACCTTTTTCTAATGCGAGTGCATAAATGAAAGGTTTGATGGTAGAACCCGGTTGACGCCAGCCTTGAATTGCACGGTTAAATGAAGATTGATAGAAGTTATATCCACCGACTATGGCTTCGATTGCACCATTATTTGGATTGAGTGCAATAAGCTGCCCTTGTACACGCGGAACTTGAATCAGTGACCAAGCTGTTTTATTTTCATTTGGTCGGAGGCGGATAATATCATTCACTTTAACAATTTGTGATGCTTTGGTAGGTGCTGCCCCCACTGCATTTGCATTGATATAAGGGCGAGCCCAAGACATACCTGCCCAATTTACAGTAACGGTTTTACCATCTTGCATAAGTGCTTCAAAGCTAGAACTATGTACTGCTATTACTTTTGCTGGATAAGTATTGGCAAATATAGGAAAATTTTTAAGAGGCTTATCGTATGCTTCTGCACCACGCCAACCATGACGACGGTCATATGCTTCTAGACCTTCTTGAACGGATTGTTCTGCATAAGCCTGACGTTTGCTATCAATAGTTGTGTAAACTTTATAACCTGAATCAATTGCTTGTTCACCAAACTTTTCAACTAATTCTGAGCGAACTAATTCTCCAACATAGGGAAATCGATTGCTGATACCACGGTCGGGCATATTCAGATTAATCGGTTCAGCTGTAGCAACTTGATATTCATGTTGATTGATATAACCAAGTTGAAGCATTCGACCTAAAATCCAATTTCGACGTTCAAGAGCTCTTTCGGGATTGGCAACAGGGTTGTATTTAGAGGGTGCTTTGGGTAAACCTGCAATCATTGCCATTTCGGCAATTGAAAGCTCATTAACACTCTTGTCATAATAAATTTTAGCGGCTGCCGCAATGCCGTATGCATTTTTACCTAGAAAAATTTTGTTTACATAGAGCGTTAAAATTTCTTCTTTCGTTAAATTTTGTTCGATTTTTCTTGCTAAGAAGACTTCGGTCAGCTTTCTTTTGATTGTTCTTTCTGGGCTTAAGTAATAGTTTTTTGCCACTTGCATTGTGATGGTCGAACCACCAGTTTGTACATTTGATCCTGTAACAGCCTCACTAACGGCTCGCCCTAAGCCCTTGAAACTAATACCACTGTGCTCAAAAAAAGATGAGTCTTCTGCTGCAAGAAACGCATAAGTAAATTTTTTAGGAATTTGATCATATTCCATTGGAATAGAAAGTTTGCCACCATATTCTGCAATTAACTCATTATCGGCACTAAAAACCTGTAAAGGCTTGAGAAGTGGAGCTTTTTGTAAGCTAGACATTTCAGGTAGTGACGGTGCGATATATAGATACATACCGTAAAATCCCATAGGGATTACAGCTAAAATGATAGTAATTAACAAAAAAAATGGATGAACACGACCCGAACAAGATAGCTTTTTCATAACAAGTGAGTTTTAATAAGGGCTAATGGCAAACTAATTGATAGTCAGTATATCCTTTAAGGATGTCGATTGTTAGATGAGTTATTGTATACCTTAATAATAATAGAACATCATCGATTAGTAGCTTATTTTTTTTTGGGGAAGAAAAATAATAGGAATTGACTATAGTGCGCAGTCTATATAGTAAGCAGAGTAAGGGGTTAATAGGCGTAGATATTAGTTCTACTTCTGTTAAATTGCTGGAACTTTCTGTAAAAAATGGTCGATATTGGGTGGAAAATTACGCCTTAGTACCATTACCTGAAGGTAGTGTTGTTGAAAAAAATATTCTCAATCCAGAAGCTGTTGGCGATGCCATTGAAAAAGCTTTGAGTATTTCTAATATTCGAATTGACAATGTTGCGCTCGCAATTCCTACATCTATGGTAATTACCAAAGTCATTGAAATGGATGCGGATATGACGAGTGATGAACGGGAAGTTCAAATTCGTATGGATGCAGAGCAATATATTCCATTCCCATTGGATGAAGTAAGTCTAGATTTTGAAGTCTTATCAGATCGTTTATCTAACCCAAATCGTGTGAATGTATTACTCGTTGCGACACGTGTTGAAAATGTGGAAATGCGTTGTGAGGCAATTGAACTAGCTGGTTTAACACCTAAAATAGCCGATGTTGAAAACTTTGCTATTGAAAATGCATTTAAAGTTTTTGCTGATACTTTACCAATGGGTGCAAATACGATTGGTATTTTAGATATTGGTCACACCATGACTACATTGTCTGTATTGCAAGATAATAAAATTATTTATAACCGCGAACAGGTGTTTGGCGGTAAACAGTTAACACAAGAAATTCAAAACCGTTATGGGTTGTCGTATGAAGAGGCAGGGCGAGCGAAAAAAACGCGTACTTTACCTGACGATTACGATACAGAGGTTTTAGAGCCATTTTTAGATGCTGTAATTCAACAGGCAGCTCGTTCATTACAGTTCTTTTTCTCATCTTCTCAATTCAATGAAATTGACCATATTTTGTTGGCTGGCGGAAATGCAAATATTCCAGGCTTAGCAAAGGTTTTACAACAAAAACTAGGTTATCGCGTGACGACAGCAAATCCATTTTTACAGATGGGTTTTTCACCACAAATCGATATTAAAAAAATTGAAAGTGATGCGCCATCGTTATTAGTTGCATGCGGATTAGCATTGAGGAGTTTTGATTAATGGCAAAGATTAATTTACTCCCTTGGCGCGAAGAGCTGAGAGAAAAAAGAAAGAAACAATTTATTGCTGCAAGTGCTGTAGTTGCATTGTTGGGCGTATTACTTGTTGGGATTACATGGTTTTTCTATGACCAAAAATTAAGTGATCAAGAGCAAGCTAATCAACTTATTGTTAGCACTAATCAAAATTTAGATCAGCAACTTAAATCTTTAGAAGGTTTGCAAGAAAAGCGTAATCAAATTATTGAACGTATGCAGCTAATTCAAGGTTTACAAAGTCAAAGACCTATTGCAGTTCGCTTGATTGATGAATTGGTACGTGTAACACCAGAAAATGTTTATATCACTCGTTTTACACGAGCAGGTAATAAATTTACGTTTGAAGGTAGAGCAGAAAGCCCAAATGCTGTAGCTGAGTTTTTGAGAAATTTAGAAGCATCCTCTTGGTATAGAAATGCGTTTATGAATTCATTTCTTGCAGGTCCAGAGCCAGCTCAAGGTCAAAAATCTTTAGTACCACGTCCAGAAGCTAGTTATGGAACATTTGTGGTGACAGCAGACTTAGATGAACCATCTATTCAAGCTGTTGCAGCAGAGCAACCAGCAGTGGTTGTAGAAGAACAAGTTGTTGAAGTTTCAGCTTCGGAGGTCGCGCAATGAGTATAAATGACTTTGATGATATGACTGAAGAAGTGCCAGTTGCGAAAAAGAAAAAATTTGATTTTCAAAAATTTATGCAACAGTGGAATACATTGGATGCAAATAACTATGGTGGTTGGCCAGTTTCGGTAAAAGTTACCGTTTGGATTTTTGTTTTGGTGGGGATCATGTTCTTAGGTTATATGTTGTTGTTAAAACCTAAGATGGATGAGATTTCTAATGCAAATGCACAAGAGCAAAACTTGTTAAATGAGTTTAGAGCGAAAGATTCAAAGCTTCGAAACTTACAAGCGTATCAGCGCCAATTACAAGAAATGGAAGCAAACTTTAATCAGCAATTAGAGCAACTTCCGAAAGAAACTGAAATTCCTGGTTTGGTTGAAGACATTAACGTAACAGGGGTAAATTCAGGGCTGAAGTTTAGAAATATTCGTTTAGAACCAGAAGTTGCACAAGAATTTTTCATTGAGCAGCCTATTTCTATGGAAGCTGTAGGTGATTATCATTCTTTTGGTGCATTTTCGAGCAGTATTGCAGCATTACCACGAATTGTAACATTGCATGATTTTACGCTGACAGCTGGTCCAAATACAGAAAAGAGAACAGATATACCTCAAATTACATATAACGTAAAAGCCAAGACTTATCGTTATGTGGGTAATGCAGAAGGAGCACAATAATGAAGATTAAAACATTAATGCTTCTTTGCTTTGCTACAGCAACACTTGTAGGTTGTGATTCTAGAATTGATGAGGTTAACTTACAAATGGCTGAAATTCGAAGTCAGCCACCGTTACCTATTGAGCCTACCCCTAATTTTGATCCTGCTCCAGTGTTTAATTATTCAGCTTTGCAACTACGTAGTCCATTTATACAGAGTTCTTTGGCGGCAGAGTTAAAACTTATGGCTGGTAAGCGAGTATATCCAAACTTATCACGTCAACCACAACCGTTAGAAAGTTATCCGCTTGAATCTTTAAGCCTGAAAGGAAGTCTTAAAAATAATGCAGGACAGATTATTGCATTAATTCAAACACCAGATGGGGAAGTAGATCGTGTGCAAGTCGGTAGCTATATGGGGACAAGCTACGGGCGTGTAGTGAAAATTACACCCACACAAATCGACTTAATTGAAATTATTCCAGATGGTCGTGATGGATATGTCGAACGTCCAAGAAGTCTGATTTTAATTGGGCTTACGCCATAAGTTAAGGAATAAAAATGAAGAATAGTACAAAAGATTTTATATTTGGGGATGGTCATACAATGAACAACTTGTTCCGTCAATTTTCTATGGGGGCAGTTGCTTTTGCCATAGTACAAGCTGCAAATGCTCAATTAAGTATTACAAACATTGTCCCAATGGAAGTACCTGGTCAGGGGACTGAAATACGTGTGATGTTTAATGGAATTCCTTCGCAACCAGCGGCTTATCAGTTGGAACAGCCGTCACGCTTAATTCTAGATTTTGACAAAACACAACAAAAGCTACAGCAAAAAACCATTCCTGTTACATCAAAAGAAGCTAGTTCTGTAGATGTGGCTTCAGATGCTGAGCGTTCACGTTTAACTGTAAATTTAGCAAATTCAGGCGCATTCACAACACGTGTTGAAGGCAATACATTCATATTAAAAATTAACTCAGCAAATGCGGTTGCTAAACCTGTACCTGCACCAATACGAAACCAAATTGCAAAAGGTGTTTCAAATATTTCTTTTCAACGTGGTGCGGATGGTGATGGACAAGTTATTGTTGATTTGCTTGGAAAAGATACCCCTGTTGATGTTCAGCAAAATGGTAGCAAAATTATTGTTCGTACCATTGGTAATAAAATCCCAGCAAATTTAACACGTCGTTTAAATGTGAATGATTTTGCAACTCCTGTATCAACCATTGATTCACATAATGATGGAGCAAATGGTGTAATCACTATTCAGGCGACGGGTGGCTATGAATACATGGCTTATCAAGCTGAAAATAAGCTGACAATTACGTTAAAGCGTCCAACTGAAAAAAATGTTTTAAAACCACGTTCAGCAACAAGCTATACAGGTCAAAAGCTTTCTTTAGACTTCCAAGATATTGAGGTTCGTCGAGTTCTTCAACTTTTAGCAGATTTTACCAATATGAACATGGTTGCTGCTGATAGTGTAGGGGGAAGTATCTCATTACGCTTAAAAGATGTGCCGTGGGATCAAGCTTTAGACATTATTTTAAAAGCAAAAAATTTAGATAAACGCCGTACTGGCAATGTGATTTGGATTGCACCAGTAACAGAGTTATCTAAGGCTGATGCTGAAGAAGTAAAAATGCTTGAGCAACAAATTAAACTAGCACCAATTCAAACAGAATATATTCAATTGAATTATGCAAAAGTTGAAGATATTGCCTCATTAATCACCTCAAATAAATCTGCAGGTGGAGCAAGTGAGAAAGGTGAAAGTCTTCTGAGTAGTCGAGGTTCTATTTCTGTCGATAAACGAACCAATACATTGATTGTGAATGATACCGAGCAATTTATTCAAAAAGTGAAAAAAATGATCGACTTGCTTGATGTAGCTGTTAAGCAAGTCATGATTGAGGCAAGAATTGTAACAGCAGATACAAGTTTTGCTCGAGAGTTGGGTATTAATTGGAATCTTGAGAGAAATAATCCATCTTTTGCTGGTGGAGCAAATGGTTCTACAGTTTGGGGTGGTGATTTCTCTCCGAAATTTGATTTGGGCGTGAATTTAGGAACAGCAACATCAGGTAGCTTTAACTTTGGTTTACTTAAAATCTCAGATTACATGCTGAATTTAGAGTTAACGGCAATGCAGGCCGATGGACATGGTGAAGTGCTTTCTGCACCAAAAGTTCTAACAGGCGATAAGCAAAAGGCTCACATTCTCCGTGGTGATCAGCTTCCATACCAAACATGGAGTGCCGATACTGGGGTAACAACAAACTTTGTTGATGCAAACCTTAAATTGGAAGTTACGCCAAGTATTACCCCTGACGGTAAAGTTCAGATGTCTTTAAAAATTCAAAAGGATACTGTGGGTGAGTTAACTACAGCAGGCTATGCGATTAAGAAGAATGAACTTGAAACCAATGTGTTGATTGATGATGGCGAAACGGTTGTACTTGGTGGTATTTTTGATGATGCGAAAAGTAACACCTATAAAAAAGTGCCATTCTTAGGTGATATTCCATTTGTAGGGAATTTATTTAAGAATAATGTCAAATCAAATCTTCAATCTGAGCTATTGATTTTTGTTACACCACGAATTGTTAATGACAGTGTTTCAAGAAATCATTAATATATTTTCAATTTAAACAAAATTAAAAGGTGACTCCTTGCTAAGCAAAGAGTTTGGGTCTCTACCAAATATATATTTGGTAGGGCCGATGGGGGCAGGAAAAACAACCGTTGGACGACACCTCGCAGAGTTGTTAGGTCGTGAGTTTCTAGATAGCGATCATGAGATTGAGCGAAAAACAGGTGCGACGATTCCTTGGATCTTTGAAAAAGAAGGTGAAATAGGATTCAGAAGTCGAGAAACAACGGTTATTGATGAGTTAACAAATCGACAAAACCTTGTTTTAGCAACAGGTGGTGGTGCTGTGACTCAAGCCCCTAATCGTAAATTTTTAAAACAGCGTGGTATCGTTGTTTATTTATATACGCCTGTTGAAATTCAGCTTCAACGGACTTATCGCGATAAAAATCGTCCTCTACTGCAAGTCGAAAATCCTGAACGTAAGTTACGAGATCTTTTGGCTATCCGCGACCCTTTGTATAGAGATGTTGCTCATTATATTATTGAAACAAACCAAGGTGCAGCGCGAGATTTGGCGCATAGTATCTTGAATTTAGTTGTTTCTAACGAATTACTTTAAGTTGTTAAGCGGTCTATTTCATGCAAACTCTACATGTTGAACTCGGCGATCGCCGTTACCCAATTTTTATTGGTAGTGATTTAAATCCACAAACATTACTTGAGCCTTATATTAAAGGTCGCCAAGTGATGATTGTGACCAATACAACAGTTGCGCCTTTGTATTTAGACCGCTATATATGTGCAATTGAAGCCTTGGGTAAAACAGTTGAAACTTGTATTTTGCCTGATGGTGAAAAGTATAAAAATATTGAACATTTAACATTAATTTTTGATGCTTTGTTAAAGGTTGGTTTCAATCGAGATTGTACTGTTCTTGCTTTGGGTGGGGGCGTGATTGGAGATATGGCAGGATTTGCATCTGCAAGTTTTCAGCGCGGTGTTTATTTCATTCAAGTTCCTACAACATTACTTTCTCAAGTCGATTCTAGTGTTGGCGGTAAAACAGGAATTAATCATCCTTTAGGCAAAAATATGATTGGTGCATTTCAGCAGCCCCAAGTGGTGCTTGCAGATATGTCTCAATTAAAAACATTGCCACCACGTGAACTTTCAGCAGGTTTAGCCGAAGTTATTAAATATGCGCTTTTGGGTGATATTGAATTCTTAGCTTGGCTTGAAGAGCATATTGATGGTCTAGTTGCGGGTGATGAAGTATTGCTTGCTGAAGCGGTTTATCGTTCTTGTGCACATAAAGCACGTATTGTTGCAAATGACGAAAAAGAACAAGGTGAACGTGCATTATTAAATTTAGGTCATACTTTTGGTCATGCGATTGAATCATACTTGGGGTATGGCGAGTGGTTACATGGGGAAGCTGTAGCAACTGGGATGGTCATGGCGGCAGATTTGTCCTATAGAATGGGATGGGTTAGTGAAGCAGATTTAGAGCGTACAAAAAACATCATTTCTCGTGCACAATTACCTATTATTTGCCCTAAAATCCCCTTGGATGATTTTCTTGGATTTATGTCACATGATAAGAAAGTGCTGAATGGTCAGCTCCGTCTTGTATTGATGAAGCAATTAGGTCATGCGGTTATTACAAAAGAGTTTGATGTAGAATTGATGAAACAATCAATTTTAGCCAATCAAGAAACTTCATAGGGTATTTTTATGGCAACACTCCGTACATATTGGGAACGTATTCAAAGTTCAATTTGGCTTACGTGCGGTGTGTTGTGCTTATTTTTTGCTTTGGTTTTTTGGGCTGTTTCAGACAAAGAAGAAGATTATGTTGAAATTGTAAAAGAGCCTGAGACAGAGGTTGAAATTCAAATTCAGCCTGAAAAAGTTGCAGCAACAGCACATTTAGGTGCGCTTTTAGAGGAAGTAAAACCTTTAGAAATCACCACGCGGTTAACAGCATCAGGTAATCATGAAGCAGAATTTCGAGGTACTAAGTTTATTGCAGATCATGCTAAAAACTCGACCATTGAATTATTTCGAGCAAGAGAAGAAAGTGTTGTTAAGGGTTTTATTCAAAAGCAAAAAGATCGTTCACAGTTTACTTATATTCGTTTAAGTGGTGAAAATCAGCAAGAACAATATGTCGTACTTTATGGTAACTACGATAGTTCAAATGCTGCGAAATCAGATTTAACACAATTGACAATAAACCTTCCTGCTTCAGTTAAACCAAGTATTCATACATTTTCTGAATATGCAGGTTTGGTCAATGATCTTGGCTCAGATGATCTAGGTGTTACTGGGAAGTTGTATGAAGTTAGATTGTTACCTGCTGCTCTTCCTAAAGTTGTGGTACCAGTCGTAAAACAGAACACCATCAGTGAAAATCAAATCCCTGATTCTGCAACAACATCCACAACAGTGACTCGTCGGGATGGAAATGGAAACATTGTAGATATTCAAAAGACGCATACAGAAGTTCCTGTTACGCCAGCAGTGTCTTCAGAATAATAAAAAAGATAAAGTGAGTGAAAATGGGTCACAAGACCGTCCTAAAATAGCGCAATCACTTTAGTTATTATTTCAATAACGCACATGAATAGTGCATTATTTTCACAAGTAAACTCGGTTCCCTATATTTTTTTATAACAGCCCTTTCAAAATAAATGTTTCAAACATTCAATAAACAGTTGGCATTGTTTTTGCTTTATTGGTGCATGAATAGAAGAAACGTCACTATTTTGGCGCAAAAATATTCAATTATTGTGCGGTTTTGTTAAATTTTCTTACGTAATTTAAGTGCATAAACAGCATAGATTTGTTCTTCATCGCCTTACGATGCGCTATAACTTAGCTAATAGTTCAATTGTAAATAGAACAAGTTTTGTGAATATTCATTGATATTAGTGAGTCAGACTAATCGCAAAGAAATTAGATTTATTTTAGTACTCGAAAGAGTATGCTGAAAAGAAGGGTACGCTATGCACATGCCATCGCCTAATACTGTAGCTCCCGCTCAAGGTTTATACCAACCGGATGAGTTTAAAGATAACTGTGGTTTCGGTTTAATTGCCCATATGAAGGGTGATGCAAGCCATGATTTAGTCAAGACCGCAATTCATAGTTTAAGTTGTATGACCCACCGTGGTGGTATTGCCGCAGATGGCAAAACTGGGGATGGTTGTGGTCTTCTTTTGGCTATGCCGAAAGCATTCTTCCGCGAAGAAGCAAAAAAAATTAGTGATGTAACATTAAGTGAAGTCTTTGCTGCGGGGACTATTTTTCTAAATTTAGATCCTGCATTAGCTGCACATTCTAAAAAAATTCTAAGCAAAGAAATTGAAGCTGAAGGATGTAAAGTTCTAGGTTGGCGTGTAGTTCCAACCAATAACGATGCTTTGGGTTCTATTGCAATGCAGTCTTTGCCTGCATTTGAACAGATTATTGTGAACTGCCCAATGGGCGTTACAGAAGTAGAATTTAACCGTAAATTGTTTATGGCACGTCGTCGTGCAGAACAGCAATTAACAAACGATCCTTACTTTTATGTAACGACTTTATGTTCAACAGTGATTACATATAAAGGCTTGATGATGCCTGCATATATTGCAGACTTCTATACAGACCTAGCTGATGAACGTCTAGCATCACACATTGTAGTATTCCATCAGCGTTTTTCTACAAATACCTTACCACGTTGGCCATTGGCACAACCTTTCCGTTATTTGGCACACAATGGTGAAATCAATACCATTACAGCCAACCGTAACTGGGCTGTGGCGCGTACACCTAAATTTGAAAATGAGTTTTTACCAGGTTTAACAGACTTAAATCCTATTGTTAACCGCACAGGTTCAGACTCATCAAGTATGGATAACATGCTTGAGATTTTGGTAAGCGGTGGTATGGATTTATTCCGTGCACTTCGTATGTTGGTACCACCTGCATGGCAAAATGTTGAAACCTTAGATGCAGATTTGCGTGCATTTTATGAGTTCAACTCTAAGCACATGGAAGCTTGGGATGGTCCAGCAGGTTTAGTCATTCAAGATGGTCGTCATGCGATTTGTATGCTTGATCGTAATGGCTTACGTCCTGCGCGTTGGGTGATTACCAAAAATGGTTATATTACACTTGCATCAGAAATTGGTGTTTGGGGTTATGAGCCTGAAGATGTGGTTTCTAAAGGTCGTGTGGGGCCGGGTCAAATTCTTGTAATTGATACTTTCACTGGTAAGATGCTTGATACGAAAGATGTAAGTAATCACTTGAAACGCATGCGTCCTTATCGTGAATGGTTACGTGAAAATTCTGTTCGTATTCAAGGTAGCCCTGAGCTAGAAGAATACTTATGTGATCAAGGCTTAAAAGGTGATGATCTAAAAGCATCTCAAAAAATGTTCATGGTGACATTTGAAGAGCGTGATCAATTATTACGCCCAATTGCTGAAAGTGGTCAAGAAGCAGTAGGCTCAATGGGTGATGATACACCAATGGCTGTATTGTCTCGTCAAGTTCGTCATGTTTCAGATTACTTCCGTCAGCAGTTTGCTCAGGTGACAAATCCACCAATTGATCCATTACGTGAATCCATTGTTATGTCATTGGAAACGTGCTTTGGTCGTGAGCAAAATGTATTTGAACAAAGTCCAGAACATGCAGATCGCTTAATTATTTCAAGCCCTGTACTTTCAAATTCGAAAATGCATCAAATTCGTACTTGTGGTCGTAAAGGTTATGAAATTGCAGATATCGATTTGAACTATGCTGAAGCAGAAGGTCTTGAAGCTGCAATTTCACGTATTTGTGAAGAAGCAGCCCAAGCAATTCGTGATGGCAAAACCTTGCTTGTTATTTCAGATAAGAAAATCCGTGAAGGTTTCTTACCTGCAAATGCGATTATGGCAACAGGTGCAATTCACCACTTCTTGATGAATGCGGGTTTACGTACAGATGCTAATATTATTGTTGAGACAGGATTAGCACGTGATGCTCATCAGTTTGCAGTTATTTTAGGTTTTGGTGCAACCGCGATTTATCCATATCTTGCTTATGATGTAATTAATGATTTAATTGCAAAAGGTGAGTTATTGGGAGATCCAATTCATGCTCAAGCAAACTTCCGCAAAGGCATTGAAAAAGGCTTATTAAAAGTTCTTTCGAAAATGGGTATTTCTACAGTTGCTTCTTACCGTGGTGGTCAGTTATTTGAAGCGATTGGCTTATCTGATGAAGTGGTAGCGAAATGCTTCACGGGTGTACCAAGTCGTATTAAAGGTGCAACATTTGTTGACCTTGAAAATGATTTGAAAAAATTGGCAGATTTGGCGTGGAAAGCACGTAAACCAATTGAACAAGGCGGTTTACTTAAGTTTGTATTCGATAAGGAATATCACGCATTTAACCCAGATGTGATCAACGCTTTACATAAAGCTGTTCGTTCGGGTAACTACGCAGATTTTAAAGAATATGCCGAGCTTGTAAATACACGTCCAATTGCCACAATTCGTGATTTATTTAAGCTTAAAACAGAAAACTCAATTGCTTTAGATGAAGTTGAATCTGTAAAAGAAATTCTTCCTCGTTTTGACTCAGCAGGCATGTCTTTAGGTGCATTATCTCCTGAAGCACATGAAGCAATTGCAATTGCAATGAACACCATTGGTGGTCGTTCAAACTCGGGTGAGGGCGGTGAAGACCCTTCACGTTACGGCACAATTCGTAACTCGAAAATCAAACAAATTGCGTCAGGTCGTTTTGGTGTAACTCCTGCATACTTAACATCTGCAGAAGTACTTCAAATTAAAGTGGCTCAAGGTGCAAAACCAGGTGAAGGTGGTCAGTTGCCGGGTGGTAAAGTGAATGGCTTAATTGCTCGTTTACGCTACTCTGTGCCAGGTGTGACGCTTATTTCTCCTCCTCCGCATCATGACATTTATTCAATTGAAGATTTATCTCAATTAATTTTCGACTTAAAACAAGTTAACCCACAGGCGATGGTGTCCGTTAAGCTTGTTTCTGAGCCGGGTGTCGGTACGATTGCAGCGGGCGTTGCAAAAGCCTATGCCGATTTCATTACCATTTCAGGTTATGACGGTGGTACAGCGGCTTCTCCACTTTCTTCAATTCATCATGCAGGTTCTCCATGGGAACTCGGTTTATCTGAAGCGCATCAAGCACTTCGTGTAAACGATTTACGTGGCAAAGTACGCGTACAAACTGATGGTGGTTTGAAAACAGGTCTAGATGTTGTGAAAGCAGCCATTTTAGGTGCAGAAAGCTTTGGCTTTGGTTCTACACCAATGATTGCTTTAGGTTGTAAATATCTACGTATTTGCCACTTAAATAACTGTGCAACGGGTGTTGCGACTCAACAAGATCATTTACGTCAGGAACACTATATTGGTGAACCTGAAATGTTGATTAACTTCTTCACATTTATTGCAGAAGAAACACGTGAATGGTTAGCGGCTTTAGGTGTTTCAAGTTTAAAAGACTTAATTGGTCGTACAGACTTACTTGAAGTTTTACCAGGTGAAACAGATAAGCATGGTCACCTTGATTTAAGTCCATTGCTTCAGTCGCATCCTGCTGCTGAAGGCAAAGCGCAATATTGCCAAGTTGAAGGAAATGCGCCATTTGATAAAGGCTTACTCGCTGAAAAAATGGTTGCAGAAATTCTTCCTGCAATTGAAGCAGGAACGGGTGGTGAATACCACTTCACGATTGGTAACTGTGACCGCTCTATTGGTGCACGTTTATCGGGTGAAATTGCACGTCGCTACGGCAACCTAAGTATGGAAGCACATCCTGTTAAAGTGAATTTGACAGGCACAGCAGGTCAGTCTTTAGGTGTTTGGAATGCAGGTGGTTTGCATATTAGCTTAGAAGGCGATGCAAATGACTATGTAGGTAAAGGTATGGCAGGTGGTCGTATTTCTATCTTCCCACCAAAAGGTTCACCATTCCAAAGCCAAGAAACAGCAATTATTGGTAATACATGTTTATACGGTGCAACAAGTGGTAAGTTGTTTGCAGCAGGTACAGCAGGTGAGCGTTTCGCAGTTCGTAACTCAGGTGCTTTTGCTGTCATTGAAGGTGCAGGCGATCACTGCTGTGAATATATGACAGGCGGTATTGTGACTGTATTAGGTAAGGTAGGTCATAACTTTGGTGCAGGCATGACTGGTGGTTTTGCTTATGTACTTGATTTAGATAATGACTTCGTTGACCATTATAATCACGAACTAATCGAGTTAAATCGTATTTCAACTGAAGCAATGGAAGAACATCAATCATTCTTACTACGCATTTTAGATGAACATATTAAAGAAACAGGTAGTGCTTGGGCGTACAAGATCCGCCATGAGTTTGATTTCTACAGCCGTAAATTCTGGCTAGTGAAACCAAAAGCTGCAAACTTGCAGACTTTGTTAAAAACAACTCAAGCAGATCCACAATAATTCCACTACTTGCTGAAAGATAGGCAGATGTAGCGGTAAAAAAGCCGTTACATCTACCCACGGAGAGAGACATGGCAGAGCGCCTAAACAATGACTTTCAATTCCTGGATGTAGCACGCCAAGATCCAGAGAAAAAAGATCTAAATATCCGCAAAGCAGAATTTGTGGAAATTTATAAACCATTTACGGCAGAAGTTGCTGCAAACCAAACGCATCGTTGTTTAGGTTGTGGTAATCCATATTGTGAGTGGAAATGTCCAGTACATAACTATATTCCAAACTGGCTAAAACTAATTGCAGAAGGTCGCATTTTCCAAGCAGCAGAATTGTGTCATCAAACCAATACCTTGCCTGAAGTATGTGGTCGTGTATGTCCACAAGACCGTTTATGCGAAGGTGCGTGTACCTTAAACGATGGTTTTGGTGCAGTGACTATTGGTAATGCTGAAAAATATATCAATGATACAGCTTTTGCACTAGGCTGGCGTCCAGACATGTCTCATGTGAAATGGACAGACAAAAAAGTTGCGATTATTGGTGCAGGTCCTGCAGGTTTAGGCTGTGCAGATATTCTTGTACGTAACGGTGTAAAACCTGTTGTATTCGACAAGCGCCCTGAAATTGGTGGTCTTTTAACGTTTGGTATTCCAGAATTTAAAATGGAAAAAGACGTGATGAAACGCCGCCGTGAAATTTTCTCAGGCATGGGCGTAGAGTTTCGTCTAAATGTTGAAATTGGTACAGATATCACCATCGATCAGCTTCTTGCAGAATACGATGCTGTCTTTATGGGTATGGGAACATACACATATATGAAAGGTGGTTTCGCAGGGGAAGATTTGGATGGTGTTGTAGATGCACTTGATTTCTTAATTGCCAATGTAAACCGTACTCAAGGTTGGGAAAAAGATCCTTCAGAATATATTTCAGTTGAAGGTAAAAAAGTCATTGTTCTTGGCGGTGGCGATACAGCAATGGACTGCAACCGTACTTCAATTCGTCAAGGTGCTGAATCTGTAACATGTGCTTATCGTCGTGATGAAGAGAATATGCCAGGTTCACGTCGTGAAGTAAAAAATGCACGTGAAGAAGGGGTGAAATTTGCTTTTAACCGTCAACCAATTGAAATTGTGGGTGAGAACGGCAAAGTAACAGGCGTTAAAGTAGTAACAACGCAATTGGGTGAGCCTGATAGTCGTGGTCGTCGTAGTCCTGAGCCAATTCCAGGCTCTGAAGAAATTTTACCTGCAGATGCTGTGTTACTTGCATTTGGTTTCCGTACAAGTCCTGCGGATTGGTTTGGTGGTGTAAATATCAATCTAGATGGTTCAGGTCGTGTAGTTGCTCCTGAACAACAAGAATTTAAATTCCAAACATCTAACCCGAAAATTTTCGCGGGCGGTGATATGGTGCGTGGCTCTGACTTAGTTGTAACAGCAATTCATGAAGGTCGCCAAGCAGCAGAAGGTATTCTTGATTATTTAGATGTGTAATACATTTGAATTCATAAAAAGACCCGCTTCGGCGGGTTTTTTTTATGTGTTGATTAATGATAGAAGTGGTTTTGTCTTGGTATTAAAGAAAAAATACAATAAAGCGAAAAAATCGAGTTAGAATCGAAAGAACATCATAAATATAACTAAATCATTGAGGTTTATGAAAATGAATTATATGAAAAAAAGTGTTTTAGCGGCTGCATTAGCAAGTACGTTAATGTTAACGGGCTGTGGTTATAATACTTTACAAGTCAAAGATGAGTCTGTTGCAGCAACATGGTCGGAAGTTCAAAACCAATATCAACGCCGTGCAGATTTAGTGCCTAATCTTGTTAATGTTGTAAAAGGTTACGCAAAACATGAAGAGCAAGTATTAACAGAAGTGACAGAAGCACGCGCCAATATTGCGGGCTTAAAAGTAGATAAAGACGTACTTGAAGATCCTGCTTTATTTGAAAAATACCAACAAGCTCAAGCACAAATGACCAGTGCATTATCAAGATTAATAGCTGTTTCTGAAAACTATCCTGACTTAAAAGCGAATGAACAGTTCAGAGAGCTTCAAGTTCAATTGGAAGGTACAGAAAACCGCATTGCAGTTGCACGTAATCGTTATATTACGAGTGTGCAAGATTTTAACTCCTATGCTCGTCAATTCCCACAAGTGATGACAGCTAAAGTCATTGGTATGAAAACCAAAGAAAACTTTAAAGCAGATCAAAGTGCACAAACAGCACCTAAAGTAAATTTTGAATAACTCTAAAAAATTATAAGAGAAGATAGATGTTTGATTCTGAGAAAAAGCACTCACTCAATCTAGCTATTCAAGCTTTTATAATGAGCTTGATGATGCTTGTGAGTGTATCTGCATGGAGTGAAATAGCCACAGCAACAGATGATGCAGATATTGTTGTAGCTGGAAAAATTATTCAGAATCAACAAAAAACATCTTCTACACAAATCTCAAAACAAGAAAATGTACAGCCACTTCAAGTTGAAAATGATTTAGCAGATGGCGAATCAATTCGCACACTGCCAACTTTAAATGAGCCTATTATTGATCAAGCCAATATTTTATCTGCAAGTGAAAAACAGCAAATAAGTGCACATATTTTAAAGTTAAATGAACAGGCTAAAGCACAAATAGGAGTGGTCATTGTTCCTACGACAGGTCAGGAGGATATTTTTGATTTTGCAATGCGTATTGCCAACGAGTGGAAGTTAGGCTCAAAAAAACAAGACAACGGTTTATTAATGGTAGTTGCGATTAATGACAGACGTATTCAAATTGTGACGGGTTATGGTTTGGAAGGAGTTTTACCCGATATTGTTGTAAGCCGTATTATTCGAAACTCTATCACGCCATATTTTAAGCAGAATCAATTTACTCAAGGTATTGATGCTGGTTTAGTAGAAATAGAAAAAATTTTAAATATGGATCCGGGTGTTGCAGCACAAGCAGCACAGGAACTTAAAGAAAGACAAGCTCAGGCATTGCATGAGCAACAAGCCAAAGAGAAAACCTTTAATACAGCATTGTTTATTTTAATTGCAGGAGTTATTGGTTCTTTTGTTGTTGGAAAACGCTTAAGTGCATCGACGGCTGCTGTTGCTGGAACTGTTGCAGGATTGGTCAATGGTGCAGGGTTACTCACAAGTTTATTAATTGGTGGCGGAATTTTCTTTTTACTTATTACCACAATTGCACAGGCATTGTTTCAGGCCATTTTATCGGGGAGTGGTGGTCGAGGTGGTGGCTCGGGTGGAGGTTTTGGTGGAAGTAGTGGAGGATATCGCGGTGGTGGCGGCGGCTTTGGTGGGGGAGGAGCATCAGGATCATGGTAAAAAATACAGAAACGACAAAAATTGTCACGCAGCCTAAACTTAATGAAGTAGCTAAACCAAGTCTTAAACGATGGTTAAAGCATTTCTTTTTTATGCCTGCGACCAAGCGTTATTTTAACCAACAAGATCAATCAGCAATTGCAGCAGCTGTAAAGGATGCAGAACAAGGTCATGTTGGTGAAATACAAGTGGTTATAGAAGCTTACATTCCTGCTTCACAAGCTTTTTATCAAGATACTTATGCAAGAGCAAAGCAACTGTTTGCCGAGATAGGCGTATGGGATACAGAGTTTAATAGTGGGGTACTGTTATATATAAATTTATGTGACAAAAAAGTTGAAATATTAATAGATAGAGGCATTAAAAAAGCAACAACACAAAAGGTCTGGAATGAGATCTGTGAGTTGATGATTCAAACCATAAAAAAGCAAGAATATAGACAAGCTGTAATTAGTGGTGTCACTGAAATAGGTATAGTGTTGGATACATATTATGCAGGTAAAATGATTAATATTGAGAACGAGTTGTCAAATCAGCCAATTATTATTGGGTAAAAGATGCAAAAGTGACAAAAAAAGTCACTTTTTTACATAAAAATACATTGGATGGTTGCTGTTCAGAAAAAAATCTATATAAGGCTCTGTTTTTGATTGAAAAATAATTATAATGAAAATTGGCATATAAAATGCTGTGTACACAATAGCTCATAAAGCTTATAAAAAATTTACAAAACATTTGTGGAGAATGTTATGAACAATCAAAAGGGTTTTACTCTTATTGAATTGATGATCGTAGTCGCGATTATCGGTATTCTTGCAGCAATCGCGATTCCTGCATACCAAAACTACACTAAACGTGCTCACGTTACAGAAGGTTTAAACCTTGCTGGTGGTGCAAAAGCGGCTGTAGCGGAATATTATTCTTCTAATGGTGATTGGCCATCAGGTAATACAACTGCTGGTGTGGCGCCTGCTGCAAGTATTAAAGGAAATGCAGTACGCTCAGTAACTGTTGATAAAACAAAGATTACAATTGAATATACCTCTAAAGTTACAAATAAAGCGACTGTTACTTTAGTTGCAACAGCTACTAGTGGTGGTATTGAGTGGAATTGTAAAGGTGGTACATTAGCATCTGAATTACGCCCAGCTAACTGCCGTTAATTTAGTAATAGAAAAGAAGCATCAATTGATGCTTCTTTTTTTATGTTTTTTGAGTAAAAGAGAGAATAATGGAAAAATCTAAATTTTATAGTCTTTTGATATCTATATTATTCTTAACGGTTGTTGTTTATTGGGTTGGTTTGAAAGGTGACTATGTTTTTGATGATAGCGCCAATATATTAGAAAATAGTAAATTAGCTATTACAGAATTATCTATTGATGCTTTAAAAGCGGCTTATGGTTCTGGGGATGCAGGTCCATTGGGTAGGCCAATTAGCATGCTCTCTTTTGCGTTAAATCACTATTTTGCAGGGTTTGACCCTTTTTATTTTAAATTAACGAATTTATTTATCCATTTGATCAATGGTATTTTGATCTGTTTTTTATCTTTATCTATTTTAAAATGGATAAATAAAGATAAAAAATTAACTGATAAAACTGTTTCAATTCTTGCGCTCATAATCAGTGCAATATGGCTTGTACACCCATTGAACCTAACGAGTGTGCTTTATATTGTTCAGCGCATGACAAGTTTGTCGACATTATTTGGCTTGCTGGCATTGGTTTTATATTGTAAGTGGCGGGTAGCGTCATACTCAGTTTTAAAAAATATAGCTTTTATTACTAGTATAGTTGTTGCATTTATATTATCTGCTTTAAGTAAAGAATCTGGGCTTTTATTTATCGTATTATTGTATTGGATTGAGCTACTTATATTTCAAGCAAAAAATAAAAATGGTTTTGCTCTACAGTTTTGTAATGTTCAACTTCTAAAACTATTATGGATTGGAGCTGTTTTAGGTGGGCTAATATTACTTTATCTCATTCAGCCACATTTAAATCCATACGCTTTCGCAAGACGTGATTTTAATTTAGAAGAAAGATTATTAACCGAATCAAGAGTTGTATTCTTTTATGTCAAAATGTTTATTTATCCACAGTTAAATGAACTTAGTCTTTATCATGATGATTTTATTATTTCAAAATCGTTATTGAATCCAATTACAACGCTGTTCTCCGTTATTGGTTTAGCATTAATTAGTATAGTCAGTATTGTATTAGCTAAGCGCTATCCACTTGTGTTATTCGCATGGGGATGGTTTGTTATTAGTCATCTAATGGAATCTACTATTTTTTCCTTAGAACTAGTTCATGAACATCGAAATTATTTTGCATTTATTGGTGTAATTATCGTTGTTTTATATTACATGGCAAAATTAAATAATAAAAAATTAAAGCCATTAGTATACTTATTTGGATTAATTTTCATTTTAAATTTGGCATTTACGACGTGGCAACGCTCTATGGTTTGGTCTAACTTGGTTGATCATGCAGTTTATGAAGCGACGATGCATCCAAAGTCAGATCGTGCAAATTATCAATTAGCGCGTGTTTATATCAAGCTCATGGAAAATGAGGAAAATGAAAGTTTGAAAAATAGTTATATTCAGCAGGCTTATTATTATTTGAATGCTTCAAAAAATAGTTATTTACCAGCAAATGGTGCATGGTTTGCGGAAATTCATTTGAATTCATATTTGAACAAACCAATTTCAAATGAAACAGTTAATCAGCTTATAAATCAATTAGAAAATAGACCGTTTCAGAATAGTAATGTGAGCTTTTTAAGTTCATTGACAAACTGTCAAATAAAGTCTTTTTGTAAGCTTGATCATATACAAGCGATACAAATTATTGCAGCTGGGTTGGATAACAAAACATCGAATCCAGATATTAATTCAGAAATTTATAAACTTTTAGCGCAATATTATGTGTCAATATTGGGTGACTATATTAAAGCAGAAGAGTTTTTAACTAAGGCAATTACGCTTAAAAATGATGTAAATGGTCATTTATTATTAACCCAAGTTTATCGATTACAGGGTAAAATTAAAGAGGCAAATGAGCAGTTACAGGTCGCTATATCTTTAGATCAAGATGGGGTTTGGTTTAAAGAGATTAATATAGAAAAAAGAAATCTTAATGGTGCTGTAAATCCGGGGAAATAGATGAAGGTTAGTGTGGTTCTACCTGCAAAGAATGAATCAGGTGCTATTGAAGCAACAATTTCCAAAATTTTGAATTTGAAATTAGTTGATGAAGTTTTAGTGGTTAATGATGGCTCGACAGATCAGACTGCTGAATTAGCAGATAAGGTTGGTGCACGTGTTATTTCTCACCCGTATTCAAAAGGTAATGGTGCTGCTATAAAAACAGGTGCTCGCAATGCATTGGGAGACATTATTGTATTTATGGATGCAGATGGGCAACATGATCCTCAAGATATTCCCAAATTATTAAAAAAGATTAATGCTGGCTATGACTTAGTTGTGGGGGCGCGCCAAAAAGGTTCACAAGCAAGTGTGGGGCGTGGTATTGCGAATAAGTTCTACAATAATTTAGCCACATATATGACAGAACATAAAGTCGAAGATTTAACTTCAGGTTTTAGAGCGGTTCGAGCGGAAAAATTTAGAGAATTTATTTATTTATTACCGAATGGATTTTCTTATCCAACAACTAGCACAATGGCATTTTTTAGAGCTGGCTATTCAATTTGTTATGTACCTATTCATGCGAGTCAACGTATTGGAAAAAGCCATATTCAACCATTAAGAGATAGTATTCGTTTTTTCTTGATCATTTTTAAAATTGCGACGTTATATGCACCACTAAAAATGTTTTTACCATTAGCTGTGCTATTGTTTCTTATGGGAACAGGATGGTATGGGTATACACTTTACGAATATCATCGTTTTACGAATATGAGCGCTTTATTTTATACAGGTAGTATTATGATTTTTCTGATGGGATTAATTTCAGAACAAATTACTGCTTTAATGTATAAAGAGAATTAATTTGATGTTGGAAAGCTTAAAACAGTTATGGGAAATTTTAACGCCACTAGATAAGCGTAAAGTTGTTTATGTGCTTATTTTAGTTGTGGGAATGGCATTGATCGAGTCTGCTGGGGTGATCTCGATTATGCCTTTTTTGGCTGTTTTATCGAATCCATCTGTGATTGAAACTACGCCAATATTAAAAAAAATATACGAAATTTTAGGTGCCGATAATACAAAACAAATGATTGTTTATTTAGGTATTATTTCTTTTGCTGTTGTTATATTCTCTACAATATTCAAAATAATTACACAATATGCTGTGAATAGGTTTTCAAATTTACAGAGACATTATTTTTCATCCAGATTATTAAAAACTTATTTAAATCAAAAATATGAATTTTTCATTCAAAATAATAGTTCGTTATTAATAAAAAATGTTTTATCTGAGGTTGATCAACTTATAGGTACAATGATTTTACCCACTCTAACAATGATGTCGTACGGGGTGGTGCTATTTGCAATGACTGGTATCTTATTAATATATGATCCAATTATGGCACTTGGGACAGCAGGTATTTTAGGTTTTTTTTATATTTCAATTTTTGTGTTTGTTAAAAGGAGACTTAGTCGTATTGGTGCTGAATTTACTCAAGCCAATACGGAGAGGTATCAAAGTTGTCAGGAAGCTTTTGGTGGTATTAAAGATGTCATTATTAATAATGCTAAACAGGGTTATATAGAACAATTTGAAAAATCATCACGGGTTTTTGCAAGGCATATCGCGACAAGGGATACTTTGGGGCAAATTCCACTAAATATAATTGAAACTATTGGATATGGTTCAATTATTGGTTTAGCTATATTGCTCGTTGTTTCAGGTAAAGATGTTTCACATATATTGCCAATTTTAGGGCTTTATGGTTTTGCAGCCTATAGAATGCTACCAGCTGCACAAAATATTTATAGATCAATTTCTCAGCTTAAATTTTCAGAGCAAGTATTGAAAGTTTTAATTCCAGAATTCCTTTTAGAAAAAGAAAGTATTGCCTCTGAATCTGTAACTAAGAAAGTTGAATTACAATTCAAAAAGTCTATTCGTTTGGAAAATATTAGTTTTGCCTATCCAAATCGTTTAGATAAAGCTGTGTTAACGAACTTTAGTCTTGAAGTTAAGAAAAATGCAAGTTTAGGCATAATGGGAAAGAGTGGAAGTGGTAAAAGTACACTTATGGATTTAATGTTAGGTCTATTAGTACCTCAAAGTGGGAAAATATATATAGATGATATTGAACTGAATGATAATAGTGTAGAAAACTGGCGTAGTTTAGTGGGATATATTCCTCAATTTATTTACTTGGCAGATAAATCTATTGCTGAGAACATAGCATTTGGCATTCCTAAAGACCAAATTGACTTAGAGCAAATCAAAAAGGTCGCAAAACTGGCTCAAATAGATAGTTTTATTACGCAAAATTTAAAAAATGGTTATGCGGAAATTGTTGGCGAAAGAGGAGTGATGCTTTCAGGCGGTCAAAGGCAGCGAATAGGGATTGCGCGTGCTTTATATAAGAATCCTGAAGTTATTTTTATGGATGAGGCTACAAGTGCATTGGATAGCGAAACTGAGCAATCTGTGAATGAAGCAATTCAATGTTTAAATGGCAAAATAACGATGGTTATTATTGCTCATAGAAATACAGCTATCCAACATTGTGAAACAATAATTAGTATTTAGTTTTATATAGGCGGTGAATGGTTTTGATGAATCAGGATTTATTAATTAGTATTATATTACCTGTCTACAATGTTCAAGACTATGTTGAAAAATGTTTAATTAGTATTTGTGAGCAAACATATTTGAAATTTGAATGTCTGATTATTGATGATGGTAGTTTGGATGGTTCAATAGATATTGCGAAAAAAATTGTAGAAAATGATAAACGATTTAAATTTTATCATAAGAAAAATGGCGGATTAAGTTCAGCTCGAAACTATGGTTTAAATTTTTTTAAAGGTCAATATGTTGTATTTGTAGATAGTGATGACTATTTAGATTGTAATTTTCTAGAGAAGTTATTAAATTCTATTGTTGAAAATAATGCGGATATTAGTGTTTGCGATATAAACTATGTAGATGAAGGAAATAATGTAATTGATGTTTTAGGGAATGATATTGATCGATATATTGAAAGTATGGATTATTTAAATGTTAATTCAAATATAAAAAATTTTGCATGGAATAAACTTTTTAAAAGAGAGATATTTAGTTGTTATCGGTTTAATGAGAACATTCGATATCATGAAGATTTGGATTTGATTTATAAGGTTATATTTCAAAAGAAAATTTCTTATGTTGCTCAACCATTATATTATTATGTTCAGCGTATGGGGTCTTTATCAAAAGTATTTAATGAAAGAGTATTATTGGATAAATTAACCATCTCTGATGGTTATTTACTTTTTGCAAAAAAACATAATTTTTTACATAGGATTAACTATATTAAATATGCGCAGGCGAAACTTGTTATCTATAGAACAGGAAAAGATATTGTAAAGTATTCTAATAATTATTTAAAAGATATGGAATATCTAAAAAAATCAATAGACCCAAATCTTATTTCATTTAAAAATATTATTAATATTTTATTTTTTGAGTGGAATGTGGCAATATCTCTATTGTTAATAAGGCTTTCCCCACAAATTTTTTATAAATTATTTGTCTATAGAAATAAGAAATTTTTAGTATAATGTAATTTGTAATATGGTTAAAATTAACAAATATGATAATTAAGAACATCGTTATTATTCTTGCTTCTGGTGTAGGGGCAAGATTTGGTTCTGAAAAGCCTAAACAGTTTATAAAGTTAGCAGGGAAAACAGTACTAGAACATACTTTAGATTGTTTTAATAGTCATAATAAGATTCATGAAATTATTGTTGTGACGTCACTGGAACAAAAAGAATTAATCCAATATATGGTATTGCAAGCAGGTTATTCAAAAATATCAAAAATAGTTGTTGGAGGAGTAACTCGACAAGAAAGCTCATGTGCTGGTATAAATGCTATTGAGGGTGATCAACATAAAGTTTTAGTTCATGATGCTGTTAGACCATTGCTTGATCATGCAACTATTGATAGATGCCTGAGTGCTTTAGATGTAGAGTCTTGTATTGATACTGTTGTATCGGCTAGCGATACAATAGTTAAAGCTGATATCAATGAATATATCGAAAGCATTCCTAGGCGTTCTGAATTAAGAATGGGACAAACTCCCCAAGGATTTATTGCAGGAGTATTACGGAAAGCCCATTTACTAGCTGCGCAGACCTCGAATATTGAAGTTACTGATGACTGTGGATTAGTTTTAAAATTTAATTTAGCACAAGTTAAATTAGTGGATGGAAATGTTAGCAATATTAAAATAACCTATCCTTCGGATATCTATTTAGCAGATCGCTTATTTCAACTACGTACTACACAAATATTAGATATCGATTTAAATTCTTTACAGAATAAAGTGCTTATTATTTTTGGGGCGAGCAGAGGAATTGGTTTGGATATCATGCAAATTGCACAGGAAAAAGGTGCTCATGTTATCGGGGTTTCTAGAAGCTCTAATGTAGACATAACGAATGTTTTATCAGTACGTACTACTTTAGAATCTGCTTTTCAAAAATTTGGAAAAATTGATTATGTAGTGAATACAGCTGGCATTTTAAAAACTGGATTACTAACCAGCCAGACTGAAGAAGCTATTGATGAGTTATTAGCAGTTAATATTAAAGGTAGCATTATTGTTGCTCAAGAATCTTTTAAATATCTGAAAGATACAGGTGGCGCAATTACATTATTTACTTCTAGCTCATATACGCGTGGTCGTGCTTTTTCAGCTGTTTATTCTGCAACTAAAGCGGCAATTGTAAATTTAGTACAAGGTTTGTCACAAGAATTTAAGCCTCATAATATTAATATTAATGCTATTAATCCTGAAAGAACAGCAACACCTATGCGTATTGAAAATTTTGGGCTCGAACCTAAAGAATCTTTATTAACAAGTAAAAGAGTTGCTGAAGTTACATTGGAAAGTTTATTAAAGAATATTACTGGCGAGGTAATTGATGTTCGTCAGTAAGTTGCTAAAAGAATGTGTTAATTATGGAATAGCTATTTTACTAGCAATTTTAGGTTGGATGTTTATTATCCCTTTTATTTACTTAATACCAAAGAATAAGCAACAGATAGCAGTAATTGGTAGGAATGGCGGTAAATTTTTAGATAATACTAAATATTTTTATTTACAGGTACTTGAGAGAAATGAACAATCGGTTACTTGTACTTTTATTACCGAAGATAAAAATGTCTATAATCTGCTAAATAGTGAAAATTTGCCAGTATTGCATTATCCATCTTTAAAGGCATATATTTACTGTATTAGATCAAATATTATTGTTGTTGATTCATTCGATTGGCCTAAAAAATTAAGACTTTTTTTAACATTTGGTAGTAAGCGCATTCAACTGTGGCATGGAGTGGGGTTTAAACGTATTGAATTAGATAAATTACGAAATGAAGTGTCCTCTAAAAAAATTATTTCATCTACTTGTTTTATAAAAATTCGTACCTGTTTAAGGAATATTACTGGTCGAAATATCAATTATAGTTTAGTTAATACAACATCTAAATTCTATTTAGAAAATGTTTTTCGGAACGCCTTTGATAGTGATTATTTTAGTGTGTATGGTTATCCGCGTAATAGTTATTCTGAAAACAAAAATAATTTAATTAATGTTGACACTAAAATTTTTGGATATTTACCAATATGGATTAAGAAAAAAGCAAGGATTATATTAGTTACACCAACTTTTAGAGAAAGTAGGGTAACGCCTATGGGGTTAAATAGTTTCAATTTGAATGCTATAGAGAAATGGTGTGATGAAAATAATGCTATTTTTATATTCAAATTTCATCCTTGGGAGCAAGGCAGTAGTGAAATAAAGGGGCGAAATATTTTCCAATATGATAAGGATGCAGATTTGTATCCATTATTTCCATTTGTTGCTGCGATGGTGAGTGATTATTCGTCAATATTTATGGATTTTTTATTATTCAATAAGCCAATTTATTTTCTTGTGCCAGATATTAAAGAGTACATCGCAAGAGATAGACAAATTCAATTTGATTTTTATAGCATGACACCAGGTGCGAAAGTTGGGTCTTGGGTAGAATTATTAGATGTTTTGTTGAAAAATGATATGGATGAAGTTGAGCGATTTAAACTAATGGAAAAAGCATTTGATGGTATAGATCAAAGTGGATCAACTACTGAGCTATTAAATTATTTTATTCAACAGAAATGGTTGGTATTAAGTAAAGCGAGTGTGTAATAGCATTAATTTTTTTAAACTATTATTTGCAATGTCTGACCATTTGTGAGAATAGATATTTAATAAAAATGGTTCTTTTATTGCAGAATCGAGTAGATGAGCAAGCTGAGTCGGTGCATTTGGAGGTGTAAGTAATTTTAAGTTCATAGTCTTGAGCATTGTTATTATATTTGGAGTATTAGTGGCAACTATACAAATTTTTAAAGTTGCATACTCACTGATTTTACAAGACGAAGCATTATCTAAAAACTCAGAATTTCGATAGGGTAACGTTAAGATATCACAACATGTCATTGCAATAGGTACTTCATTAAACGGAACATTTCCTAAATAGTGTATGAATTCATACTCTAAGCTTAAATCATTACGTTTTGTCCCCCCGAGCAAGATGTAAATATTTTTATTTAATATACGTATAAGTTTAACAGCTTCAATTAAATCATCAATTCCACGCTCTATTTCCATACTGCCAAAGTAACCTAAATAAACTTTGTTTAGATCTAAATTAAAATGTTTTCTAGATTCATTTTTCTTTCTAGGGTAAAAATGATTAGTATCGACACCATTTGGAACTAATATTGTTTTTTTGCACAATAATTCACAATCATTTTTTAGTTTTTTACTAGCAAACAAGCAACTATCGGCATGCTTGATTAAAAAATCAAATAAATTTTTGAAACCTAAATTCCTATATCCTGTAAAAACATCATATTTATCATAGATATCAAATATAAATTTAGCTCGACATAGTTTAGCTAAAATAAAAGACACTAAACCGATATAGCAATCCCCACTTGCAACGATAGTTTTAGGTCTATCTATTAATAGTATTTTTAGTATATTAATAATAAAAATAAAGCTAAATATGGGGGTGGATATGATTTTTAATGAGTCATGCTGATCTTTAATTTTTTCTTTACTATGATAATCCACTAACCATAAACTGGTTTTAGTTTCTTTAGACCAATAATAGGGTAATTGATAAATGCGTCCAAATTTTTCACAATAAGCATCTCGATTGGTGTAAAAACGTTTCCCAATAAATAATATGCTCATTTAAGACTCTTAATTAGATTATTGAATTTAAGTTTTAAATTTATCCATGAAAATTTTTGAGCAAAGTTACTGCAATTTTCAGGAGTTAGGGTTGATTGTTTTTTCAAAATTTCTATTGTTAATTTGGAGAAATTTTCATAATCATCATTATTAATTAAGAATCCCGTTTTTTTATCTTCAACAGCATCAACAATACCACCTGTTTTAAATGCAATAGTTGGTGTTCCATGTGCGGCAGCTTCTATTGCAACCATACCAAATCCTTCAGGGTCATCTAGAATATGCTGTACTGGAAATATATGTAAATCTGCGAGATAAAACCATGATGAAAGAAATTTATCATCGGAAATATTACCAATAAATACGATGCGATCTTCAATATTATGTTGCTTGGCAACATGTAAAATTTCTTCTTTGTTTTGAAGATTTTTATTTAAAGATTGTGAGGGCGTATCACCAATAATAACTAATTTTGTATTCGGAACTTTCGTAATAATTTGAGCTAAAGATAAGTCTACAAATTCTTTAAGGGCTTTTCTTTTTGTTAAGCGTCCAACAGAGATAAGAACTTTAGAGCTTTCCAAATTATAGTCATATTTCAATTGATCGATGAGTGATAAATTTTTATCTAATGGTGGATAAGTAACGCCTGGGTGAATAATTGTTATTTTATGATTAGGAATTTTCTTACTTTTACAAATTTCTAGGGTTGGTGTGCTATTTGCAATAATTTGATCTGCATGGCGAATAAACGGTATCCATATAGCGTTATATATAGGGTGGTTTGTCGCAATATCTAAACCGTGAATGTAAACAAGGCTTTTTTTTCTAAATATTTTTGCCCAAAATACAACAATAGGCGCTGTAAGCCCACTACCTGCAAATAAAATATCAGGTTTTTGCTTTAAGCAAATAAATAGTGTTTTAAAAAAAGAAAAAATTAAAAAGATTGGTAATGGATTGAGAGGGATTCCAATAAATTCACAATTTTTTGGCGCAAGTTTTTTAGCATCATAATGACTTAAAAGAATAGTTTCATGATCGTGACTAAGTTCATCAGCAATATGCCAATTCAAACGTTCCATACCACCAATGAGAGGTGGGAGGTTTCGAGTTACAAGTAAAATTCTTTTTTTATTCATAGTCACATGAAAGTTAAAGCTATTTTTATATTATAGGGGGTTTGCTTATTATTGCTATGTTAAATATAAGAAGCATTTATTTTTTTAATGTATTTTTTTCTTTATCATATCTAAAATTTTACTATTTCTTTAAGTATGAACTTCCTCTTGGTTTTATTGGCAAGCGTATTTATTTCACTTGCTTGGCTTATCCCCATACACTACCACCCCTGGGTAACCTATACGGGTGAGCTTTATGCTTTTTTTGCACTTATTACACTTGCTGTATTACTACTAAAAGAAAAAATTCATATTCCAAAAATAAGTCTAGGTTTAGTGGTGCTCGCTATTATTCCCATAGGACAATTTTTCTTTGGAAAAATTTTCTTTTTTAGTAATGCTTTAATGAGTTCTATTTATATATTAGGACTTTGGTTTACAATTGTTTTTGGCTACAACCTGAGTATTGGTAAGTTTGATAGAGAAAAAACATTTACTACATTAAGTTATGTATTTCTACTTTCGGGTGTTCTAACAGCTCTTATTGCAATTTGCCAATGGTTGAATTTAGATGAAATACTTCCGGGAATTACACGCCTAGTCAACGCACGACCTTATGCAAACTTCGCACAGCCAAATAACATGGCAACATTCTTGCTTATGGCATTACTTGCTTGCTTATATCTATATGAAAAACAAAAAATCAAAACATCTTGGTTAGTGAGTTGTGCCTTTGTCATACTGATTAGTCTTGCACTAAGCCAATCTAGAACATCATGGGTTGCCTGTGCCTGTATTATTGCCTATTTAGGGTATCAACAATTTAAAGGGCAGGTGAGTATCAAATGGTATTCGCTAAGTGTATGGCTGATTGCATTTATCGGGCTTATTTTCTTATTTCCTACTTTAGGCACATATCTGAGTCAATTTTCAGATTCACAAATTAAATCTGTTGATATTGCACGACGTGCAACAGGCGATATGTCGCGTTTAGCTATTTGGAAACAAATGTTACATGCTGTTGAATATAGACCTTGGTTTGGTTATGGTTGGTTCCAATCAAGCACGGCATACACAACTATTAGTGAATACTTTCAAGGACCTGTATGGGTGCGTAGTGCGCATAATTTTATCTTGGATTTCATTCTGTGGAATGGTGCAATTGTTGGTGTACCATTTTTAGCTTACTTTGCTTATTGGGGATATCAGCTTCAGAAGTATGTAAAATCGACAGAATCAATTATTGGGATTTTGATGGTTGGCGTATTCATTGTTCATGCAATGTTAGAGTTCCCACAAAACTATGCTTATTTCTTACTCCCTGTTGGTTTTATTATTGGTGTTATTCAGGCGCAACGCGTCTTGCAAACAGATATTGTTGTATCACCACTTTTCATGAAAGTAAGCTTTGCGATGGGAATTATTTTATTGGCTGCTATTTATCGAGATTATGATGTCGCATCAACTCGATTAAGTCAGGCGATGAAATATGAAAAATCACCTGAAAAAATTACCAATCATCAGCCTATATTTTTACTTACAGAGTTTAAACACAGAATTGACTGGGTGAAGATGGATCCTTATAGCAAAGCATCACCTCGGCAGATTGAAGATATTTCACATATTGTTTTACTTTATCCAACAAGTTATAACATGGTGAAATTTGCAAGATTACTTGCTTTTAATGGTTATGAAGCAGAAGCTAAGCATCAGTTAAAAATGATTAAAATTATTCGTAAGGCAGATGTTCCTTATGAAAACATTTTAAAACCTTAATGTTTAGATGCGAATTTAAAGCATGAAAAAGCCAGCAATATGCTGGCTTTTTTTATAAGTAAATATTTTAAAGCTGACTTTGAATGTAATTTTCAGTGCCAACACTTTCAACTAAATCGAGCTGAGTTGTTGTCCAATCTAAGTATTCTTCTTCTTTTTCAAGAATTTCTTGGACAATATCACGAGTAACGTAATCTAGTTCTTGCTCAGCTAAACCTACTGCTTTTTGAAGTGCTTCAATATTCTCTTTTACTTTTCGTACATCACAGTTCAAGATTTCAACCGTATGTTGACCAATATAAAGTTTACCTAGGTGTTGTAAGTTTGGTAGACCTTCTAAAAATAGAATGCGTTCAATTACTTTATCTGCATGCTTCATTTGGCGAATAGATTCTTTGTATTCAGCAGACCCGAGTTTTTCAATTCCCCAATCATTAAACATACGTGAATGTAAAAAATATTGGTTAATTGCAGTTAAATGATGATAAAGCACCTGATTTAGCTGGTTAATCACATCACGATTGCCTTTCATTAAACTACTCCATCCATTATTCAAAGCTTGTTCATCAAGCGACATATCTAATTATATTAACCAACAGAGGCATTATTAGCGAGTGATTTATAGAACAGCAAATGAAAATCGCAATCAAAATCAAAAGAAAGGAAGATCGTTCTAGGAAGGATGAAGTCAAGAAAAACCCGCTAGAGTCAGAAGCGGGGGAGAAATAATGATCTTTAGATCATTGGTTTTATAATTATGTTTATTTAAAAATCGGGTTAAGCTGCAATTGCTAAGCGAGAGGCAATCATTGAAATTTCATCGCTGATAATTGCGCGTGCTTCAGGAGCACAGCGACCACAGCAGGTACCAAGGTCTAGTAACTCACGTACTTCTTTGTAGCTATCTGCACCATTCGCGACAGCATCTTTAATGTCTTGATCTGTAATACCACGGCACAAACATACGTACATTGATACAACCATGAAAGAATAAATAAGATAAGTGATATTATTGATAATTATTATCGTTTGTCAATTAAAATCATTTAATTTGACGTTTATTGTGATTGAGTTTTTGAATAAAAAAACGCCACCTTATGGGTGGCATTTATGATGATTTTTTAAGTTATTGATTAATAACTACAATGCCATCCATCTCAACAAGAGCACCTTTAGGTAAGCTTGAAACACCTAATGCTGCACGAGCAGGATAAGGTTGAGCAAAATATTCGCCCATAATTTGGTTTACAAGTTGGAAATGAGATAAATCTGTTAGGAAGATATTTAATTTAGCGATATCAGCTAAAGAACCACCAGCTGCTTCACATACTGCTTTTACATTATCGAATACACGTCGAATTTGAGCCTCAATACCTTCTACAAGCTCCATGCTGTATGGATCTAAACCAATTTGACCAGAAAGATACAGAGTATTACCCACTAAAATAGCTTGAGAATAAGTACCAATAGCAGCAGGTGCATTTTCAGTATGAATCACTTGGCGGGACATCAATTTCTCCTTTTATCATTTACTTACATCATAATCGATAGAAGTTGTTGGCAGAAGCATTTCTTACATAAAATGGTTAACTCGCCTTAGACGCTGTATTTAATGTAATAGGGGCTTTTAAACGTGTAATACGAGGGAAGCCAAAATGCATACGCAAATCACGAATGACTTTTGCAATTTGTTTGCGGTCATTAACAACAATATTTACATAAGTTTTTGATTCATGCGGGCTGACGACTTCAACACCAACTTTGTCTTTACGGCATTGGTAGATCAGTTCTGAAATTTGTTCATCATTAAGTGCAAGGTCAATAATGAGATAGGCATTAAAGCTAACATCATTTACTTCTTCCGATGTCCATTGCAATGCCATGATATTTTCTGGGTGGTGTAAACGCTCATTGATTAAATTTGGACAACGGACACGATGCACAATTAAACCACGACGTGATAGGTTTCCTTGAATTGGATCGCCTAATACGGGGTTGCAACAATGTGCATATTTAACATCTACGCCTTCAGTACCTTGAATTAATCGATGTGAAGTATGTTCTTCTGGAATCTGATCTTGTGAGTAGAGATGGTTTGCCACAAGTTGTGGAAGTAAATCACCTACTGCAATTTGTTCAAATAAGCTTTCTTTTGAGCTTAAATGACGCCATTCAAGTAAATCTTGCCAATCACTCTCTGTTAAATCTTTTACAGAACGATTGAATAGCTTTAATGCGCGGTTTAATGCTTGCTGACCAACAAGTTGTTGTTCTTCTGTATCTTGTTCACGCAGAATATTTTGTAATGCTCTACGTGCTTTGTGCGTGTTAATGAAGCTCAACCAATCTGGATTTGGTGTTGCGAGTACATCGGTAATAATTTCGATCACTTGACCATTGAGCAATGGTGTCGATAACGGTTTGGTTTCACCATTAATTTTTGCACCAACAGCATGGTTACCTAAGAATAAGCTTGCTGAATATGCAAAATCGACAACAGTGGCACCCTGAGGAAGTTCATGTAAATGACCTTGTGGGGTGTACACCCAAATTTTATCTTGATGTAGATAATCTAGGAGTTCATTAAATGTAGTTTTTGCACAAGAGCCATCAACCAGTACATTTAAATTTTGCATAGATGCTTGAATTGCTGATCGGCAGGCTTGAGGTGCATTTTCACCAAGAACAACCCCGAAACGTGCAGCTTTACGCATTAACTCTGTTTGAATGGTGAGAGATAGTGTTGTTTTTTCGCCTTTTAAGCGCATCATTAAAGACTGGTTTCCGCCAGGAAGAGGGCGACGGATATGATCTGCAAAGCGTAATACTTGGAAATGTTCGCGTAAGATCTCGGCTAGGCGGTCACAGTCTGCAATGCTTTGTAGAATAATTTCAAATGCATGACTATGAGTAAGTTCTTGGAGATTAATATCATTTTTAATAAAGTGGCGAATAAGTTCAATATTATTATTTTTCTTTTTAATTCGACCAGTAATGGTGTTTGTTGTAAGTAAATCGTTTAGCTTCTGTTCCCAAATAGATTGATAATGGCAACGCTGCGGTTTAGTTTGAAGTAAGGCAGATTGCACATTTTCAAACATGTCTAAATCTAAGTTTTGGTAACATAGATGTTCTAGGTTGTCAGCCATTTCATTCATGCCGACAATACGTGCCATCGGAACAAAAATATCTGAAGTTTCTTGAGCAATACGAGCACGCTTATCAGGTCTTAAAGCTTCAAGCGTTGTCATGTTGTGATAACGGTCAGCGAGTTTGATGATGATAACGCGAGGATCTTGTAAGGTTGCTTGTAAAATTTTTCTGAATGATGCTGCTTTATTATATTCTTTATCACTGGAATGGCTGAGTTTTGTTACACCATCGACCAGTTCAGCAACGGTTTTTCCAAATTTTTCTGTAATGTCTTCTTTGCTAAATTCTGTATCTTCAATAACGTCATGAAGAAGTGCTGCCATTAATGTTTCAGCATCAAGCCGCATATGCGCCAAAATACAGCTTACAGCAATAGGATGAAGAATATAGGGTTCGCCACTTTTGCGCGTAATGCCATCATGCGCTATGTCTGCATAATCACAAGCCGCAAGCACTCTTTCGACATCGCTTTCACTTAAGTAAGCATCGATAATAGATTTAAGCTGCTGTTTGGCTTGGCTGACTTCTGCACCTGGCATAAACCACCTTTTAAATTTTAAAATTACGACATAAGGGGAGAGTGAAACTACTAATGAAAAGCAAATTGAGAAGTAAGTCAATTTATTTTTTCATTTTGGGAGTAAATAGTTTCAATTGAAAAAAATCTCTACCTTATATTTATAACCGTTATTTTTGAAAGATTAAAGTTCTAAAATTAAAAAAGCCTAGTTTTAAACTAGGCTTTTTTAAAGGTTAAATCTTATTGAAAAGAAAAACCATCTAAATTCAAGTTGTTTGCAGAAAGTGCAAGGTCAAGACTAGATGTTTGATAGTCTTGATCACGTTGTTTCAAAATGTCTTTAGAAACGTGACCAACTGCAATTTCACGTAAAGCAACAACTGTTGGCTTGTCATTGTCCCACTCAACAGTAGGTTCAATGCCTTGACGTGCCAATTGACGCGCGCGTTTGCTTGCCACTAGTACAAGCTCAAAGCGGTTGTCTACATGGTCTAAACAATCTTCAACGGTTACGCGTGCCATAAGGTTTCTCGTTTGAAATAATAAATTTTAACAGACTGAACAGTATAAGGTGCTTTGTCTTGAGACTCAAGTTTTAATCACTTCACTGAAGGAGTAATTAATTTCAAAATAAGTTCTTGGTGTCTATTTGCTTGTTGGGAAAGAGTCAGGCGGTTTGCAATAATTACTGCTTCTAAATCATGTAAAGCCTTATTAAAGTCATCATTAATAATTACATAATCAAAGTTTGTATATTGCTGCATATCTTCAACAGCACAACTTAAACGATGTTCAATAACTTCAACAGAGTCTGTACCACGGTTAGATAAGCGTTGACGCAAGTCAAACTGACTTGGCGGTAAAATGAAAATTTGTTTAGATTCAGGAAACAGTCTACGAACTTGCTGAGCACCTTGCCAGTCAATTTCAAGCAAAACGTCATGACCTTTTGCAAGTTGTTCTTTTACAGTAGCTTGTGCTGTACCGTAGTAATTACCAAAAACTTCTGCATATTCAACAAAACCACCTTGTTCAACAAGTTCAAGGAATGTTTCTTTTTCTGCAAAATGATAATGAACGCCGTCTAATTCGCCAGGGCGTTGTCCACGTGTCGTATGGGAGACAGAAACGTGTAAGTTGTTAACACGCTCAAGTAGGGCTTTAACTAAAGATGTTTTGCCTGTTCCTGAAGCAGCAGAAACGACAAACAAGAGACCCGACATGATATTTTTCCTGATATGATAAAATATCTTCTCTATTTTAGAGTAGAGCATGCTTAAACAAAATAGCTAAGCGTCGTTTTGTTTGTATTATTTTTCAATTCTTCTGCAAGTTGACTTGAACATCGAGGGTTTTATGGAAATTGTATTGGCTAATCCACGTGGTTTTTGTGCAGGTGTAGACCGTGCAATTGCGATCGTAAATCGCGCTCTTGAGTGTTTTAATCCACCTATTTATGTGCGTCATGAAGTGGTACACAATAAATTTGTAGTCGATGACTTACGTCAACGAGGAGCTATTTTTGTTGATGAACTAGATGAAGTTCCAGACGACAATATCGTTATTTTTAGTGCACATGGCGTATCGAAGGCCGTTCAACAAGAAGCAACACGTCGTGGATTAAAAGTATTTGATGCCACTTGTCCCTTGGTGACGAAAGTTCATATCGAAGTGACAAAATATGCACGTGAAGGTGTTGAAGCTATTTTAATTGGTCATGAAGGTCATCCTGAAGTTGAAGGAACAATGGGGCAGTATGACAAAAAAAATGGTGGTGACATTTATTTGGTAGAAGATGAAGATGATGTTGAAAAATTAACGGTCAATCATCCAAACAAGGTTGCTTTTGTAACACAAACAACGCTTTCAATTGATGATACTGCGAAAGTTATTGATGCTTTACGTCAAAAATTCCCAGAAATTCAAGGTCCTCGTAAAGATGATATTTGCTATGCAACGCAAAATCGTCAAGATGCGGTACGTGATTTAGCAACGCAATGTGATGTTGTGCTTGTTGTTGGTTCGCCCAATTCATCTAACTCTAATCGTTTACGTGAGCTTGCTGAAAGAATGGGTAAATCTGCCTATTTGGTTGATAATGCAGATCAATTGGATAAAGAATGGTTTGCTGAAGATTCAAAAATTGGTGTAACTGCTGGTGCATCGGCACCTGAAATTTTAATTAAACAAGTTATACAGCGCTTACAAGATTGGGGTGCTCAAGTACCAGAAGAACTTGCAGGACGTGAAGAAAATATTACGTTTAGTCTACCTAAAGAACTTCGCATTCCTGTGACTCAAGCATAATATTTTATGTAATTATTAGGTTTGTTGGTAAAAATAGATAATTACTGTTGGGTGGTTATCTATTTTTTGCCATTCGTCAAATATTTGTGTTTATTTAATTAAAATGAGATTAAGTTAAAACAATAATAAATGTGCTGCCATGCAGTGGTGATGAAAATATAAAAAATGGATTTACTTATATAGAGTTTGTTATTGCAATCTTAGTTCAAACTATCGCAATAGTGTTCGTAATATCATTAAAAAAAATTATTGATACAACAAAATATTTAAGTCTTTTGTTAGAGGTTTAGCATTCTATTTTAATGAATCGTTATCATCGGCTTGTTTTTCTAAGCAAGGAAGTAAAAGAGCATTTTGCTGGTGTGATAAATGCTGATGTTCAATTTTATTAGGTAACTTATTAATAAAATATGGTCGTGATGCCCTCTATAGTGTTAAGTCTAGAGTTTTAAAAAGATTGAGTACGGAATACAGTTTTGCGGATATTGAATTTAAATTTTGCAATTCAAAAATTAGAATAATTTAAGACTTAATTTTAATGAAAAGTAGCTTCATTTTTTATGAAGTGAATGAAAGTTGCTAATGATAAAAATAAATAATCAAAAAGGTGTGGGTATGGTTGAGGTATTGATTACATTACTTTTACTTGCAATTGGCGCGATGGGTTTTACCGCACTGCAATTAAAAGCTATCGAAGCAACTAATGAAGCTATGTCTAAAATTGAGGCAATGAATATTGCGCGAGATGTTGCCGAAAGGATTCGTGTAAATAAAGGAGGCTTGGCGACATATATTGCTGAGCTAAATAAAGTAACGCAAACAAATATAAGTACAGTAGGTCTAAAAAAATGTTTGGGAAGTACAGTTTGTACAAGTGCTGAAATGTCAAAATTTGATGCTGCTCAAATTGTAAGTCAGGCTCAAGCTACCGCTATGCAAATTTCTTTGCCGAATTGTCAGGTTTCTGGGGTGGTAAGTCGCATTTGTATTTATGTTGCATGGGGAAACACAAAACCAATTAATCATGCAGTGGATCGGCAAGCGTGTACATCTGGTGGTGCGTATTTACCTGAAGCGAAGTGCATTGTTATGGAACTATATTAATGCAAAATAATAAGTATCGATATGGTTTTACACTTGTTGAATTGATGGTTGCTATTGTACTTGGCTTACTGATTACCGCAGCGGCTGTTCAGTTATTTTTCACTGGGCAAATTTCAATGAGTGTGCAAAAGGGGATGGCAGATATTCAGGAAAGTGGGAATTTTGGTTTACGTTATATTAGTAGTGATGTTCGGCGAGCAAATTATGAAAATGTAGGGATTATTAATGATCGTTTGCTAAATGGTGGTGTCATTTTAACATCAAGAAGTGCACCGGCGTATGTTTCTAGCTCAATGTTTACATCTTCTGATATTCCAACCAACTATCCTAATGGTCTGACTATCCCTGTTCCATTAAGCTCAAGTAAAACCCAATTAAGCAATGTGCAAGATGTTGAAAAAGTAGAGTTAAAGTCAGATCAATTGGTAATTCAATACTATGCCGATCAAGATGGGACAGATTGTGAGGGAAATAGTTATACATCGGGGCGCTATATCGTGCAGCGCTATTTTTTAAGATTAGATACGAATGTTTCGAATGCTGAAGCAAATCAAGCTTTGGCACTTGCCTGTGAGGCAGGTTGGTATACAGAGACAAGTACAAGAATTTTTAAAAATCCAACCACTTCAACATTAGTTTTTGGGAAGACAGAGGGCGAAATTTTAATTCGTCGAGTAGATTATTTGCGTTTTTTACTCGGTATATCTAATAACGAAAGTAATAATAATTTTAGATATGTCACAGTGTCTGAATATCTTGCAATTAATGACTATCCAAGGCCAAGAATATCTGCAATTCAAGTTGGAATGTTACTTCGATCGAGTGATAGAGTAAATGTATCTGATCTACTATCAGTGGATAAGGTGTATACCGTTTTAGATCAAGATATTTCTTTAAAAGCACATAAAAATACAACAAGATATTTACGCAGAGTTGTGTCTCAGACCATTGCTTTAAGAAATGGAATGTACACAGAAGCGAAGGCTGTAATGTAATGAAAAAGCAGAAAGGTTCAACTTTGGTCATTGTGTTATTGCTGCTTATAGTTGTTACGGTAATAGGAACATTTGCTATACGACAGAGTATGTTGAATTTGAATGTTGCGACAAATAGTCAGGCACAGCAATTACTAATGCAGTCATCTGATGCTGTCTTATATCGAATGAGTAACTCAAATTTTGCGAGCACGAGCAGTAATCCAACATCATTATTAGGTTATGCACTGAAAAACTCTGGGAATGAGGTCGTTTTTTGCTTTAGAAGTCAATTAAAAGAAGATCTGACTTTTTCTGTTGGTACAACAAGTTTGTTGATTTGGAATGAGAATACTACCGATGTAACAGTGAATGGAATAGCAGGGTTTTGTGATTTATCAAATCAAGAAGATTATGCAAGTAGCCGAAAAGCTCAGATTACGCAGGTGGCAATTGTTGTAAACCCACCATCTAATATTCTATCAAAACCCTTGCAAAGCGTAACTTTAGGGAGTGATTTATCGAGTTTAGGTAAATTAGATGAAGATCAAACTAAGCGTATACGTGTTTATGTGACATCTGTTTTACCAAATTTGAGTACGGCAACAACAATAAAAATAGAAGCTTGTTTAAAAAGACCCAGTGGGAAACCTTTGTCAGGTAGTGCGGAAACAATAGATAGCTGTTTAACCAAAGAAAATGTTCCGTTTAATACACAGATGCAAGATTTTATTTTAGATACTTATTTGAGTATCGCAACATAACGCCCTATTACGGGGAGAACAAAAATGTATAAGAAAATTCAATTGAATAGAATAAGGCAACAAGCTCAAAAAATAACGATTTGTGCACTTTCTATAAGTCTAACGGGTATTTTTTCAATCTCAAGTGTGCATGCGAGTGATATTGAAATTTATAAAAATCCAAAGGTTAATGGATATACTATTGTCATGCTTGCGCTTGATAACTCTTATGGTATGGGGCGAATTGATGCTGGAAAAAATAAGTCTAGACTGACTATTTTAAAAGAATCTTTGACAGATGCTTTAGAGGGGGTGAAGGACAAGCAAGGGAATTTTATTGTTACTCCATTGCCCGACGATACAATGATTGGCTTATCGACATTCGGTATATCACCTAGGCATGGACGTATTGTTGTACCAGCAAGACCTTTAAATGAATGGGTGATTTCGGGCGTTAAAGATCAGCGACAATTATTAATTGAAGAAATTAATAAAATTTCGGTAACAGCAAGTACACCAATGAGTCTTCTTTATGGGGAAACTGTTGGGTATTTACTTGGAAATGCAATGACGCATCCTGTAACCATTACCACTAAGTGGGATGGAGTGGAAACGGGCATACATACAAAACTCGATCAAATTGTAGATGTATCCATTAAGTCACCTTTATTGCCAGGGGCTCTTGGTGGTAAATATAAAGCGCCAATGTCGAAACTTTCCAAAGAAGAGTAAATGAGTAAAACCATTTACTCTTTTTTATTGTTTTAAAATAAAAAATAGTGTGAATTTTGTCACATAATATTTGGAGTGAGTATGGTTAATGTACTTCTTATAAGAGGTAATTTCTTTTTATCGTGATAAATGGCCTTTCATCCCTTTTTATATTGTGTGAAATGTTTATTGAATGTTATTTTGTGTAAATATAAAAAAACTCTCAGATTATAAATTTGAGGAAGCTCATATTTTATTTTGAGTTTTGTACTAGTGTAGGGGTTGTTCCAGTGGGAATGAAAAGCAGGGTGTATTTGGGTTTAAGCAGAGCAAAAGGTTTTACATTAATTGAGCTTATGATTTCAATTGGTGTGCTTGCAATTATTACAACCATGGCAATTCCGACATTTAATAGTATGACTTTGAGTCAAAACTTAAATAAAAGTACTAGAGAGTTAACAGCAATATTTTCAGAAGCTAGAGCAAAGGCTGCTTTAGAAAGGCAAACAATAACGGTTAATCTTAATAGCCCAGCAGCAAATACAGATAATCAATTGAATTGGATGCCATCTGGCAAAGTTGTATTACGCTCAGGTGTTAATCAGATTCAATTTTTAGCAAACGGGCTGACGGGTACAGCAACAGATAGTACCTTTCAATTATGTGATCAGGCGCTTGAGGATTCTAAGCATTCAAAAATAGTGACGATTAATCGAATGGGCACAGTGCAAATAATCCGAGATGGGAGTTGCTCATGAATATTAGAACAAATCAGCAGGGTGTTGGCTTAATAGAAGTGCTGGTTTCTTTACTCATTTTGGGTATTGCTATCTTGGGATTTGTTGCATTACAAGTTCGTGCAGTTGAAGCAACATCAGAAGGTGTTTATCGGGTTCAAGCAATTAATTTAGCAAGAGATATATCTGAAAAAATTAGAACAAACAGAACTCAATTAGGGGCATATCGTACCTTTTTTGGATCAGGCCCTGAGGGGAGAGTTTCATTCAGTGTAAATTGCTATAGCAACTTTTGTACCCCTGCACAGAAAGCAGATTTTGATGTTGCCCAGACTTCTTTAGCTGCAGATCGCCTTGGTATGACCATGAACATGATTACATGTGATGGTGTTGTAAATGGACGAAGCTGTATTTATGTCGCTTGGGGAGATACAAGTGCTACTAATGGTGATGGGGCTAATGATTGCACAAGTAATGGGGCATATAGAGCAAACTCGAGTTGTGTTGTGATGGAGACCTATTAATGAAAACACAAAAAGGTTTCACATTGGTGGAGTTATTAGTTGCTTTAGTTTTAGGGTTAATAATTACAGCAACAGCACTTTTATTGTTTTTAACTGGACAAAAAAGTTACAGCATGCAGCAAGGGACTGCTGATATTCAGGACAATGCAAATTTTGGCTTAAATTTTATTACGCAAAGTGTGCGTTTAGCAAACTTAAATAACAGACAAGCTTTTATTAATGATCAGCTGAATAATGGTGGTGTAGTTCTTGCGCAAAATAATTTTAATACCGGTGTCGCAAGTGTGGCAGCGGGTTTTCTAAGCGCAAGTAATGGAGATACAGCTGGTACGGGTAATCAATGGCGTGGTGTTTCAAATGCTGCAACTCCTACAAGTAATACAACATTAGTACCCAGTGATCAGCTAGTTATTCAATATATTGCTCAAACAGATGGTCAGGATTGTGAAGGTAATCCATATGCTCCTGGGCGAGTTGTGATTGAGCGTTATTTTTTAAGAGTAGATACCAATTCTGAAGCGCGTGAAGGTAATGCTTTGGCTTTAGTTTGTGACGCAGGGTCATATGATACTACGGATACTACGGATACTACGGATACTACGGATACTACGGATATTACGGATATTACGGATATTACGATTATAGATGAAAATGCAGACTTAACAGGAAGCACAGGTACACGATACGGTGGGGCTGGGCAAATTTTAATGAAGCGCGTGGATTATTTCCGAGTTCTGTTAGGTGTTGAAAATTCAGCAGGAAATAAGCGTTATATTGGAATTCGGGAATATCGAAATTTAGAAGGTGTGAAGCCTAGAATTGTATCTGTATCTTTAGGTGTTTTAGCAAGATCAACACAACCGGTTGGTGAGGATGCTGTGATCAATCCGAACCAAATATTTGATGTGCTTGATCAACGAGTTCGAATTCACAGCAATGGTAACCCTCGAGGTTATATTCGTCAGGTGATTACACAGGAAATTGCAATACGTAATGGCTTAGGAGCAAGAGACTGATGCTTAGAAAAAAAGAACAGGGCGCAACTTTAATTATTGTGCTTATGCTACTTCTTGCTATTACGATTATTGGAACCTTAGCGGTACGTCAAAGTTTAGTGTCTTTAAATATTGCAACAAATAATCAAGCAACACAACTTATGATGCAAAGCTCTGATGCAGCAATATTTAATGTTGAGGACTCAACTAACCTTGCTCGAAGTTTGGCAAGAGATGGTATGTTTGGCTATATCAAAACAGATAATCATAAAGGTAAAGAACTTGTATTTTGCTTTAGAGGGACAAGTGCACAGTTTTTTAATTTAGCAAATGCGAGTTTGGCGTACTTGGAAGATGGTAGTGAGAAGCCTAATCTTGGTTCGATGGGTACGGCAGGCTATTGTCAAACGGGATCTTCAAATAACTTTTTTACAAGTAATCGTCGTGCTGTAATGACACAGGTTTCTATTAGTTTTGTTGCCAATGGAACAGGAAGTAAGCCATTTGAGGATTCTGTGCGTGGTACAGATGATGAAGTACCCATTGAAAAAAGAGAAAAAGTGATTGTGCATGCTATTTCTCTTATGCCAACAATATCTTCAGCAAGTACAGAAAATATAGATAAGTGTTTAAGAGGGTTAAGTAATACGACCAGTACGAATGTAGAAATAAGTATTACGAGTTGTTTAACGGGTCTAAATGTTCCTTTTACAGCACATGTAACAGAATATACATTGGGCCAGGAATTTTTATAAGGGGTAATGAAAATGAAATCATATTTAAAACAGCAAAATTATCCTATTAAGAAATTTTTGACTACATGTATTTCATCTGTAGCAACAGGTTTAGTTTGTACATCGGTTGCCGCGAGTGATATTGATATTTATCAAAATGCGACGGCTGGTGATACAACATTAATGTTTATGCTTGATATTTCTGGGAGTATGAGTAAATACAATTATACATCAGCAAAGGGCTATGCTTGTGATTTACCTAGTGGTGTGAGTGAAAAAAATAGCAATGGTTATGGGCAAGCTACGGAATCTACTATTCTCAATGGACCGAGTTATCGTCGACAATGGTGTGTTGGAACGGATGGCAAAAAATATTATGACCGCATTACACGCTTAAAAGATGGCATGATGGATTTACTATATGGTAATCCAGGACTAGGGATTACACGGCTCAGTGGCGATAAAGTGATAGGCTTATCTACTCTTGGTGCATATTCTGGTGGGTATAAAGATACAGGCGCTGTTTTAGTACCAGCTCGTCGCTTAGATGCTGTCGTGAATGGTTCAACCCAACGTGAAATTTTAATTAATCGTATTGGTGGTTTTAATGACTTTACAAATACACCAACAGCACGTTCGTATGCTGAAACAGTTGCTTATTTAATGGGAACAACAACGGCTGCATATCAGCGTAATGTGAATGAAATGCCTTATTATCGGAGTTATAAGTCGGGTGTAAATCTGATATTTCAACAGTGTACTCGATGGAATGCGTCATATAGCAGCTGTAATGCCTGGGGAGTTGCAAGCGGTTTACCTCAGGATTTGGCTGGGGTAACACAAGCTAGTTGTACGTTTAGACCAACGAATAATAGTAGTAATGTCAATGGAACCTGTTATGACTTAACTGGTGTAATTGAGTTAGCAAACTCAATTACCGGATTCCCATTTTCAGCATCAGAGACTAAAAATGGTAATGTATACCAATCTCCAAGTTCACTTACGCAAACGGTAGATGGTAAACAATGTAGCGGCCAAGGTATATACGTTCTTACAGATGGAGAACCTTCTAGTGACACTAGCTCATTACCTTTGGCGCAAGGTGCTTTAGGCAACTTGGGTAGTGAGTTTACTTGTGATAATAGTACTTGGAATTGTGTTAATAAATTAGCTGCTAGTATTTTAAATGAAGCAACAAACCCTAAAAATTTAAAATTCAAAACAGCTGTTGTGGGTTTTGGTAGTAGTTTTAATAATATTCCTTCGTTTGATAGAAAGCTGACACAAGCACAGAATTTAGCACCATTTTTAGATAATCAAGGAAAAAAGAGAAATAATTTAAGTAGTGTGGAGGAGGCTGCATATTGGGGTATTGTTGCTGAGGGTGGGTGGTATTCAGGTAATAGTTCGCAAGATATTGTGGACAGTGTAAACTCATTCTTAGGTGATTTAGGTAAAGAAATACCTGCTGTCACCACTGGAACACCTGAAATTCCAGTAGATGCTTTAATTCCATCAGCACTGCAAAACTATGCTTATTATCCTCAGTTTCAACCAACACCATCATCAGCTTCACAAATTTGGTTAGGTAATGTTAAAAAATATAAAGTAAGTACAACAGGTGATTTGGTTGATAAATTTGGTCGATTAATTGCGGATAAACAAGGGCGATTATTGCAAACAGTTTCAAATCCGCTGGCTGTTCCAGTTGAAATATTTGATTTATGGTCACCAAATGCAACATCTATACCAACAGATAGTGAAAGAGAAAATGCGCTGATAGGTGGTGCTAAGCTACAATTACAGTTAGATCCAAAAAATCCTAAAGAGCGAAAAATTTTTAGTACGCGTAATTTTTCAAAAGAACCAACTACAAATACTTTACATGAGTTTTCTAAAGAAAAGCTATCAGGAATGGGGCTTAAGAAAGGTGATAAAGCTGCTTCCTTACTAGAGTTGTTAGGCTATCTTGTAAAACCAACGGTGAGTGATACTACAAATATTTCTGCAACAGATCTTGAGAATACAGCTGGTATTCGTTTTGGCGCAGTGATGCATTCAAAACCTGTGTTACTCACTAATTCAGGACAAGTCACAACAGGAAGTAATACTTTAGGTTCAAAAAATAGGAAAGACTATATTTTATTTGGTACAACACAAGGCTTATTACATGTGGTTGATGCTGCAACTGGTGTGGAGAAGTTTTCATTTGTTCCAAATGAAATGATTGAAGACCAAAACTTAGCATTTGGTAGTCCAGATATTCCGTTTTTAGGCAAAGATAAAATGTTTTATGGTGTAGATGGTGAGTGGACTGCTTATACCGAATATGTTTTAGACAAAGATAGTACTCTTACGGTTGGTCTTGGGAAGGATGGTGCTGTAGGTTCGCAAATAGTATATGGTGGTTTACGTATGGGTGGGCGTAGCTATTATGCCCTAGATTTATCTAATATTGATCAACCTCAACTCAAATTCCAAATTACACCAAGTGGTACTTGTAGCACAGATAATCCATTGGGATGTATGGGACAAAGTTGGTCAAAACCAACTATTACGCATGTAAATTGGAAAGGTAAAAAAACATTAGTCATGCTTGTTGGCGGCGGTTACGATGCTGGCGGTGTGGATGGTAATGCAAAAGACTCACAAGGTGTTAAAGGCAACTATGCTGGATATGAAAGTGAGTCTTATGAACAAACAAATAAACGTGGTGCTGGTGTTTATATGTTTGATGCCTTAACTGGTAAGCTTTTATGGTGGTCTGGTGCAAATGCAACAGCAAGCACAGATCAATATGTTGCAACGCCTGCAGCTGATATGAAGTTTAGTGTTGTTAGTCAAATTAAAGCTGTCGATCGAAATTCTGATGGATTAAGTGATCATCTTTATTTTGGTGATTTAGGTGGGCAAGTTTGGCGTATTGATTTAAATAATGACTCAGAAGTAAGTAGTGATAAGTTTGCAAAAACGCCTGTTAAATTATTAAGTTTGGGTGGGACAGATCAAGCGAGAAAGCGTTTTTATGATATGCCAGCATTTTCAACATATACAGAAGGGACTAACATTTTTGGTGTAGTTTCTGTTGGCTCTGGAAATAGAAGTTTGCCATTAAAAGATTTTACCGTTGGTACTACAAATATCTCGCATGATGGTGTTTATAATATCTACGATAAAGATGTTGCGCGTTCAGATTTATATGATTTAGTGAATGAGTCTTCTACAAGTACTAATAAAGTATATAAATATGTACCTAGTGGTAAAGGTCAAACACAAGCCTTGTTAACAACGGTTGGTATAACTTTACAGCCTAAAACAACAGTGGGTATTACAACAGATTCTGCGAATAAACTACTCAATATTAATGATGATAACCGTTTTACTACAACCGCTACGGTGGCACCACTTGGTGCAACACAAGGTTGGTATTACTTATACGAGAGCAATAAATTACAGAGTGAGAAAGTTTATGCTACTCCACTTGTAATTAATAATGATTTATATGTTACGACATTTGATGGAAGTCGCCCTGGTTCTTCAGGTGCATGCGGTGCAGGTGTGAAAGGCGAGAGTTTTATGACTTTATTTTGTATGCCTTATGGTCAATGTAAGTCAGGATCTGCTGAAAATTATCGTTTGAATTTGGGTGCAGGTATTGTTGGTGGTGCCATTGGTGCTGGTGATGTTGAAGGGATGATTCGCCGTATTGTTGCAACACTAGATACTACAGGGCTTGAAAATAATGAAATTTTAAAACGTAAATATACAACTGGTAATAGACTAGTTCCGCAACGTTGGTATGTAAAATAATAATTTGGAGTGAATAAAAAGATGAGCTCTAGATTCTCTAGTTCTGGATTTACATTAATAGAGTTAATGATTGTTGTGATGGTTATTGCGATTTTTTCTTTAATTGCAATTCCATCATACCAATCATATGCTCGAACGGCGTTAGAGAGCCAAGTTCAACAAGAAATACAGAACTTGGCAATGCGCTTGGAACGACATAAATCACGTAATTTTAATTATAAAAATTTTGAAACTACACAGGTGGTTATACCATCTGGTGCTACTGGGAAAGATATTAAATATACACTTGAAATTAGAAATGGAGTTACTACGCGAATCCCAAGATTAGATCCAGATACTAATACACCAATAATAGATCCAGATACTAATGAACCGCTAACAGATGATGTTTCTTTACTATTAACAGATGAAAGAGTTTCTGGGCAAAATTGGGTCATTAAAGCGGAAGCAACAAATGAAAAAAACTTTAATTACCTACTGAGTAGTCAAGGAATTAGATGTAGAAATAAAGCAAAAGCGAATGTTACATTCACTGGTTGTTTGCCAGCGGGGACGGAGAGGTGGTAAGTGAATAAAGGTATGACATTAATAGAGCTAATGATTGTGATAGTGATTGTTTCTATTTTAGGCGCTGTTTCGTATCCAGCATATCAAAATCATTTAAAGAAAACTCAACGAGTAGAAATGCAGGCAGAACTTATAAAGTTATCCAGTCATTTACAACGCTATAAAATTGCAAATTTCACATTTATGCCTGCGAATACACCGATAACACTAGCAGACTTGGGATATACATTGGATAACGGCAGTTTGTTATTGCCAACAATTAAGCCTACATATGCAATTACTTTAAGTAATGTAGCTGCAAATACATGGACTTTAACCGCTGCTCCAATTAATAGTCAATTAGGTGATGGTTTTATCGTATTAAATCATCGTGGAGAGCGTTGCTGGAATAAGGGTACAGGTAAAACCAACGGTACTGCTTGTGTACTTACGGCAAGTACAAATTGGGACGGTAAATAAGTTAAATTCAAAATTGTGGATAAATCATTTTTTAACCTTTCACTTTCTTAGAATTTCAAGTAAAATACTGCCCTCTATGAAAGGGGTTTGAAATGTATCGATGGTCGATACACAGATAATCCGTAAAAACTATAAGGTTCTATCATGGTTGTTATTCGTCTTGCACGCGGTGGTGCTAAAAAACGTCCGTTCTATCAAATCATTGTGACTGATAGCCGTAATGCACGTGACGGTCGTTTCATCGAACGTATTGGCTTCTTCAACCCTACAGCTCAAGGTAAAGCAGAAAAACTTCGTTTAGATGCTGACCGTTTTGCTCATTGGGTTTCACAAGGTGCTCAACCTTCTGAACGTGTTGCTTCTTTAGCTGCTCAAGCTAAGAAAGCTGCAGCTGCTGCATAATTTCAAATTAAGTAGTAGATAGCCCATGACACCAACACAGAATGTTCCAGAAGATCGTATACAGATTGGACAGCTACGTTCAGCATATGGATTAAATGGGTGGCTCTGGGTTTATTCCAATACAGAACCTATGAGCAACATCTTTGACTATCTTCCTTGGTACATTGAGACTAAGGAAGGTTGGCAAACAGTAGATGTAAAACGCTGGAAACCTCATGGCAAAGGCTTAGTTGTTAGTTTAAAAGGTGTGAGCGATCGCACTGCTGCTGATGGCTTAGTTGGCGTAAATGTATGGATTTCTAAAGCGCAACTTCCAAAACCTGGAATGGATGAGTTTTATTGGTCTGATTTAAAAGGTCTAACAGTGTTAGGTCTTGGTGAAGAAGAACAAGAAGTAAATCTTGGTAAAATCCATGAAATGTTTGAAACAGGTGCTAACGATGTCATGGTGGTTCACGCAACACCAGATAGCGTTGATGCTGAAGAGCGTATGATTCCATGGCATAAAGATGTAGTACAGCGCGTTGATTTAGAAGCTGGTCGTATTTACGTGAATTGGGGCGTAGATTACTAATATTTTTTGGAAATAAGGGAGTCTGCGATGTTTTTTGCAGTCATTACGCTTTTTCCTGAAATGTTTGAAGCGATTACAGCCTACGGAATTAGCGGGCGTGCAGCAAAGCGCGAAATAGTACAAGTCACTTGTATTAATCCTCGTGATTATGCTGAGGGCAACTACAAAAGAGTGGATGAACGTCCATTTGGTGGCGGCCCTGGTATGGTAATGATGGCTGAGCCTTTGTCTCAAGCAATCAAACATGCCAAAGAGCTTGCAATGCAAGCAGGAGCGGTTCGAGTTCCAGTGGTGTATATGTCACCACAAGGAAAAACCCTAAACGAACCTGCGGTACAGCAATTTGTCGAATATGATGGATTAATTGTACTGTGTGGACGTTATGAAGGTGTCGATGAGCGTTTGATCCAACAATATGTTGATCAGGAATGGTCAATTGGAGATTACGTATTATCTGGCGGAGAGCTTCCTGCGATGGTTTTATTAGACAGTATTATTCGGAGACTTCCGAATGCAATGTCTGATGAGCAATCACACATTCAAGACTCCTTTGTGGATGGTCTTCTAGACTGCCCACAATATACCAAGCCAGATCATTTTGAAGGTTTGGATGTGCCTGAGGTGTTAAAATCTGGGCATCATGCAAATATTGAAAAATGGCGGTTTTTGCAGCGATATCAGCGAACACTTGAACGCCGCCCAGAGTTGGTGGAACAAGTAGAATTGACCAAGCAGCAAAAAAAATGGCTAAAAGATTCGCAAAATAAATCGTAATTTTTATGATTTAATTTGCAAAAAAATTCAAAGCTTTGTTTTGGATTAATACTTAATTGTTTTGATTAAGTATTCTTTAATAGGCTCTTTATGCATTGAAGTGGTCAAGCATAAAGAGAAAGATAATCGGGTGTATGCGCTTTAGCCTCTATACCCAGCGATGTTCAGACCTCTTCTGACTCGCACATATTGGAGATACCCCATGAGCGGTAAGCATCCTTTAGTACAAGCTGTTGAAAACGCACAATTAAGAACTGATCTTCCTGCATTTGCACCAGGTGATACAGTTATTGTTTCTGTAAAAGTTAAAGAGGGCGACCGTGAGCGTCTTCAGGCTTTTGAAGGTGTTGTAATTGCGAAGAAAAATCGTGGTTTAAACTCTGCGTTTACAGTACGTAAAATTTCTAGCGGTGTTGGTGTTGAACGTGTTTTCCAAACACATTCTCCAATCGTAGCTAAGGTTGAAGTTAAACGTCGTGGTGATGTTCGTCGCGCTAAACTTTACTACCTACGCGAATTGTCTGGTAAAGCAGCACGTATCCGTGAAAAATTACCAGCTCGTAAAGTTAAAGCTTAATTTAAAGTTTTACACGAGTTCGAAAAATGCGCCTTTGGGCGCATTTTTTTGTGCTTAAATTTTAAATATGCTGAACGAACATTGATAACAATACCTGCAGATTGTTACCATGACGTAGCTCATAAATAACCTAATTTTTATATGAAAAAATCGTCTCCTAAAATCCAGCGTCGTCATATTAGTGGTGTATTTCTTTTAAATAAGCCTTTGGGCATTAGTTCTAATGGTGCATTACAGAAAGTGCGTTGGTTGTTCCGCGCACAAAAGGCGGGGCATACAGGAGCTTTAGATCCTCTTGCTTCTGGACTTTTGCCTATTTGTTTGGGAGAGGCAACGAAGTTTTCACATTATTTATTAGACTCAGTTAAGCGCTACCAAACAACGATTCAGTTAGGGAATAGCACAACAACTGGAGATGTAGAAGGTGAAGTTTTCTTAGAAAAAGAAGTGCCAGAGTTAACCGAAATTAAAATTAAAGATGTATTGGAAAAATTTGTAGGGGATATTACTCAAGTTCCACCAATGTATTCTGCTTTAAAAAAAGATGGGCGTCCTTTATATGAATTAGCGCGTCAAGGTATTGAAATAGAACGTGAGGCACGTCCAATACATATTTTTGCTATTGAATTACTGTCTTTTACAAATGAAAGTATTACTTTGGATATTACCTGTTCTAAAGGCACATATATTCGTGTATTAGGTGAAGATATTGCTCAAGCTTTAAATACATACGGACATTTAACCTATCTGCATCGTATTCAAACAGGGGCATTTGAGCTTATTCCAAATTACACCATAGAATACTTGGAAAGCTTAACTGAAATGGAGCGTGAAGCTTTATTACTTCCAGTTTATGCACCTATTGATCACTTTCCAAAGATTCAAGTACCTGAAGGGCGTGCTGAATATTTTAGCCGAGGCATGGAAAGTAATATCGATCATAAGGCTGAAGAGCAAGTGGTGGTGTTTGATGGCGATAAATGTTTAGGTTTAGCCGAAATTACCGATAAGAAGAGATTGGTGCCGAAAAGAGTATTAAACTTGTAATACAGTTTTAACATTTGATAAAAAGCAAAAAAGGAAGAGACCCGTGGAAATTGAGATTATTCTCAGCTTAATTTTTTTTGCTTTTTGTGCAGGAGCAATTGATGCTGCTGTTGGTGGCGGTGGGCTGATTCAAATTCCCGCTATTATGGGTGCAATGCCGCAGCTAAGCCCTGCAACTGTTTTTGGTACCAATAAATTAGCATCCATTTGTGGTACGGCATCGGCAGCTTATAGTTTTTTAAAAAAAGTTAAATTACGTTGGAAGTTACTTGCTGTTATTGGGCTTTGTGCTTTTGTTAGCTCTTTTGCAGGTGCTGCAAGTGTTTCCATGATTCCAAAAGAAGTATTAAGACCATTTGTATTGGTCATGTTGATTGTCATTGCGATTTATACTTTTACTAAAAAGGAATTTGGTCAAGTACATGTGAGCCAAGAACTTACACCTAAGCTTTTAATATTGGCAGCTATTGGTAGTTTAGTTATTGGTTTTTATGATGGTATTTTTGGACCGGGAACGGGTAGTTTTTTCATTTTCTTTTTTATTCGGTTTTTACAAGTCGATTTTTTACATGCTTCGGCATTGTCAAAAATTGCAAACTTTATGACAAATTTTGCAGCCCTAAGTTTTTTTATTCCCACAGGTCATGTACTTTTTGCAATGGGATTAATGATGGCTGTTGCCAATGTTTGCGGTTCATTAGTGGGCGTAAAAATGGCACTAAAATATGGTAGTGGCTTTATTCGAATCTTATTTTTGATATTGGTTTCGATATTAATTGTTCGGCTGGGTTATCAAACATTTTTCACAGCTTAAAATAAAAGGGATGTTTTTACATCCCTTTTATTTTTATTTAAGTGGCTGCTTTACTTCCTGATCTTAGTGTTACGCCAATAGAAGCTAACATGACACATGCAAGTGCAATCCATTGTAAAAAGCCAATTTTTTCACCTAGTAAAAATAGCCCTGCTAATGCTGCAAGCGCAGGTGATAGGCTAGATAATGTTCCGTAGCTAAGTTTGTTCAAGCGCTTTAAAGCTTGTAAATCTAAAGCGTAAGGAATGGCTGTGGCTAAAATGGCAATAGCCAATGCTTTGCCCCAATATTGAGTATCGAGTAATGCTGATGCGTTGTTATATAAGCCTATTGGCAATAAACTAATTGCAGAAAGGGTAATGGCAATTGTGAGGGCATGCATGCCAATATTCTGGTGTACCACTTTTTGACCAAAGTAAATATAAAATGCCCAACATAGTCCAGCGGCAAGAGCACAAACAGCACCAAAAATAGAAAAATTATCGCTATGTGCTTGTCCCCATGGCACCATAAGTGCAATACCAGCTATTGCAAGTAATACCCAAACTAAATCACTACGTTGCTTAATTGAAAGCAATGCTAAACCTAAAGGACCAATAAACTCTAAGCCAACGGCAATTCCCTGAGGAAGTTTACCTAAGGACATATAAAATAAAACATTCATACAGCATAAAGCTGCGCTATAGCACAACAAATCTCGCCATTTTAAAAATGATAAACGCTTTAAAATATGCCAAGAGCGGAACATGATGCAGATAATAATTGCTGCAAAGCATAAGCGTAAAATAGTGACAGAAAGTGGATCCAAAACACTAAAAAGCTGTTTGGCAAATGAAGCACTAATTTGATACGAAATCATGGATAAAACCATGAATAAAACAGCAAGAAGTTGTGACTTTGGCATTTTTAAATATCACTATACCTAAGGCGGTATAGGTCTTGAGGTTGAGCGTTGAGTATAGCAATTCTATGTATTGTTTGATGTTGGAAATATTGCCAAAATGTAAATTCAAAGCTTTAAATTTAAATAATATTATTTATTGTTTACTGAGGAAAAATTTGAATTCAAAATATTTTAAATTCAAATTTTAGATTTTTTCTTTGCTTGCTGCGTTGTGTAGGTACAACCAATAGATGCGGTAATAATGGTGGCTAAAGCGAGCCATTGATTCCATGCAAGCTGTTCACCTAAGAAAATAAAGCCAGAAAAGGCAGCAATAGCAGGTTCAATACTCATTAATGTACCAAAACTTAATGCTGTTAAGTTTCTAAGAGCAATCATTTCCAAAGTAAAAGGTAATGCACTTGCAAGTGTGGCAAGAATAATAAAATATATTAAATTTGAAGGCTCAAAAACATTGACTGACATGCCTGAAATAAGGGCAATAGGCATTAAACACAACATGCCAATAAACATGCCTAAGCAAACAGTATGATTACCCGAAATGCCAGATGGTTTTTGTCCTGCGACAATATATAGTGCCCAACAAGCTCCAGCACCCAAAGCAAAAGCAATTCCAACTAAATCTAGACTTTGTGCAGCTTGCTGAAAGGGAAATAACAATACTAAGCCAATAATGGCAAGTCCAACCCAAATGAAATCGAACTTTTGTCTTGCATAATAAAGTGCAACACTTAAAGGTCCAATAAATTCAAAGGAAACAGCAATACCTAGGGGGAGTCTTTGAATGGATAAATAAAATAGAGCATTCATGCCTGCAAGAGCAATACCATAACCGATCACAGCAGACCATTTCACTTTCTTGAAATTGATTTTCCAAGCTTGAAAAATAAGTGCCAAAATTAATGAGCCGAGTAGCAAACGCATGGCAGAAATAGTTAAAGCAGGAAATTGTGCAAACAGATATTTGGCAAGAGCACCACTACTTTGCATACTAATCATGGCAATGAGTAATAAAAACAAAGCTTGGATGTGTGGTGCATTTTTTAAATTGGACATGAACTAAATTCGTAGAGTTTTCATTTGTAGCGAAGAATGAAAAGCTTTTATTAAGCAATAAAAAACCACAGCACGAATGCTGTGGTCTTCAATATAACCGAATATTAGAACAATACACGTACGCGAATTGTACCTTCAACTTCGTGAAGTGTATCAAGCGCTTCTTGAGATGCAGTTGCATCTACGTCCATGACTAAGTAACCAACGTCACCTTTAGTCATTAAAGATTGACCTGAGATGTTAATGCCGTGTTCAGCAAACAAGTTGTTAATTTTAGAAAGAACGCCTGGAATATTCTTATGAATGTGAAGTAAACGATGCTTACCTTCAGTCAATGGAAGTGCAATTTCAGGGAAGTTTACAGCAGATAAAGTCATACCTTTATCTGAGTAAGCAACGAATTTCTCGCCAACTTCTAAACCAATGTTTGCTTGCGCTTCGATTGTAGAACCACCAACGTGAGGTGTTAAAATCACGTTTGGAATGTTACGAAGAGGAGAAACAAATTCTTCACCGTTCGCTTTAGGTTCTTTAGGGAATACGTCAACAGCAGCACCCGCAAGGTGACCAGCTTTAAGCGAATCAGCCAAGTCTTCAATTACAACACATGTACCACGTGCCGCATTGATGAAGATTGCACCTTCTTTCATTTGTGCAAATTTTTCTTTAGTCATGAAGTTACGTGTAGACGGAACATCAGGAACATGTAGTGATACAACATCAGCATTTGCTAATAGCTCATCTAGGCTACCAACCTGACGTGCATTACCTAAAGGTAATTTAGTCACTGTATCGAAATAAATCACTTTCATACCCAAGCTTTCTGCAAGTACAGAAAGTTGAGAACCAATAGAGCCGTAACCAACGATACCTAATGTTTTACCGCGTGTTTCATACGAACCTACAGCAGATTTGTTCCAACCGCCAGCATGTGTGTCTGTAGATTTTTCAGGTACACGGCGAAGAAGGAGAATTGCTTCAGCAAGAACAAGTTCAGCAACTGAACGAGTGTTTGAATACGGTGCGTTAAATACAGGAATACCACGACGCATTGCTGCATCTAAATTCACTTGGTTTGTACCAATACAGAAACAACCAACAGCAATAAGCTTGTTCGCAGCTTCGAAAACTTCTTCAGTTAATTGAGTACGGGAACGAATACCAATGAAGTGAGCATCTTTAACCGCTTCTTTCAACGCTTCACCCTCAAGCGCAGTTTTACGGTAATCGATATTGGTGTATCCAGCAGCATTTAAAGTGTCGATTGCGTTTTGATGAACGCCTTCTAACAACAAGAAACGAATTTTATCTTTAGGCAAAGAAAGATGTTGGCTCATTACGGCTCCGCTACAAAGGCCAAATTTAGTGGCGATATAATAGCATAGGAAATTGGGTGATATACATTTCCTTTATGGCTTTGGGAGTAGGTATTTTTCTAAAATATGTGACAAGGTTTGTCGAAATTGGTCTAACTAACTGTGTAATTTCAAAGGCGACATTCTTAAAATACGATTTTCTGCGGGTTTTTGTAAAAATGGCATATAATACTGCCTCGTGTAAAAGCCACGTTGCAAAAATGTTGGTTTTATAAGCACGAATGGCTTTAAAAAATGTGCAATAGAACATGATAAATAATGTTCTAAAATCAGCATATTAAGGCTTCAAAAATAACTTGTTTACTTCTTGCAAGGTCTGAAAACGATGAACGCTCCAGTCGCTTTAACCCCAGAGTTATTGACCCAATTAACTGCAATTGTGGGTGAAAACCGCATTAAAACAGATGCAGATAGCCTCGAAAATTGGGGACGTGACCATACTAAGCACTTCGATCCAAATCCATCGGTTATCGTTTTTCCATCCACCACTGAACAAGTTCAAGAAATTGTAAAACTTGCGAACCAATTTAATGTTGCTGTTACCCCAAGCGGTGGTCGTACAGGTTTATCTGCGGGTGCTGTTGCTGCCAATGGTGAAATTGTCGTGAGCATGGACAAAATGAACCAAATTCTTGAATTCTTCCCAGCAGATCGTATGGTTCGAGTTCAAGCAGGTGTGGTGACTGAACAACTTCAAAACTATGCAGAAGAACAGGGCATGTACTACCCAGTAGATTTTGCATCTGCGGGTTCATCGCAAATTGGCGGTAACATTGGTACAAATGCTGGCGGTATTAAAGTTATTAAATACGGTATGACGCGTAACTGGGTTCTAGGTTTAACCGTTGTTACGGGTAAAGGTGACATCCTTCGTTTAAACAAAGGCATGATTAAAAACGCAACAGGTTATGCGCTTCAGCACTTATTTATTGGTGGTGAAGGTACTTTAGGTTTAGTAACAGAAGCTGAAATTAAACTTGAACGTCAGCCACACGATTTACAAGTAATGGTATTGGGCGTTCCAGATTTTGATGCAATTATGCCTGTGCTACACGCATTCCAAAAGAAAATTGACTTAACTGCATTTGAGTTCTTTGGTGAGCTTGCAATGCAAAAAGTACTTGATCATGGTCATGTTCAACGTCCGTTTGAAACAGAATGTCCATTTTATGTATTGCTAGAATTTGAAGCGCCGTATGAACCAATTATGGATGCTTCAATGGAAATTTTTGAGCATTGCATGGAACAAGGTTGGGTGCTTGATGGTGTGATGAGCCAAAGCTTAGACCAAGTGGAAAGCTTATGGCGTTTACGTGAAGATATTTCAGAATCTATTGCACCATTTACACCATACAAAAATGATATTTCTGTATTAATTACTCACGTTCCTGCATTTATTAAAGAAATTGATGCAATCGTGTCTGAAAACTATCCAGACTTTGAAATTTGCTGGTTCGGTCATATTGGTGACGGTAACTTGCACTTAAATATTTTAAAACCTGCCGATTTAAGCAAAGACGAATTCTTTGCAAAATGTCAGGTCGTGAATAAGTATGTGTTTGATACTGTGAAGAAATATGATGGTTCTATTTCTGCGGAACATGGTGTTGGTATGACGAAAAAGCCATACTTAGAGTACACGCGTACAGCAGAAGAAATTGAATACATGAAAGCGTTGAAACAAGTTTTTGACCCGAACGGTATTATGAATCCTGGTAAATTATTTGATCTTTAATCATGACATTTATAGTTTTTAAATGTGATTTTTAATGAATATTGAATACGGTGAAATATGTTTCTTCTTTCTATGAATTGAAGCATGTATTTCGCAAGAGGGTGTAGGTTTTATAGATAGACCTCTCCCTAACCCTCTCCTAAGAGGAGAGGGAATTTCATGAATATGTAAGTATTCTTTGAAGTAAGTTTTTAAATGTTTTGAAAAGTTAGATAGATTATGTTGTTACAGACTAACTATCGTGTAACTGTAAAAGGCATAGCATCATTGGTGTTATGCCTTTTTTATATTGAGTATTAAAAAATGATGAAAAAGTTATTCGTAATGGCAACGTGTGTGGGGCTTTTGGCTGGCTGTGCGACTACGAAGGATTTTGTGTCTAAAGTAGGGACTTCACATACGCCACTTGAGCAAGTTTTAAAGGCTCAACCTAATTTAAAAAATGAGTTGAATATGGTTGAAATTCGTCAGGTATTTAACCGTGTGGAATCTCCAAATGTGGCGCAAGTGATGGTGTTACAAGCAGGTTTAATGGATGATTCTGTGAGTGCGATTCGTACTATTTATAGTTTTAAATTGCAAGATAATGTTTGGAAGCAGGTAGATAAGAAAGAAGCGTATAAATGTGTACGTGGTAAGAATACGAAAGCTTTCCAAACAGCACTTTGCTCGTAATGTTAGTCTAAAATATGATTGATTTTTAAGGTTTTATACCTCATAAAAGCGTATCTATTGATACGCTTTTTTATTTGGGGAAATATAAGAACAATGAATATTTTAATTGTCGGGAATGGTTTTGATTTGTCGCATTATTTGCCGACCAAGTATGACCATTTTATGATTGCAATGGATGCGATAGAAAATTGGGATATTGCTAAAGGTGATATGGGCTTTGATGATCTATTTATAAAGGATTATTGGCATAAAAATAATGAAACAGAAGAATGGCAGAATAGTTTTTTTCAACATACAAAGGCAATGTATAAAACTGAAGAAATTAAAATTTCTGTCGATAAAATACAAAATCTACAGGCACAATTAAAAGAAAATGTTTGGTATCAGTATTTTTCTGATTATGTGAGAGAAGTTAAGACGTGGATTGATTTTGAATTAAAAATTTATGAAGCATTATCAACAGTTGAAATTTTTTTTGATAGATATCATGAGCTAAAAGATAATTTGGGTATTGTAAATAAGATTATTGTGGGATTGAATGGTCAAAATAGTAATAATTATTTATGTTTTAAAGAAAGAGAACGGTTAGTTTTAAAGTCACTGGGTATTATTGAAATAGAATCTGAACATAATGAAGAAATTTATAATATCTATAAAATTAAAGATAATTTTCTAGATGAATTTAAGGGTGATATTACGTTAGACTGTCAAAAAATAATTAGTTTTTTGATGGCTAATCTTTTAGACCTAAAGACAATATTTTCTGATTTTTTAATGACTGTAATTGATAACTTAGAAATAAACTTTACTCCTGAAAATGTCTTATTTTTAGATCTAATATATACATTTAACTATACCGTAACTTTAGTGAAAAAATATAATACTCCAAGGGGGATAGTTAAATATATACACGGTGAAAATGAGAAAAAAAACATTGTTTTAGGTGTTTCTGATTTAAGCGAACAATTTTTGAAAAATTATAAAACTTATGGATTTACTAAGTATCATCAAAAGCTTTTAAATGATACTGAATATCAGTTTTTAAGTGAGAGTGCACCATTTAAAGCTAATTTAAATTTCTGGATGTCAAAGACACAAAATCTTGATGATAAAGATTATTTTTCTACAATAGGTAGAGAGTATCAAACTAATATTTATATTTGGGGACACTCATTAGACAGATCTGATGAGAACTATATAAAGGAAATATTTTCATTTAATGAACCTAGAGATTGTAATGTTAGAGTTCAAATTTTTTATTTTGATATACAAGCTAAGTTTGATTTATTGGCAAACTTAATTGGTATTTTGACTAAAGAGAAAGTTGAAAAATGGATGAAAAAAGGTTGGCTTAAGTTTGAGCCTAACCCTGATATTGCAAAATTAAATAATATTACGCCTGTAGATTTACCGAAGCCTTGAACAGCATAAAGACAAAAAATCATCGCTCTGCTATAATACACCTACTCATCCCAAGGTGTATTGGCATGAGCAAAAATCTCACAGCAAAACCAAAGAAAACACATCTCGTGAATACGATGTACTTCTAAACAAACTTAACTCCATACAAATTTCAAAGTTAAAACTCAATGCATGTCATTGGGTAGAAACTTCATTTCCCTAAAATAAAAGTGGTTTAGGCAAAGTTGTCCCCACACGTAGAAATAAATGCAAAATATACAAACCGTAAAACTTAACCGTGCCACCTTTATGTTTCCGTTGGCGTTGGTACTTTTTGAATTTTCCGTCTATATCGGTAACGATTTAGTCCAACCTGCCATGCTTGCCATTACCAAAGACTTTGGCGTAAGCAGCGCGTGGGCACCATCTTCTATGTCATTTTACCTATTGGGTGGGGCATTTGTTGCATGGCTACTTGGACCACTTTCAGATCGCTTAGGACGTAAAAAAGTCCTATTGGGTGGCGTACTATTTTTTGTACTCACATGCTTACTTATTTTACTTACAACCAATATCGAAAGCTTTTTAGCACTGCGTTTTTTACAAGGTTTTGGTTTATCTGTTATTGCCGCCGTAGGTTATGCTGCCATTCAAGAAACCTTCGATGAACGCGATGCCATTAAAGTCATGGCACTTATGGCAAACGTATCATTACTTGCGCCATTGTTAGGACCTGTACTTGGCGCATTTATGATTGATCATGTGTCTTGGCATTGGGGCTTTATAGGCATTGCCGTTATTGCACTTATCAGTTGGTTTGGTTTAAAAGCCAAAATGCCCGATGTGAAAGTCAGCAGAACAAAAAAACCATTAAGCTATATATTAGATGACTTTAAACAAGTCTTTAAAAACAAGCGGTTTGTTGCGCTTACCTTGGCTTTGCCACTCGTGAGCATGCCACTTATGTTATGGATTGCACTATCACCTGTCATGCTTGTGGAATACATGGGCTTAAGCAGTATGCAATACGGACTTGCACAATTTCCTGTATTGGGCGGTTTAATTGTAGGTAACTTAGTTTTACTTAAAATTATAGATAAATATGCTTTAGGACAAACGGTGCTCATGGGCTTACCACTCATGCTGACAGGTGCAATTATTTTAGTGCTTGGTGCCATTTGGCAAGAATACTTTATTCATAGCTTAATTTTAGGAATGACGCTCATTAGCTTTGGTGAAGGCATTAGTTTCTCTGTACTTTACCGTTTTGCACTCATGTCATCTGAAGTATCTAAAGGAACAGTTGCAGCAGCAGTTTCTGTATTAATGATGCTGAGTTTCTTTATATTCTTAGAACTTGGGCGTGTGTTATATGAAAGTTTTCATATTTGGGCGTATAGCTTAATTTGTTTAGCATTTATAGTATTTTGGTTTACTTTGCCGCGGTTACATTTGAAAAAAGTCATGCAAGAACGTGTTGAAAAAGGTCAGTTTTAAATCATCAATATTGCATTTTTACATCAAAAAAAACCTCCACATTTTGAGGTTTTTTTTAAAGCTTTTATATTAAGAATAGCGTTCTGGATGCTCTAGTTTTCTCAATTTTCTATCAAAAACAAAAGGACCAAATGGCAAAATAGATGCAATTAAACCTAAAACAAACATCTTAATAGACCATTTTTGCTTTTCACACACAATAAACAATACTGCAAGAAAAGCGATAAATAATAGCCCATGCCCCATGCCAACGTATTTTACCAAAATAGGATTATCCATTAGGTATTTCACAGGCATTGCAATAAAAAGTAAAAGTAAGAAGGAAATAGCTTCTAAGAAACCAACACATCGTAAGGTTTTAATATTCATGGTCACTATATTTAAAATGAGAATGAACAGGCAGTGTAGTGCATAAAGTTGAAAAGTTGAACGATAGATCGAACAAAACTGAAAAATAGTTCAAGGGAAATATCATTCCCTTTTTATTTGAAAATTGAATCTTTACTTAATATCTAGTTCGAGCAATTTATTTTGCAGTTTTAATAATTCAGGCAAGGTTTCTAGTAATAGACTCATTTGCTTGAGTACTAATAATAAATGTTCCGATAAGTGCGCTTCTGCATTGAGTTGTTTAATTTCCTCAAGCTTTTGTTCAATGTCAGTCAATGAAAGTGTCTGTTGCTGAATAAGAACATTGTCTAAAGTATGTTGTGTCCATTGCATGAGCGCTAATACATGAGGTTCATTTACGTATTCTCTGTGACTTCCTAAAGCAGATATATAGCTGAGTTGGCTGTGGCTATAAACCAAATAGCGAAAGGCATGGTGAATGAGCTCTGGATTAGGATTGGGTTCTGTACTTAAACTTGAAATCATATTTGAAAGTTCAATTTGAGTATTGTGCGCGGAGCGCCGTGCAAGCCGATAATCAAAACTATTATTTTTTCCAAATTGATACTGCAAAACGACTGCATGGAAATAGTCCAAAGTTGCTTTGGTGCTTTTTTTCATTGTGGTTGAAATGTTGCGGAAATCCCAGTCGGGCCAAATAGTACTCACTGCAAACCATGCAATAAAACAGCCAAGCAGGGTGTCTATAATACGCGGTAAAATAATGGCATATCCTGCGCCTTTTAAATTAAAAATAAGCAAAACCATGAGCGTTGCCATAAGTGTTGCCATGGCATATTTTTTTGCACTCAAATAGAAAAAACACACGCCAAAAATAATAGTGAGAAGTAATTGACCTTCAATACTCGGTACAAAATATAAAATTGGTATACCAATAAGTACACCTAAAAGCGTGCCTAAAGTTCGCATTTTTAAGCGGCTTTTGGTGGCAAAGTAACGCATTTGGCAAACGAATAAACTGGTTAATAAAATCCAATATCCATTTTTTGCAAAGGGTAACAAGGAAATGGAGTATCCCACTGCAAATACAAAGGCAATGCGTACTGCGTGTCTAAATAATGCAGATTGAGGTGTTAAATGTTGTTTTAATTTTAGCCATAAATCTTCAGCACCGTGAATATCATCATCTAATAAATCGAAGTTTTTAAGATGTTGCTGCGCCTGTACTGAACTTTGTTTTTGTAGTTCTTTTAGATTTTGAAATCGAGCTAGGAATTTTTCTAAATTACTTAAAATAAGCTGTAAATTTTTAACTTCTAAATTGTACGGATTTTCCCTAATCCAATCCTGCATGGAGCTTTTTAAATAACTCAATGCCAAAATTCGTTCTTGGCTCGCTTCATAGTTTTTATTATTTAAAATGGCTTGAGCTAATTCTTGGCAACTACGAGCATGTAAACGAATATTCTTTTGAATTCGATAGATTAAATCGGTACGACTGAAGTTTTGATGAAGATGTTCATAATGCAAATAGTTGGAACTTGCTTGTTCGTGAATATCTTGTGCAAGAAAATATAAATTGAGCCAGTAAATGGTATTTTGATTTGCTCTAGAGGCTTTTAAACGGGTAAGTAAAGATGCTTTGGTTTTATTGAGCGCAAGAACAACTTCACTATTTTTAAGTGAAAGATCATACAAGAGTTGTTCGACATTTTCGGTATTGTCTGGGTCAAACAGCTTAGCTTTTGCATAGAGTAAATCTGCTATTTTTTCGAAGTTTTGGCTTAAGTTATCTTGTACAGCAAGGGTTGGTTTAATGAGGTAAAATAAAATAGCAGTAAAGCCATACCACAATGCACCCGCCACAAAGCAGAATGGTTGAAAGTACCATTCGGTGTATTCGTCTAAGCCAAACATGGTGTAAATTGAAAGTAAAATAGTACCAAATGAAATGGCTGCATAACGCTGACCTAAAGCACCAAGTAAAATTAAACCTGCACTAGAAAGTGATAAATATAAAATGAATAAAAATTTATATTCATGCAAAAAATCAAGAATGCTACTTACACCAAAAAATAAAATACAGACATAAACTAAATTACGTAATCTAATACTTAAGCGATCATCAAAGTCGGTGAGGGCAGTTGCTATAGCACCTAAAGTGGTGGGTACAATTAGTTCTTGAGCGCCTAAATAATACAAACCTAAAGTTGTACCTGTTAAGACAATAAAAATTTGTAAGCAATATATTAAAATGGCATTAGATTTAAATGACTGAAACCACAGGCTGAAACTATTCACTTTTTATAATTTAAACTAGTTTTTAGGATGAATTTTACACTGAACTTTTTTTGGTTCACTGTCAATTTAAACACAGCGAAATTTTATATATTTAAAGTATTTGATGGTGTTCATAAACTAAAAGTTATCCACATTTGCTGTAGAAAGTTTGCCATGTATGCACAATGTGAAAGGCTAGAATAAAGGTATAAATAAAAAAGGAGCGATTTAAATCACCCCTTTTTTATAGATATTTATTTAGTTATTTTTTTTCTTCATTTTTCGTAGGTTCATCATCTAAGTCATAAGCCAAAGTTCCTTTAGGCATAAGGATAGGTTCTGGTTGCGCTTCATGTAACCATTCACGCCAAATAGCTAAAAGTACTGCAAGTATGACAGGCCCAATAAATAAACCAACCATTCCAAAACTTGCTAAGCCACCTAATACGCCAAACATAATAAGTAAGAATGGAATTTGTGTTGCACCTGAAATAACCAATGGACGAATTACATTATCGGCAGTACTTACTACACAAACGCCCCATGCCATAACGCCAACAGCTTCTATAGCATGTCCTTGAGAGAATAACCATAAAGAAACAGAGGTATAAGCAACAGGAGGGCCAAAGGGAATAAGTGCAAATAAGAAGGTAACAATGGTAAGTACCATAGGGTTAGGTACACCTGCAACAAAGTAACTTACGCCAGCCAAAAGCGCTTGAGCAACAGCAGTTAAACCTACGCCATAAACAACGGCACGAGTTGTGTCTGAAATAGTTGAAATATAGTGATGAATTTGAGGACCAACAACTTTTTCAAATGCTTGACGGACTTGGTTTAGAATGGTTGGACCATCTCTATAGAAAAAGAATAAAGACATTACAGAAAAGCACAGTTTGAAAATGTTTTTACTAACTTCATTGAGTACAACTTTTCCGTAATTTAGATGACCTTGAATCCATGCTGAAATATTTTTAATGATGCTATTAGGATCTTGATTAATATCATTCAGTGTTCGTGTGACTTCTTTGCCAATTAAAGGAAGTTCTCGTACAAAGTCAGGTACGCTTAAATGACCTGAAAATACTTGTCTTTGAAGGGATAGATATAAATTTCGTCCTTCATGTTGTAATAGGAAAATTGCACAAATAACAGGAATACCAATAACCAGTACCACCAAAATAATCATGATGGTTGCGCTTAAAGTTGGTTTATTTTTTCCACAGAAATTTAGAATTCTTTGATATAAGGGCCATGTCATGTAAGCAATAATGGCAGCCCAAAGTACAGGTACAATAAAGTATTTTAGAACATCAAAGCCTAAATAAAGGAGAATGAAAAAAAGACCAAATAACAATATTTTTTGTATTGTTGGAGCATGTTTTTGTACTGAATTCACTGAGTTATTCCTTAATTCATAAGCCATATTAACTCAAAATAAATCTTCCGCAAATGCATGCTGAAAAAGTAATGATGAATAACTTTTATGACCTATGCCTGAATACTATGAAGCTGTTTTACTTGGGGTTAGAACCACTCACTCGGATCTTCAATAATTGCTTGTAAAACAGGCTGCCATTGTTTTTGAATTTCTACAAAGTTCTTTTGTGTTTTATCAAAAATACTTAAACCTTGCATAGCCAATTGACCATAAGCGGCACGTTCTGAAATCCAAGAAATAGGCGCCTGTTCAACTTTAGCAAAGAAATCTTGCATTTCTTTTGAGTTCATACCATTTGGCTTTACTCGGTTTGCAAGCAGAAGAATTTTAACTTTTCCTTTGCGAATACGCTTAATGTCTTGTAAGTGTTTTAAGAAACGACGTGTACTATCAATATCAAAGAAAGAGGGTTGTAGAGGAGTAATAATGGCATGAGCTTCACTCACAAGTTGCTCTGCATGCTCACCTGAAAGTGCGCCTGGTGCATCAATAATTAAATATTCAATATTTTTAGGAATATCACCCATAGATTTTTCATATCGCCAATCGAGGCTTGTAATAGGTGCTGCAGTTTGAGGCCGTTGTTTAAGCCATTGACGTGCAGATTTTTGATTGTCTGCATCGGCTAGCACAACGCGGTATCCTTTTTGTGCTAAAGCCGAAGCTAAACTAATCGCTGTAAGTGTTTTTCCACAACCGCCTTTTTGATTTGCAACGAGTATTGTTTTCATGATTCGACTGATAAAGAAAGATATAATTCTGCTTACAGCTAGCATATCATTGTTTATTGGTAGAAATATCACACAACACAAAAGTTATATACAGTCTTATTCATTTGATTATTAAAAAACTAGGAAAAGATAATGTCCATTTGGATGGCAATGTTAATTGGTGCATGTATTGGAATTGTGCTTACAACACTTATTTTAAGTGGTTCTAGAAATGGTCGTATTAAAGCAGAATATGAGCAATATATTGCGGAGCTAGAGCTAGAGCATAAACAAGCGTTAATACATGCACAAAAACGTAGTGTGAATACAAGTCGTGCTGTACTCAAAGGAAAAATGGCAGAACAACTAGCACCCATTATGCCAGAGTTTCAATATTTACCGAGTGATGCAAAATTTCTTGGTGATCCTGTCGATTATGTTGTTTTTGATGGATATACAGATTTCAGAGATGGCGATGGTTATGCCGAAGATATAGAAGTTGTCCTTATTGATATTAAAAGTGGCGGAGCAAGATTAACGAAGGGACAACAAGCAATTGAACAAGCCATTAAAGAGGGGCGAGTTCGTTTTGAAACTATTCGCATAGATTTTGATCACTAGAAATACTCCACATAAAACTCTAAATAGATGAGTATTGTTACGAAAAATATAAATTTTTATCTTAAACTAGGTTTAAGATAAAAGTGATATAAAGTTAAAGACAGTAAAATGAACAGCTTAAATAAGTTCATGTGGTGTTGTTAAAATAATTGAAATTGGTGAGGTGCTTATAATGAAACGTTTATGGTTGAGTATGTTATTTGTGGGTTCAATGCTACAAGTGACAACACATGCATCTACGGCATATAACATCGCCAAAGGTTTAGATCCTGTAGAAAGTACGCAATCGATTGCGCCATTAAAAGATTTTAAAGGTGATTTTCGAATTTTGGGTTCAAAAATTTATACAGATGATGAGCAAGCAAAATTTTCTCCCATTGATTATGCCGTAAGTTGGGGGTTGTTTGCACAGCCTGAAATTGCAAGCCAAATTTATGTAAGACAATACGACCGCTTTTTAAATTGGAAAATGGATAAAGTGCCCGTTCCAAAAGAGTTAGCAGTACAAATGGTGTCGAATATGCACATCATTCCAGCTAATCCTGAAATTGCAAAGGAAATTAAACTTGTTAAACGAGGTGATTTAGTTCGTTTAAAGGGTGAGTTAGTCGAAATTAAAGATAAAGATTTAGTATGGACATCATCGCTTAGCCCAACAGATACGGGTGACGGTGCTTGTGAGGTTTTTCGTGTCAGTTCAATTCAGTGGATTGAAAAAGTTTAATGTTTAGATTTAAGTATGTCATCAAAAAACCGCTTTAAATAAGCGGTTTTTTGATGACTATATTTTAATTATTTTGCTGTTAACGCATTACCTTCAAAGCTAATACCATCCCAGCCATGAATCATGAATTGGCGGATATTTTGATGATCTATTGCTTCAGGTGTTGCAAGTACAGAGGCGTAGTGTTCTGCAAATAAACTTAAAGTTTGAGCTTGATCTAGATCGTTTAGTTGGGCAAAAGAAAATACTTTCGCGCTGCCTTGGTTTTCAGTTGCAGCATTGGCTTGAGCACCATTTTTAAAAGCAGTTGCTGTGTGCGTAAAGCGTGCTTCAATAAATGCAATTACGTCAGAAAATTTTGCAGTGCCTGCTTCAAGTTGAGCCAATAGTTCTTGAGCCATGATTCTCTTTGTCCTTTAAAAATCGTAAAAACCTTGTCGACTATAACAATTTTTTCATCAAATTTAATCATTCAAATTGAGTTTTAGTGCTATAAATAAATGCAAAAGATAAATGATTGTTTTTAATACATCATGTGAAATACAAGTCGGATGGAATATGAATTGGTTATTGGTCGCGCTTGGTGGGGCAGTTGGTGCAACTTTTCGCTATGGCGTAGGTGTGTGGTTTTTAAAGCCGACAGGTTTATTCCCGTGGACAACATGGCTCGTCAATTTGTTAGGCTGTTTTCTTGCAGGTGTTTTTTTTGCATGTAGTCAGAAGTTTGTTATTTTACAAAATGAAGCGCGCTTACTTTTAATGGTAGGCATTTTGGGTGGATTTACGACATTCTCAAGTTTTGGTTTAGAGACTTTTCAGTTGATTAAGCAAGATCAAATTGCATTAGCTTTCGCTTATATGTTCAGTAGTATTATTTTGGGTGTGGTTGTATTAGCGATTGGTTTTTACATTTTTCAATTTATTTTACAAAGTAAATAATTCAAAAAATTAAAAAAGCCTAAGATCTGGAGTCTTAGGCTTTGGGGTTATTTAAAAATAACGCTATTTTCTTAAAATTATCTGAACAACTTGTTATCGTTTGAAACGGGCAAAGCGTTTATTGAAGCTTGCCACACGTCCTTCATTTGAAGTTTGACGTTGTTCACCTGTATAGAACGGGTGAGATGCACTTGAAATATCCAATGTAACGTATGGGTAAGTTTTGCCTTCGTACTCTTTGGTTTGGCTTGTTTGTAAAGTACTTCCAATCACAAAAAAAGCATTGGCATTGGTGTCGTGAAAAAGTACATCTCTATATTCTGGATGGATATTCGGGCGCATAGAATTATTTTCATTTAAAGATATAGTGGAAATGTTATAACATAACAATAATGATGTAAAGTGATCCTTTTTTACAGATTGTAAAAAAGGACTTATAGAGGAAATTAAGAGTTGCGTGGTGGTACTAGTTCATCAAATAAATCGGTTAAATTATCTTTCACTTTCAAGTGAATTAAATTCCAATATTGACCTGAAACAGTTCGATTCACCATTAGTGTATCTGGCGAAGGTTTGAATACATCCCAGTATTTTAAAGAGCGTTTGACGAGTTCTACACCATCATGATGCGCTGTGTTTTCAGCAAAATCATAGTTGGTTATAAGAGGGCGCATGAGCACTTCTAACCATTCTTCATAGAGTTCTTGTGGGAACTTACTTTGCTCTGTTAAAGAATTTAGTTCATCTAAGCGTTGTTCAAGTTCAGGAATATTGTGTTCACGAGCTGCATTTATTAAGTTTTTAAATGTGATAACAATATCATTTGGAAGCGTTTTTACACCGCCATAATCGTAAATGATGACATAACCATCTTCACGGAATGCAAAGTTGCCAGGGTGAGGGTCGCAGTGGAATCGTTTTAAATAGAAAATTTCTTGTCCAATGGCTTTAAATAAACGACGACCTAACTTATTGCGTGTTTCTTGTGGCCATGTACTTGCAGTTTCAATGCTTTCACCTTGTTCTAAACTTAAAGTTAAAATATGGCGAGATGAATATTCAGAAAAGACACGTGGAATAATGATTTTGCTATCAAGTGCTGCATGGAAGGTGCGTGCAATTTCTAAGTTTTGGGCTTCAATTTGATAGTTAAGTTCATTATCTAAACTTTCTTGAATTTCTTTAAAAAGTTGATCTTGAAGTTTACGATCAATTTTTAAAACACCCATAAGACGAAGAGCTAAGCGCACTTGTTTTAAGTCACTTTCACAAGCTTCATCCACCCCAGGATACTGAACTTTGACGACCACTTGTTCACCACTAGGTAAAGTCGCTTTATGCACCTGTCCAATAGATGCAGCTGCAAATGGTATTTCATCGACATGTTTAAAAATTTGATTGAGTGGTTTGCCTAATTCTTTTTCAATTTGCTTTTTGATTTCTGCAAAAGGCATAGCAGGGGCTTGGCGCTGTAGTTTTGAGATTGCTTTAGCAACTTCAGGTGGGAATATATCTTTATATTGAGAAGCGATTTGCCCAACTTTCATCACCGCACCTTTCATTTCACCTAAGGTGTCGGCAATTTGTAAGCCAATTTCTTGGAACATTTGGCTACGTGAAGCATTTTTTTTATCTTCATCGGCTGTTAAGTTTTTAATGGAATTGGAAACGGTTTTTGTCGCAATACTTGCTGTCATACTCGCAAGTTTCATAAAGCGACGACCCGGGGTACTTGCCGATTTAGCCATTGATGTTCCTCAAGATCATCTTTTTTCTCTGCCTCTGATAATAAGTCTTGAATAGTAAATTGCCTACTGTATTTTGTTAAGATGATGGATAGTTTATGAATTTTTAGTAGAAAACATAAAAAAGCCGACACGTTGGTCGGCTTAAATTTGATATGGCTTTAAGAGTTAAAGCGTAAGGAAAGACGTTTATTATTAAAGTATAAACGTGAAATTAAAAGTACACAGGCAATGCTTAAACCAACAATAAGACCAACCCAAACACCTGCTGCACCCATAGGGGTAAAGCGAGCAAGATAAATCCCAATAGGGAAGGCAATTATCCAATAGGCAAGCATAGTAATCCACATTGGTCCTTTAGTATCTTGCATGCCACGTAAACAGCCTGCTGCACTTACCTGCCATGAATCCATAAGTTGATAAGCAATTGCAAATAATACGAGATAAACCGCAATTTGGGTCACGTCATAATCATTGGTATAGAACGATACAATTTCAGTTCGGAAGAACCAAAGTAAACTCATTGAAATAAGAGCAAATACTGTTCCTGTTGCTAAGCCTACAAGTTGGACTTTACGCATCGCAAAAATATTCTTTTCGCCATAATAAGTTCCAATACGAATAGTCAGCGCAATGGCAAGTGACATTGGAATCATAAAGAGTTGAGAGGTAATTGAAATTGCAATTTGGTGCGCTGCAACAGTCACTTCACCAAGTGGGCTAAGTACAATCGCTGCGGTGCTAAAAATACTCACCTCAAAGAAAATAGCTAAGCCAATAGGAAAGCCAAGTGCCAAAATGCGTTTAACCCAATGTTTATTAATTTTTTCAAAAAGGGCAAAAGGTTGCGATTTTTGATACGCAGGTGCTTTTAAAATATAGAGTGCTAAGGTAATAAACATGAGCCATTGCAAAATAGAGGTGGCAAAACCACAACCTGCAGAACCTAACTCAGGGATTGGTCCAAGTCCGTACATGAAAACAAAATTCAGTGGAATAAGAGCAACAAGAGCAACCAAACTAATGACAGTGACAGGACGAGGATGACCTAAGGCTTCTGAATAGCCACGTAATGCGCCATACATGGTGACCGCGGGCATACCTAAGCCAATGGCATGTAAGAATAAACTTGCTTTTGGAAGCAATGCTTCGGGAACACCAAATAAAGGAAGTAAAAATGGCATCGTTTGTAAAATCAAACCTGCAATAATTCCTAAAATAAGTGCAACCCATAAAGATTGACGAGCAATGGTTGCAATTTTTTCAGGCGTACGTGCACCTTGGGCTTCAGCAACCAAAGGTGTAGTTGCAATCATAATGCCACTAAAAAGTAGCATAATTGGAATCCACAAGCCCACACCAACGGCAATAGCCGCAAGGTCATTGGCAGATAAATGTCCAGCCATAATCGTATCAATCAGACCAAAACCTGCTTGAGCAAATTGAGTGATTAAAATGGGGATCATTAATTTAAATAATTGTTTTAACTCGTAACTTGTACTTGTAACTTTAGACACTAAAAAACTCTTAAATTGGTGCTTAGTACTTAAAAATTAGCGTTGTAAAGTGAGAAGCACACCAATGAAAATCACGATACCACCGAAGAAACGTTGCCAGTTAATAGGTGTTTTATGAATACCCAATAGACCGAAATGATCAAAAATCATAGATGTTATAATTTGACCAAAAATAATTAAGCCTGAAAGTGTAAGTAAACCCAATTTAGGTGCAGTAAAGAGGCTCATACTAATCGCATAAACACCTAAACATCCACCAATCCATAAATACCAAGGCATAGCAATTAAATCGCTAAAATTTGGTTTTGGTGAATTTTCAACAAACACTAAAAAGCAAAGTAGTATTGTACCAATCAAAAATGAGAAAAGGGCAGCTTGTAAAGGAGTTTGTACATAATCGCGTAGTTGAGTATTAATTGCGGTTTGAAAGGTCAAAGCAATACCAATAGCAAATGCAAGAGGAAGGAATAAAATAAGCTGACTCGATATTTTCATCATTTTTAGCAGTCTATTTTTTATGTAATTTTCATCAGTTTAAAGCAAATACCAATATATTTCATGAGCTATAGAATCACTCATGGTAAAATTCATAAAGTCTTACTTTTTGAGCATTCTCCTTGTCTGAGCTAAACCCTGCAAATATTCCATTATCTTTATATATTCACATGCCTTGGTGTGTGCGAAAGTGTCCATATTGTGATTTTAATTCGCATGCGGTACCTGATGGAAAATTGTCTTTAGACTTAGAAGAAGAGTATTTGAGAGCATTGGTTGAAGATTTCAAAACTCAAATAGATTTTGCACAAGGGCGTAAAATTCACAGTGTATTTATTGGTGGTGGTACACCATCGCTTATTTCTGCAAAGGGTTATGAATGGTTATTTGCTGAGTTAAAAGCATTATTACCTTTTGAAGATGGTTGTGAAATTACTTTAGAAGCCAATCCTGGAACAGTTGAACATGATCCTTTTGCAGGATATTTAGCGGCAGGGATTAATCGTCTTTCTATTGGTGTGCAAAGTTTTAATACAGATCATTTGCAGAAGTTAGGTCGTATTCACTCAAACAATGATGCAATTTCTGCAATTAAAAATGCCAAAGAAGCAGGTTTTGAGCGTGTAAATGTCGATTTAATGCATGGCTTGCCAGAGCAAACTTTAGAACAAGCTTTGTTAGATTTAAAACTTGCAGTTGAAAGTGGAGCAACGCATGTTTCTTGGTATCAACTGACTATTGAACCCAATACCGTATTTTTTAGAACACAGCCCATTTTACCTGTAGATGATGTTTTAGAAGATATTCAAGAGCAGGGTGAGGCATATTTAATTTCGCAAGGTTTCGTGAACTATGAGGTTTCTGCTTGGCGTAAAGAAAAACCTTCTGCGCATAATTTAAATTATTGGCAGTTTGGTGATTACCTTGCAATTGGTGCAGGTGCACACGGTAAAATAACGCATAAGGATGGTGTGTATCGTTATCAAAAAACACGTTTGCCGAAAGATTATTTAGCTAAAGTTCCTGCTGAGCATTTGCAATATAAATGCATTGAAAAAGATGATATGCCGTTCGAATTTATGATGAATGCACTTCGTTTGAATCATGGGGTAGATGCCAAACTTTATACTGAACGTACAGGTTATAGCTTGAGTGATTTGTCTGATTTATTAGCATCATTACGTAAGCGTAAACTTATGGTAAATGATGAAAATAGAATTTCATGTACTGAGCAAGGTCATGTATTTCTAAATTCGGTGTTGGAAGAGTTTTTATAAAAAAACTATTTATTATCAATAAAAAGACCGCCTAAGCGGTCTTTTTTATGTACATGCAAATTAGTAATCGAAACTAAAATGTTCAGGTGCAAGTGATGTCATTGATTTTGATGGGTTAATCATTGCTTCTGCATGACCTTGAGTGCGTGGCAACATACGTTCGAAGTAGAAATCAGCAACTTTAATTTTTGCTTTATAGAATTCAGGAACGTCAGCGCCATTGCCTTCAGCCAATTTTTCAGATGCTACAGCAGCTTGCTGAGCCCAGAAGTAAGCCATCATTACATAACCAGAGAACATTAAGAAATCTACAGATGCAGAAGATACGATATCGCGGTCTTTACGAGCAGCAAGCATTAAACGAACGGTTAACGTATTCCATTGAGCACAAAGTTTTGTTAAGTCCCAAGCAAAACGACGCATGTATTTATTACGAGCATGCACACCACAGAACTTCAAAATTTCCGCTGTGTAGTCACGAATAACTTTTCCTTTAGAAGATAAAAGAACTTTACGACCAATTAAGTCTAAAGCTTGAACACCAGTTGTACCTTCATACAGCGTAGAAATACGAGAATCACGAACAATTTGTTCCATACCCCATTCTTTAATATAACCATGACCGCCATAAATTTGCATGCCGTGGTTTGCTGCTTCATAACCCAGTTCAGTTAAGAAGCCTTTTAAAATTGGAGTAAAGAAACCAAGGTGTTCATCATGCTCTTCAAATGCAGCTGTATCACCACGAAGTAGAGCATCATTCATTTTATCTGCAAGTTGAGCTGCATGATAAATCATAGAACGACCGCCTTCAGCGATTGCTTTTTGTGTGAGTAGCATACGACGTACATCGGCATGATGAATAATGGCATCGGCTACTTTTTCAGGGTCTTTTTTACCTGAAAGTGCACGCATAGACATACGATCTTTTGCATACGGTAAAGCACCTTGGAATGCGAGTTCAGCATGTGCAATGCCTTGAATTGCTGTACCAATACGTGCTGTGTTCATAAATGTGAACATAGCATGTAAACCTTTATTTGGCTCACCAATTAAATAGCCAGTTGCTGCATCAAAGTTAAGAACAGCAGTTGCTGATGCACGAATCCCCATTTTGTGTTCTAAAGAACCACATGTCACAGGATTACGATCACCTGTAGCACCATCGGCACTTGGTAAGAACTTAGGTACAATAAATAATGAAATACCTTTTGTGCCTGCGGGTGCATCTGGTAGGCGTGCAAGAACAATATGAATAATATTTTCTGTTAGGTCATGTTCACCCGCAGAAATAAAGATTTTTGTACCTGAAATGGCATAGGTACCATCTGCATTTGGTTCAGCTTTCGTTTTTACTTGGCCTAAATCTGTACCGCATTGAGGCTCTGTTAAGCACATTGTGCCAGCCCAAGTACCTGCAACTAAATGAGGAAGATATGTATTTTTTTGCTCATCTGTACCAAATTGCATAATGGTGTTAATACAGCCAACACTTAAGCCTGGATACATTTGGAACGACCAGTTTGCCGTACCCATCATTTCAGATTTAATTAAATTTAAAGATTGCGGTAAGTTCTGACCACCGAATTCTTCAGGATAAGACAAACCTTGCCAACCACCTTGAACAAATTGGTCATAGGCTTCTTTAAAGCCTTTCGGTGTTTTAACTTCGCCATTTTCAAAATGACAACCTTCTTCATCACCAGATTGGTTTAAAGGAGATAAGATGTTTTCACAAAAATCTGCTGCACCTTCTAAAATCATATCAATGGTTTCAGAATCTGCATATTCACCGTTAGAAAGAGTTTGATAATGTGCAGGGAAATTAAAAACTTCATTCATTAAAAAGCGAATGTCGTGTAAGGGAGCTTTATACGCTGGCATATGTTTAATCCTACTATATAAATTGTTTTGGATTATCTAAGTCGATGTTTTGATTATTCACATCTACAGTAAAATTACATTGATAGTTGAAGCTATTAAAAATGTCAGAAAAGCGAATTCATCATGTAGATAAAAAGAAATGATGATTGATTTTATACTTTCTTTTGCTTGCTATTTAATCTGATACTAGCGTGTAAATCTCATGAAAAATAGTCAATTCATGCAAAAGTCGTATCAATTCTGTACACATTTATTTTATTTATTTGAACTAATAAAGCGATGTCAGAAAAACCAATACGTTTTCAGGTGATCTGCCATGAAAAAAGAGCCACCAAAGTGACTCTTAAAATTATTATGTGAATATTATAAAAAATCTTTAAGGTTCGGTTTAATGCCATTCCAAATTGAAAAAGATTCAATTGCTTGACCTATAAGCATTCCGAAGCCTTCAGAGGTTGGTACACCACGTTCTTTTGCTTGATCTAAAAATGAAGATGGTTTTCCATATGCCATTTCATAAGCATATTTAAATTGTAATGCTTCAGGTAAAACAAGAACATCTCCACTTAAGCTTGCAGATGTGGCATTAATTACAATATCAAAATGACCCGCTAAATCTGTGAGTGCAATCGCTTGCAGTTCTGCTTGTGGAACAGCATCTTTTAAATCGGCAACAAGTTGTTCTGCGCGTGCCAAAGTACGGTTTGCAATCACGATTTTTTTTGCACCTGCATGTACCAATGGATAAATTACGCCACGTGTTGCACCACCAGCGCCAAGAATTAAAATATCGGTATTTGCTAAATTCCAATCTAATGCACGAATGGCATCGACTAAACCTTGACCATCTGTATTATCGCCATGAAGTTTTTCATCTTGCATCCATAAGGTATTTACAGCTTTAGCAATTTGGGCGCGTTCAGTTAAAACAACACATTTGGAAAAAGCTTGTTCTTTAAAAGGTACGGTAACATTCATACCAATACCACCTGTATTAAAGAATTCTTCTACGCTCGTGTCGAAACCATCGAGTGGGGCAAGGCGTTTGCTATAAAGCAAATCAATTCCTGTTTTTTTGGCAAAAGCATGGTGAAGTTCAGGAGAACGTGATTGCTCAATTGGGTTGCCAATTACAGCGAATTGTTTAGTCATTACGCATTATCCTTGTGCTGAAAGGACATTCAATATACGTGAAAATGCGTAATCTAAAAAGTCGGAAAAGAAATAGGTGAAATTGCAGATTTTTATGAGTAAGTTTTATTTGCTTGGGTTACAAATATCGATAATTGCTTCAAATAGCATTACGACAGCAATAAGAAATAAGGCAATACCTGAAAGTACACTAATAGTAATTGATACGCTGTCAGATAGGTTGTTTTCAAAAGCAAGCGTTACACTTAAAGAACCCACTAAAAGAATGAACATTCCAAGAAAAGCGAGGGTGTTTTTATTTATTATTTTATTCATGATTAACGTCCTTTAATGGCTTAGGCATAATGTGACATTCAAGTGTTTCAATAAGATGAATAGCTGTAAAAATCTAACGAAACTTGTTTTATTAAACAATAAGCAAGTGAAAGATGATAGTTGTATTGTGTGAGTAAATATATCTAGATATAAATAATAAAAGCATATGTAAAGAACGCCCCAATTGGAGCGTTCTAAGTGACTATATTTAAAGATATTACTTTAAAATTTTGAGCCAATTTTGCGGTTTTAAATAAAAATTGGTCAGGCGTTTTTCTGCTGAATTCTCATCCCATTCAGGGCGGTATGACCAACCTGCAAGCGGAGGCATGCTCACTAAGATCGATTCAATACGACCACCAGTTTGTAAGCCAAATAATGTACCGCGGTCATAAACCAAGTTGTATTCTACATAACGACCACGACGATATAACTGGAAGTCACGTTGAGCAGGTGTGTAGGGTTTGTTTTGATTGCGTTCGAAAATGGGCACAATGGCTTCTAAATAGCCATTGCCCACGGCCTGCATGTATTTAAAGCAAGTTTCGAAATCCCATTGATTTAAATCATCAAAAAATAGCCCACCTACGCCACGTTGTTCATCACGATGCTTTAAGTAGAAATAGTCATCACACCATTTTTTATGTTCATCATAAACGTCATCCCCAAATGGTGTACATAAATCATGAGCGGTCTGATGCCAAGATAATACATCTTCATCATTTGGATAAAATGGGGTTAAGTCGAAACCACCACCGAACCACCAAATTGGATCTTGTCCTTCTTTTTCAGCGACAAATAAACGTACGTTGGCATGTGAGGTGGGAACATTTGGGTTTTTAGGGTGAATTACCAAAGAAACACCCATTGCTTGTGCTTTTGCGCCCGCAATACTTGGATGGCGTTCTGTTGCTGAAGCGGGAAGTTTTGAAATGTTGATGTGGGAGAACATCACACCACCTTTTTCAATAACTGTTCCATCTTGTAAAACACGTGAGCGACCACCGCCACCTTCAGGGCGTTCCCATTCATCAATAATAAATTCAGCAGAACCGCCACCTACTTTTTCTTGTTGTTCTAGGCGTGCACAAATACGTGCTTGTAAGTCAGTTAAATAATCACGAACACGTTGAATATCGGCTGAAGTAGGATTTTGCATCGCGACCTTCATCAAGAATTTTAGATGTACACATCAAAACATAAATTGCATGAAATATTAAAGAGATTTTCCCGATGTTGAATATTGGATGTTTAAAATACTTAAAAAAATTATGGGTATTTATCGAGGTGTTGTAATATTGATGTGAGCCAATCACAATATGTGAAAAATTGGTTTAAGATACATAAAATAGTGGTCACAACTTCGCCAAGAGTGGGTAATTATGGGTGCTTCTTTAATTCAAAAATATAATGTTCCAGGACCACGCTATACTAGTTATCCAACCGTTCCATATTGGGATAATGGCACTTTCTCTGCTGAATTGTGGCAACAAAGTTTAGTGAAATCTTTTCAAGAATCGAATGATTCAGAAGGGATTAGTCTTTATATTCATTTACCATTTTGTGAAAGCTTATGTACTTTCTGTGGTTGTCATAAACGTGTGACTAAGCGTCACGAAGTCGAACAACCGTATATTCAAGCAGTACTAAAAGAATGGGATTTATACTGCAAAGTTTTGGGTGAAACACCGCAAATTAAAGAAATCCATTTGGGTGGGGGGACGCCCACATTTTTTTCTGTTGAGCATATTCAACAACTTATTCAAGGTATTTTGGCTAAAGCGAAAATTGCAGATCAGCATGAATTTAGCTTTGAAGGTCATCCAAACAATACGACAAAAGAACACTTACAAGCGTTATATGACTTGGGTTTTCGCCGTGTAAGCTATGGCGTTCAGGACTACAATGAAAAAGTTCAAAAAGCGATTCATCGTATTCAGCCTTATGAAAATGTAGAACGTGTAACGCAGTGGGCGCGTGAAATTGGTTATGAATCTATTTCACATGATTTAGTATTTGGTTTGCCATTTCAAAATTTGGAAGATGTTTTAAATACCATTGATCAAACGAAAAAATTGACACCAGATCGTTTAGCATTTTATAGCTATGCACATGTGCCATGGATTAAAGGTAATGGTCAGCGTGGCTTTAAAGATGAAGATGTGCCAAAAGATGAATTAAAACGTCAATGCTATGAAGAGGGTAAAAAGAAATTACTCGAACATGGTTATGCTGAAATTGGGATGGATCATTTTGCATTGGTGAGTGATGGAATGTATCAGGCATTTCATGCAGGGACATTACATCGTAACTTTATGGGTTATACCGCATCTAAAACGAAATTGATGATTGGTTTAGGTGTTTCTTCTATTTCAGATAGTTGGTATGGCTTCGCACAAAATGAAAAAGTGCTTGAAGATTATTATGCACGTATCGAAAATAATGAAATTCCAGTATTTCGTGGTCACATTTTAAGTCAGGAAGATTTGATTATTCGTAAACATATTCTGAATTTGATGTGTACGTTCAAAACATCTTGGCAAGAACCACATTTATACTTCTCTGAGATTTATGATGTGGTTAATCAACTAAAAGAAATGCACAAAGATGGGTTGTTAGAATTTGGTGATCATGAAATTTATGTCACCGAAAAGGGAAAACCTTTTGTGCGGAATATTTGTATGGCATTCGATTTACGTATGAAGCGAAAAGCGCCAGAGACCAAAATTTTCTCAATGACGATTTAAGCCTCCCTTTAAAAGCCTCCCTTTAAAAAGGGAGGTTAGAGGAGTTTTTTTTGAGAATTTAAATATACAACTTAAAAATCTTCTTTTTGATACATGTGCGACATACGATCATGTTTGGTTTTTAAATATTCTTCATTGTGTGGGTTCAAACCGACGGTTAAAGACACACGATTCACCACATTAATTCCTAGATCTTTTAAAGCTTGAATTTTAAGTGGGTTATTTGTGATCAATTGAACTTCTTTTACTTTTAAGTGATCGAGCATGATATTACACATATCATAACGACGTGCATCGGCAGGTAAATTCAACATTAAGTTGGCATCGACTGTATCATGACCTTGATCTTGTAATGCATAAGCACGAATTTTGTTGGTTAAACCAATACCACGACCTTCTTGACGTAAGTATAAAATTACACCTTGTCCTGCTTCATTAATAAGCTTTTGAGTTGCTTGTAATTGTGGTCCACAATCGCATTTTAGAGATGCAAAAGCATCGCCAGTTAAGCATTCTGAGTGAATACGTACAAGTACAGGAGCTGTTGGTGCTATGTCCAAACCTTTCGAAAGTGCGACATGTTCTTCACCCGTTTCAGGGTCTTGAAAAACTGTAATTTTAAAGTCACCGAAAGCGGTTGGGAGTTTAGATGTTGCAACAAATTCAATAGGCACTGTTTAACCTGTTAAAACTATATTTATTGATTAAAGTATAGCGTAATGCTCAGACATTAGTAGAAAAGCTCATAATAATTTACGGATAAGATTTTCTTTTTTGTATAAACAAGACAATAATAGTTGATAATTAGTAGAGTTATTCAGGATAATCTACGCACCTAATATTGTACTCAACTGAAAATCATTGCTCAAAACTACATCGCTAGAGCTGTGGCTGATTGAAGGTGATACCATTCGATTATATGATCGATTAATTCCCATTGACCTAGCTTAATATTTGCCAGGCTTTAGAAGGCTTTGCCACATTATGTTGTATACCGAAATACCAACTTGTCGCCCTGTAACACCATTGCTTGATGGTATTGACCATCCACAGCAATTACGTTTACTCGCGCAAAGCCAATTAGAAAAGTTGGCAGATGAGTTACGTCAGTACATTTTGTACGCAACAGGACAAAGTGGTGGTCACTTTGGCGCAAACCTTGGTGTTATTGAACTTACAGTTGCTTTACATTATTGCTTCAACACGCCTAAAGATCGTTTAATTTGGGATGTTGGTCATCAAGCTTATCCGCATAAAGCATTAACGGGGCGTCGTGAAGAACTTACAACAATACGCTCTAAAGATGGTTTAGCCGCTTTTCCTGCGCGTGAAGAATCTGTATTCGATACATTTGGTGTGGGGCATTCATCTACTGCTATTTCAGCAGGTTTAGGTATGTCTTTAGCACGTCGTTATCAAAAAGATCCATGTGAAGTTGTTGCTATTATTGGTGATGGTGCGATGACAGCAGGCATGGCTTTTGAAGCGATGAATGATGCAGTCGCGCACAATGCAGATCTTATGGTTGTTTTAAATGACAACGATATGTCAATTTCATGTAGTACAGGTGGTTTTGCTAAGCACTTAGCTGCTATTTGGGAACGTGGCGAATCTGTCAACATTACAGAGGAAGGCGAGGCATTTATTCAGTCACATCCAGAGTGGACTTACAACTCTCGTTTACATGAATCGGCAACCGATGCAGCAGATAACTTGTTTAAAGCGATTGGTTTCGATTATTTTGGCCCTTTCGATGGACACGATGTTAACCAATTGGTTCAAGTGTTTAATGCGCTTAAAAAACGTAAAGGTCCACGTTTAGTTCATATTTATACCGTGAAAGGTAAAGGTTTTGCTCCAGCAGAATCTGACCAAATTAAATATCACGCTATTTCAAAAGTTAATTCAGTCGCTTCAACTGTAAAAGCACCTAAATACTCAGATGTATTTGGTCAGTGGCTTTGCGATGAAGCTCAACAAGATCATCGTTTGTTAGCAATTACTCCTGCCATGTGCGAAGGCTCAGGCATGGTTAAGTTTGCCAAAGAATTTCCTGAACGGTTTTTTGATGTTGCAATTGCAGAACAGCATGCAGTGACTTTAGCTGCAGGTATGGCATGTGAAGGTCTAAAACCGGTTGTTGCGATTTATTCAACATTCTTACAACGTGGTTATGATCAGCTTGTACATGATGTTGCATTACAGAATTTAGACGTTACTTTTGGTATTGATCGTGCTGGTTTGGTGGGCGAAGATGGCCCAACACATGCTGGTGCGTACGATTATGCATATATGCGCACCATACCAAATATTGTGATTATGGCGCCTAAAGACGAAAACGAATGTCGTCAAATGTTACATACTGCATATCAGCACAAAGGGCCTGCCGCTGTTCGTTATCCACGAGGTGTAGGTCTTGGTGTTGAAATTCAACAAGTCATGACTGCTTTGGAAATTGGTAAGGCTGAAATTCTGACAACATTGAATGATCAGTATGATGAGTATGTTTCAATTCTAGCTTTTGGTAGTCGTGTTCAAGCCGCTTTAGATGCAGCAGAAGTCATAGCCGAAAATAATGAAATTGCAGTACGTGTAGTAAATATGCGTTTTGTAAAACCATTAGATGAAGCACTAATTAATGCTATTGCAGAAAGCACATCATTATTTGTGACTGTTGAAGAACATGCTGTTATGGGTGGGGCGGGTAGTGCTGTAAATGAATATCTTGCAAAAGCAAGTATTGTTAAGCCAATTTTAAACTTAGGCTTAGATGATACATTCATGCACCAAGCAACACATGAACAGATGTTACAACAAGCTGGGCTCGATGAAAAAGGTATAGAAGCCTCTATTCAACAGGCTTTGCAAAGAATTACAACGACCGTTTCATTGTAATATTTAAAATTTAGCAACATTTTTTCAACATAAAAGCGCTTATCTTTGTTAAGATATAGGCGCTTTTATGCATTATTCTTTATCAGTATCTTCAAATTTGTAGTGGGTGTTCAATGGAACCTATGGTGGTTATGGCTGCGCGTGCGGCTCAATTAGTTGGTCAAGAGCTTTTAAAAGCGCATCAAAATCGTCATAAACTCGATCTACAAGTCGAAGAAAAAGGGATTGATGGTCCTGTAACGCGTGTAGACCGTTACTTGGAACAATTGGCTATCGATACTCTACGTAAAAGCTATAAAAACCACAGCTTCCTTGGTGAAGAGTTTGGTTATCAAGAAGGTAAAGGTCACGATGCTGAATGGTGTTGGGTGATCGATCCACTTGATGGCACACTAAACTTCATTAATGGTGTTCCTCATTTCTGTATTTCAATTGCAGTTCAACATAAAGGCGTAACTCAACACGGTGTTATTTATGACCCTGTGAAAGATGAGCTGTTCTCTGCAAGTCGTGGTCGTGGCGCAATGCTGAACCAACGTCGTATTCGTGTAAATGTAAAAGATAGCTTAAACAACACATTCTTATCTGTTGGTCATGCGTTCCGTAAAGTGCGTAATGGTGAAGTTGTTTCTTATGCGAAAAATCATTTTGATGCATTGTTAAATGTAACTGAAGCTGGCGCACAATTCCGTCGTTCAGGTTCTGCTGCATTAGATCTTGCATACGTTGCAGCGGGTCGTTTCGATGGTTACTTCGAACTTGGTTTAAAACCATGGGATATCGCAGCAGGTGAGTTAATTGTTAAAGAAGCTGGTGGTACTGTAGTCGATGCACGTGGTGGTAGCGAATCTATGGAAAATGGTCAAGTACTTGCTTGTTCTATGAAAATGCTTAAGCCTCTTATGCAAGCAGTTGTTCCTGCTTGGGGCGATGCAGCTAAGTAATATAAGATTTAGCAATAGAACTTGAATATCGAGTTTTTGAAGATTTTAAAAAGCCCTCTTATTTAGAGGGCTTTTTATTTTTTAGAGTTTATGTGTTTTGTAGCCATTGCTTTAAGCGAACAGAAAAGATGATTAGAATTAAAAAATATTGAAAATCAAAGATTATCGATGCGATGTTGAGATCATAAAAAGGAATTGAAATTGACCGATTATATTCACTCTTTTGCACTTTTTTTTACTTTATTAAATCCGTTTATGATGAGTATTTATATGCTTGGACTCATCAAAAATTTAAGTGCATCTGTTTTTAATAAAGCACTTATTCAAGGTTCACTTATTTCCTATGTTGTATTTGTTTTGTTTGCATGGGGTGGGGAGGCTATTTTCTCACAATATCTACAAGTGCGTTTTGAAGCATTCCAAATTTTTGGCGGTATTATCTTCTTGGTAATAGGTTATCGCTTTGTTTTTGAAGGGGCAGATACCATTGGTGATATTCGAGGTGGTAATGCCGCTGGCATGATTGCTATGCCTTTTATGATTGGACCGGGAACAGTAAGTGCATCTGTTATTACTGGCTCTAAAATATCAGTACTTGGTTCAGCAGTGGTTATTGGTGCAACGCTATTATTAACGTGTAGTTTGTTAATGCTGATGAAATTTGCACATGATAATTTAAAAGTAAAACATGCAGATTATGTTGATCGTTATGTCGATATTGTGGGGCGAATTGCTGCTTTACTTGTAGGAACTATTGCAATAAATATGATTATTAATGGTGTAATTGGATTGATTCTAGACTTCTAGATTGTATGTTTTTTGTTATACATCAGTCTTATTTATCATTAAAATTAGTTTAGCTGACTAAAATAGGTGACATTTAAAAAAACTCTGTTATACTCCGCGCACGCACTTATTTTTCGTTCATTACCTGAACATTTCTCTTCAAATCATTGTGTATGCGCGTGCGGTCCAATTAGAGGACGATATCTCGCGCCCCAATCGCTTTAGCGATTCCTTCAGGTTAATAAGCCGTTATCAAGCGTGCGTTATATCACATCGTCGTTACTCGGATCGCCGCTGAATCTTAGATTGTCAGCGTTTATTGCTGTACCGCTTTTTGCCGATGTCCATCTGACTTATTTTAATGGAGCACCCAATTTTCGGGTGAAATACTCTATGAGCAAAACTTTTGCTGATTTTCCTTTACATGAATCGTTACAACAGGGTTTACAAGCATTAGGCTTCACATCGCCTACACCTGTTCAAGAGCAATCGATTCCTGCTGCTTTAGAAGGTAAAGACCTTCTTGTATCTAGCCAAACTGGTTCTGGTAAAACTGCTGCGTTTCTTCTCCCTACATTAAACGCATTAGCTTCAGAAGATGCTTTAGTTCCTTTCAAAGAACGCATGAAAGCAGTAACTCAACCAAATATTTTGGTTCTTTGCCCAACACGTGAATTGGCTCAACAAGTTAGCCAAGACGCAATTGCATTTGTACGTCACATGAAAGGTGTTCGTATTGCTGCAATTATGGGTGGTATGCCTTTCGGTAAACAAATCCAACAATTAAAAGGCGCGCAAGTTGTTGTAGCAACTCCTGGTCGTTTACTTGACTTGGTAAACCGTCGTCAAATTAAATTAGACAAAGTTGACGCGTTAATTGTTGATGAAGCTGACCGTATGCTTGACTTAGGTTTCTCTGAAGACCTAGAAGCAATCAGTGATTTAGCTGCTAACCGTAAACAAACATTAATGTTCTCTGCAACTTTTGCTGGTCGTATTATCAGCCTTGCAGAACGCATGATGAATGATCCACAACGTATTGCGATCGAAACTGGTCACTCTACAAATACAGACATCACTCAAACTTTGCATTGGACTGATGGCTTTGAACACAAGAAAAAATTACTTACTCATTGGTTAAACGAAGAAGACGTTGATCAAGCAGTAGTATTTGCTTCTACTCAAGAAGATACAGATATGTTGGCTGAAGAACTTGCTGAAGCAGGTTTATCAGTTGTTGCGCTTCATGGTGCTATGCCACAAACTGTTCGTAACCGTCGTTTACGTAGCATCCGTGAAGGTCGTGCTAAGATTTTAGTTGCAACAGACGTTGCTGCTCGTGGTCTTGACGTACCAACAATTTCACACGTAATTAACTTTGGTCTTCCAATGAAGAACGAAGATTATGTACACCGTATTGGTCGTACAGGTCGTGCAGGTCGTACTGGTAAAGCAATTACACTTGCAACTTACCGTGAACGTGGCAAGATCCGTGCTTTAGAAGACTTCTTAGATGCTCGTTTAAATGTATCTGAAATTGAAGGTCTTGAGCCATCTCCACCTCCTGCTCGTGGTAGCCGTGATGGTGCTGGTCGTGGTCGTGGCGGTCGTCGTGATGGCGGTCGTGGTGGCTTCGGTGGTGGTCGTCGTTTTGAAGGCGAAAGCAACTTCAAACGCCGTGAAGGTGGTGATGATCGTCCACGTCGTTCATTTGGCGAAGATCGTCCACGTCGTGAAGGTGGTTTTGAAGACCGTCCACGTCGCGAATTTAACAACGATCGTCCACGTCGTGAAGGCGGTTTTGAAGATCGTCCACGTCGCGAATTTAACAATGATCGCCCACGTCGTGAAGGCGGTTTTGGTGATCGTCCGCAACGTTCATTCGATGATCGTCCACGTCGTGACTTTGGTGACCGTCCTCGTTCTAATGATGACAACCGTGGTAACCGTGTAGATTACAAACCTCGTGAAGGTGGTTTTGGTGATCGTCCAAAACGTGATTTTGGTGATCGTCCAGCTCCACGTCGTGAAGGCGGTTTCGGTGATCGTCCAAAACGTGATTTTGGTGATCGTCCAGCTCGTCGTGAAGGTGGTTTCGGTGATCGTCCACAACGTTCATTCGATGATCGTCCAAAGCGTTCATTTGGCGAAGATCGTCCACGTCGTAGTTTCGATGACAAACCACGTGGTGAGCGTACATTTGGTGAAGATCGTCCACGTCGTAAATTCAACGACTAAGACTAAATTCATAAAAAAGCCGATGGTTATCCATTGGCTTTTTTTTGTTTTTATTTTGCATAAATAATATGATAATGTACAATAAGTCACATAATATTTATTTTTTGATAATAACGGTGTTCAATACATTGAAAATAGTAAACCATGAAGGTGTGCAAGGAGTTTTTATGCCATACGTTGGTTTAGCTCTAGTTTTTTGTAATGTACTTTTTTTTCTATATACACATTTATCATAAATTTAAGAATTTATATTTATAATAAAACCTGAGCCAAAAATTATAAAACAGATCTAAAACATTCAGAGGTAACAATTTTATCTCTAATCATTTATATTATATGCGCTGAAAATACTTATTCGGGAAAAGCTCGGCTATGAATAATCAACAATCCCAAGAAGCTCACTCATTCATTAAAATAAGTGGTCTGAGTTTCAAGCGAGGGGAGCGTGTTATCTACGATAATATTGATATGAATATTCGTCGTGGCCAAATTACCGCAATTATGGGACCTTCTGGTACTGGTAAGACCACGTTGTTGCGTCTTATAGGTGGTCAACTTATTCCAGATTCGGGTGAAATATTATTAGACAATAAGAATATTGCAGAGATGTCTCGCCAAGAATTATTTGCTGCTCGTGCTCGCATGGGTATGCTTTTTCAAAGTGGTGCGCTTTTTACAGATATGTCTGTGTATGAAAATGTCGCTTTTCCAATACGTGCACATACAAAATTATCTGAACATCTTATTGCTGAAATTATTGCATTAAAATTAGAATCTGTTGGTTTGCGTGGGGCAGAAAAACTAATGCCATCGGAGTTGTCTGGTGGTATGAACAGACGTGTAGCTTTGGCTCGTGCAATTGCGCTTGACCCTGAATTAATTATGTATGATGAGCCTTTTGCTGGACAAGATCCGATCGTAAAAGGGGTGTTGACGCGCTTGATTCGTTCTTTACGTGAAGCTTTAGATTTAACGACTATTATTGTTTCGCATGATGTGGCGGAAACTTTATCTATAGCAGATTATATTTATGTTGTTGCGGAAGGTAAGGTTCAGGGTGAAGGGACACCTGAAGAATTAAAAAATCACTCATCACCATTTGTTCAGCAGTTTTTAACAGGGTCAATTGATGGTCCAGTTGATTATCAATTTAGTCATCAAGCATATTTAAGCAATGAGGTTGGTTCATGAATGCTATTGCCTTATTAGGTAGACGCGTTATTGAGCGTATGCGCGGAATTGGTGTTGCTACGCTTATGCTATTGCAAATTTTGGCATCATTACCAACATGGCAAGGTGTTAGGCTGTTCATATACCAAGTGTATCGTGTAGGCGTTTTGTCTCTGCTTATTATTGTTGTGTCTGGTTTATTTATTGGCGCTGTTTTAGGCTTACAGATGTATAGCATATTGGTCACTTTTGGTAGTGAAGCAATGTTGGGTACAGCTGTAGCACTGACATTACTTCGAGAGCTTGCGCCTGTTGTTGCTGCATTATTGTTTGCAGGGCGTGCGGGTTCTGCACTGACCGCTGAAATTGGTCTAATGAAGGCTACAGAGCAATTGTCTAGTATGGAAATGATAGGTGTAGATCCACTTAAACGTGTGATTTCACCGCGTTTATGGGCAGGTATTTTTAGTTTACCAATGCTCTCTGTCATTTTTGCTGCTGTTGGTATTATGGGCGGTAAAATGGTGGGCGTAGATTTTCTAGGTGCAGATGAAGGTTCTTATTGGAGCGGCATAGAAAGTAGTGTGCAATTCTATAAGGATGTTTTAAATGGCACTATTCTTAAAAGTTTTGTTTTTGCATTAATTTGTACATGGATTGCGGTTTATCAGGGTTATGCTTGTGAACCAACATCTGAAGGTATTGCAACTTCTACAACGCGCACAGTGGTGTATTCATCACTTTGTGTTTTAGGTTTTGATTTCGTGTTGACTGCGGTCATGTTCGGAGGTGTTTAATGAAGTCACGTACTAGTGAGCTGGCAGTCGGCGTATTTGTAATTCTTTTTGGAATTGCACTCTTTTTCTTGGCAATGCGTGTAAGTGGTTTAGTTGGCACGAATATGAGTGACAGTTATAAGATGACTGCAACCTTTGATAATATAAATGGTATTAAGCCTCGCGCAAAAGTTGCATTAAGCGGTGTGAAAGTAGGGCAGGTCGATTCAATTACATTAGATCCTGTTACACGTTTGGCAACTGTTCACATGACATTAGATGGCACTTTAACGTCATTTAATGCGAAACAATTGAAACAAGTACAAGATGAAGCATTGGAAGAGCTTCGTTATAGTTCTGATTATGAAGCAGCATCGAAAACAGAACAAAAAAATATGGAAAAGCAACTTCTTGATAACATGAAATCCATCACCAATATTGATGATGATGCTTATCTTATGGTGGCAACCAATGGTTTATTAGGTGAAAAGTACTTAAAAATTGTACCAGGTGGTGGTCTAAACTATTTAAAACGTGGTGAGCAAATTTCTAATACTCAAAGCACAATGGAAATTGAAGATTTGATTTCTAAATTTGTGACTGGTGGTGCTGGTGAAAGCAAAGCAAAAGATGGTGATGATGCGACAAGTACATCATCAGATACAGCCAATGCTGAACCATCATTTGTTGAATAAGTAATTTTGGAGAAGTTAGAATGAATATTTTGATTAAGCAAACTTTTGCGGCAACAATATTAACAACGATGGTGGCATCAGCAACGATTGCTGCCCCAAGTGAAACACCTCCTGCATTTGTAAAAAAAGTCGCTGATGGTTTAATTGTACGTTTAAAAGCAGACAATGCTAAATTGAAAGCGAACCCAGCATTGGCTAAAACTATTGTTCGTCAAAACTTAGATCCGTATATCGATTCGCAAGCATTTACCCGTATTGTGATGGGAACTTATGCGACCAATCAATATAGTTCTGCAGCGCAACGTGCTCAGTTTGAGAAAAATTTCCGTGAAACTTTAATTGAAAACTACGGTTCAGCATTCGCAAAATTTTCAAATCAAACTTATACATTACGTCCTTATAAAGATACGGGTAGTAAAAATCCGGTTGTTACAATTGACTTTAACAACAAGGGTGAAAAAATTCCTGTATCTTTACAGTTGGTTGATAAAGGTAACCAGTGGAAAGTTCGTAATATCAACGTATCAGGTATCGACTTAGGCTTGCAGTTCCGTAATCAATTTGCTGCAACTGTAAAACGAAATGGCGGTAATTTAGATCAAGCGATTGCGAACTTTAAGCCAGATGCTGATGCTGCGGTAAACAAAAAATAATAGGTGAGTCGTGATTGAGCTTAAAAATCAGCAGTTGCTTGTTTCAGGTAAAATTGATTACGACAATGCTGAAGAATATTATCAAGAAGGATTGGCAATTCTTCAAACCAACATTCAATTTCCTGTTGTTGTAGACTTGTCGAAACTTGAGCATGGTAGTACTTTGGCTTTAGCAGTATTGGTGCGTTTGCTACGTCAGACACCAAATGCAAATGGCTTAAAGTTCAAATCTGTGTCAGCTAAAATGATGAAGATTATTCAAGCTTGTCATTTAGAAAATGACTTGCAGCTGCTAGATTAAGTTGAATCTGAATAAAAAAAGCACCGGAAGGTGCTTTTTTAGTTTTTAAATAGGTGTTTGCCAAATAAGGGGTGTTTCTTGTTTATTGATCTCTCCCTGACCCTCTCCTATAAGGAAGGGTAAACTAGAATTCTTAGATCCATTTTTTCCAGCGGAAGTAAATCATTGGTCCTACAAAGAATGCTAATAAAATTGCACTAACAACAATGAAGCTTGTGGTGCCATGAGCAAAAGGTAAGACTTCAGTATTCATACCATAAACACTTGCAACGAGCATTGGTGGTGCAAGCATACTTGGTAAAATAGAGAATCGACGGATCGTGTCATTTTGCTCGGTATTAATGAATCCAGATGTTGTATCAAGTAAGAATCGAACCTTTTGGAACAAGAAGGCATCGTGTTCTACAAGAGATCGTACATCTTCGCTTAATTCTCGAATATCAGCATCATATATGTGACTACCTAAGGCACGTGGACGTGCTAAGAAGGTTAGTACACGACGTAAATCGATCAAACATAATTGAGCTTTTCCGAGCATGTCTTCTAAGTGAGCCAGTCGGGTAATCATGTCATCTAGATCGAGTATTTGTTCTCGGTGACGGTTGTTTAGTACTTCAGTGGAGTATTTTTCTAAGTCTTTGTGGATATCTTCTAGAATATCCGCAAGTTCATCTAACTTAGCTTCTAATAAACCTAAAAGTACCCAAGTTGGATCTTTATAATCAATTTCATAATCATTACGACGAGCACGTGCACGGAAAGCACGGAAAGCAACAAGCTTTTCACCACGTAAGGTAAATAGGCGCTCTTTATGTAAAATGAATGCAACAGTTTGTACGGTGGCTAAAATACTTGAATTATCTTCAGATTCGCTATCGCCTGGAAAATTCTTATTTTTCGTTAAAAAGTAGGTGCTGATATGGAGAATGCCGTCATCATCACGATAGAAGCGAGCAGATGATGAAATATCTTCAAGTGATTTTAACGTTGGTAAATCTTGATTGTATGCATCTAGTACCCATTGTTGTTCTTCTTGAGAAGGTGCAATAAGATCAATCCAGACGAGTTCGGGATGTAAATCGAAACCGCCATTGATGGTGGCATCTTCTAAACTACCGCGCTCGGTAGGGTAAAAGGCTTCAAGCATTCGTCTTTTCTCCTTTGCGCAGTATCCATATTTATGATGCGTGTATTTTAGACAAGGTTCTAATGAAAAGCACGGTCCAAATTGTGATTTTAATTAAAAAAAGTTTCTATACGTTATTTTATTGTATTTGAACATGTTAACTAGGTGAAAAAATGACAAATTCTATTGCTGTCTTTTGTGGTTCGGCATTGGGAACAGACGAGATTTATGTAAAAACAGCACAAGAACTAGGGAAGGCAATTGCACAGCAGGGTAAAACTTTAGTTTATGGTGGTGGTAAATCGGGCTTAATGGGTGTAGTTGCTGATAGTGCTTTAGATGCTGGTGGTAAAGTGATTGGTGTGATTCCTGAGGTTTTGGTGAATAAAGAACTTGCACATACAGGTTTAACCGAATTGTATGTGGTGAAAGACATGCATGAGCGTAAAACAAAAATGTCTGAATTGTCTGATGCATTTATTGCAATGCCAGGTGGTTCTGGAACATTAGAAGAAATTTTTGAGCAGTGGACTTGGGCTCAATTAGGTATTCATTTAAAAGCATGTGCATTTTTAAATGTAGATGGTTTTTATGATGATCTGATTAAATTTATTGAAGTTACCACGCAAAAAGGGTTTACTCATGAGCGTTTTAATGATGCCTTGATTTCATCTGCATCGGTGAAAGATATCCTTATTCAAATAGATCAATTTGTTGCACCTGAACCGAAATGGGGAATGGTGGAACGCCCACAGGAAATAAAGTAAAAATGAAGTTAATTACGGTTGCCGCTGCCATTATTTTAAATGAACAACAGCAACTACTTGTGGTACGTAAAAAGAATACTGCCTTTTTTATGCAAGTGGGTGGAAAGCTTGAACCAAATGAATTGCCTGAGGTAACCATGCTTCGTGAAATTCAGGAGGAAATTGGCTGTGTGGCACAGATAGAACAATTTATTGGTCGTTTTGAAACAAAGGCGGCAAATGAGCCAGATTATCAATTGGTAAGTTATGTGTATCACGTGAAATTGAATCAAACGCCAAAAATAGATGCTGAAATTGCAGAAATGAAGTGGATTGATTTGGATGATACAGACACTCAACTTGCACCATTAACGCAAGAGGTTGCTTTACCTTGGGTAAGGCATTATTTGACATCTTTGGCTTAAAATAAAAAGGAAAGTTGGTACTTTCCTTTTTTGTTAGACAGTACTTTAACTTTAATGCTCTGCGCTTGCTAAACAAGTTGCATAAATTTTAGTACAGCCGAGCTCTTCAAGTTTGAGTTTTAAAGCATGAATCGAGCTTCCTGTTGTTACGACATCATCAAGAATTAAAATGCGTTTAAATTTTTTCGTATTTGCTAGATCTATCTCGAATTGTTCATTGATGTTTTCTAGTCGCTCAAGTCGAGTCAATCCTTTTGTGAGTGTTCAGCACGACGGACAATGGGTTGCCAGATTGGAATATTTAAGTGTTTTGCTAACTGCTCGGCAAGTAGGTAGCTTTGATTAAAACCACGTTCAATTAAGCGAACCTCCGAAATGGGCATAGGCACAATAGCTTGTACTTTTGAAAAGCGTAAAGTTGTCAATAAGCCTGCCAAAATGAGTTGAAAACTCAATTGATGTTCGTATTTGAATTTTTGAATAATTCGATCAATGGGATAAGCATAGTGGCAAGCAACTTGAATTTCCATTTCTTGGCGTATGATGTTTTGTTTTAGCCAAGGTAAGTTCTGCCAACAATCAGCACATAGTGAATGCTGTATTTGATGATCTACACCACATAACTGGCATGCGGTGAATGATCTTAATTGCCTTGTTATTGGTTTTATAAAATTAAACATAAGCATACCTTGGAGCTTCGGGCAACCAACGCTTCAGTAAGGCTTCTGCTTGAGTTGGATAGTCTTTTAATATTTGTTGTGCGACATAATGTGCCTGATTCAGTAAGTGATCGTCACGTTCTAATTTAGCAACACGAAAACCCATATCTCCTGTTTGTTTTGTACCAAGTAACTCTCCTGGACCACGAATTTCTAAATCTTTTTCTGCAATTAAAAAGCCGTCATTGGTTTCACGCATAATACGTAAGCGTTCTTGGCCATTTTGTGAGAGTGGGTTTTTATAAAGTAAGGCACAGAAGCTGGCTTTTGCCCCTCGACCAACTCGACCACGTAACTGGTGAAGTTGAGATAAACCAAGACGCTCGGCATTTTCAATAACCATGATAGAAGCATTTGGCACATCGACACCAACTTCAATAACAGTGGTGGCAATAAGCAGTTGTAATTCATTGTTTTTGAATTGTTGCATGACGATTTGCTTTTCATCGGCTTTCATTTTGCCATGAACTAAACCAATATTTAGATGCGAAAAGCGTTCTTTAATTTCTTGATACGTTGCTTCAGCTGCCTGAGCATCTAAAGTTTCAGATTGCTCTACGAGCGTACAGACCCAATAGGCTTGTTTATCTTCAGCACAATTGGTCGCAATGCGATTGAGCACTTCCTCACGTCTGTCGAGTGGAATTGTCACGGTTTGAATAGGTGTTCGACCTGGAGGCAATTCATCAATCACAGAGGTATCTAAATCACCATAAGCAGACATGGCAAGCGTACGAGGAATAGGGGTGGCTGTCATGACCAGTTGATGCGGTGTCATACCATCTAGGCCTTTATTGCGTAAGGCAAGGCGTTGATCGACACCAAAGCGATGTTGTTCATCGATAATGACTAAGCCTAATTTGGCAAAGGCAACATTGTCTTGGAAAAGTGCATGTGTTCCGACTACTAAATTGGCTGAACCATCTTGAATAATTTGTTCTGCTGTTGCTCGAGCTTTACCTTTTTGCTTACCTGAAAGCCAAGAGACTGTTAAGCCCAAAGGTTCAAACCATTTTTTGAAGTTTAGATAATGCTGTTCTGCTAAAATTTCTGTAGGTGCCATTAAGGCAACTTGCCAGCCTTCTTCTAAAGCATGACAAGCAGCAACACCTGCAACCAATGTTTTACCTGCACCTACATCGCCCTGAACTAAGCGAAGCATTGGTTTGTTAAGCTGTAAATCATCTGCTATTTCTTTAGAAACACGCTTTTGTGCACCTGTCATTTCAAAAGGTAAAGTTGCTAATAATACCTTTGCATATTTTTTACTTGGTGCAAAAGAGGGAGCTTCAATTTGCTGAATATAGGCACGTCTGGTAAGTAAACTGACTTGGTGTGCAACGAGTTCTTCAAAAATTAAGCGCTGTTGTGCAGGGTGAGTGCCTTGCGCCAACTGAACCATATTGGCATCTATAGGCGGGTGATGAATATAATCCAGAGCTTCTTTTAAGGCATAGCCATTAGTAAATTTTTTAGGTAAAAGCTCAGGTAAATCATCGCTATGTTGTAGTAGTGCTTGTTTTATATATTCACGTAATTTGGGCTGAGTTAAGCCTTCGGTGCTTGGGTAAATTGCCGTGAGTTGAGTTTGAGGAAGAGGGGTGTGCTCACTTATCACTTGTATTTCGGGATGATAAAGCTCTAATCCTCGTGCACCAACACGAACCTCACCAAATATTCGTAAACGATTACCAACTTTGGCGCGATCCGTAATACCTTTATAAACATGATAAAAACGCAAAGTGACTTTGCCAAAATCATCATCGAGTAAAACCGCCATAGATTTGCGTTTGCCCGGTGGGAAATCTACGCCTTTGACAATGCCTTCAAGTAAGTAGCTTCTACCTACGATCAATTGGTTCATAGGAATGATCGTGCTACGATCTTCATAGTCACGGGGAAGATGAAACAGCAAATCATCTGTATTAAAGATATTTAGCTTTTCTAGTAAAGCGGCAGAGGCATTTCCTACGCCCTGCAATTGGTGGACTGTGGCCATGTCCTCTCAACTCAGTATGTGATTTGGTGCTAAATGCATATTTTATTTATAGGTTATGGTAAAACATCTCAGCGCGTTGCTAAACAACTATTTGCGCTTGATCATCAAATTACCACAATTAGTTCAAGTCCGAAAACAGATGAATATGCAACGCATCTTATTCAAGACATTCATCATCTTAATTTAAGCTCAATTAGACCTGTAGATTGTGTTTATATTCTATTAGCACCCAAGCAAAGCAATGTTGATGGATACAAAGATACTTATTTGAACTCTGCAGCTTCAATTATTCAGTCTTTAAAAGATCATCCCGTAAAGCGTGTAATTGTGGTGTCTTCTACACGAGTGTATGGTGAAAATGCAGGAGGAAGAGTAGATGATGAAACGTCAATTTTACCTCAAGATGAGCAAGGTGAAATTTTGGCTGAAATGGAACAAGTTTATTTAAATGCTTATGCTGCACGATGTACGATTATACGTCCGACAGGTATTTATAGTGGCTTATCTACACGGATGATAGGTCTTGCGGAAAAGGCAAAAACATATCCAAATATTCACTGGTCGAACCGTATTCATATAGATGATTTATCACGGTTCTTGTCGCACATGCTTCACGTGGAACATCTGAAGTCTAGCTATATTGTGACTAATAATAAGCCTGAACCATTACATGAAAAGCTTTTAAAAATTCAAAAAGAAAAGGGTTTTCCTGAGCTGGTTTTGGAAAGTCAGGTTGAAACTGGAAAACGAATTTTTGCGACACGAATGAATGAAATAGGATTTCAGTTGATACATTATTAGATGATCTACTGATATCAAAAAAGCCTCTCAATTGAGAGGCTTTTCTTTGGTTATTTTTTCTTACGCTTTTGGCGTTTTTTTGCTTGTTCAGCAGCTAAGGCATCCAATGCTTCTTTTAACTCTTCATCGGTAAATGAAGTAATGTGATGAAGCATTTGTAGGGTTACATCATCTAAAACAAGATTGGCATGCTTTGCCATATTTTTGAATTGTTCATCAAAGACAATAGCATTATTTTCATTTGTGCTGATATAACCTTTCTGAGTGAGGACTTTAATAAAGCTTTGGAAGAGTGCTTTATCGAAAAATTCAGGTGAGTTGAATTCATAAAGCACGGATAAACGCTGACCCACTAAATGACTAAGTTCTTCAACTTGGCGAGTTGAAATATTACCTGAACCACGTTGTGTGATTAAAGATAAGGTCATGTAGTAGCGTTCTAAGCTTTGCATGACAGGCGCTGCAAGTACAGTTAATTGGTTGTGGTCTTCAGTATTTGGTGCGGGTGAAACTAAATTACCTTCTGCATCTTTAGAAATGAGTTTGGCACTTAATAGGGCTTCAATATAAGCTTCAGTAGGTGTTTTAATTTCATCTTCATTCCATTTTAGGAATAATTCTGCTTTTAAGAAAGGATATAAAGTTTTAATTACATTGCACACATCTTTGGGTGCAATTGAACCATTATGGTTTACAAGAGCAGCAATTAAAGATGGTAAAACAAAGGCATGCAAAATGTTATTGCGGAAGTATGTCAATAAAACTGCTTGACCTTCTTCAATTGCAATAATATCGCCTAAAGCATGATTTACACGTTTAATGAGCTTGAGCTTTAAACCATAGGTAATAATTTCTTTGCCCGATAATGGCGTGACTTGAATGCGTTCATCGTATGGTAAAGATGCAAGCAAATTGCGGTAAGTATCAATTTGTTTTACGCAAATTTCTTCATCTAAGGTATGTTTTGGTGTTGCTAAAAGAATAAGAGATAATAGTGAGACAGGGTTAATCACCGCTGCACGGTTAATGTTCTCTAAAATAGTATGAGCAGAACTGTTGACTGCTTGTGATACTTCATCTGGAATAGCATCATCATTTTTCACAACGGTCACATTTTCCGCGTTGTGTTTTTTCAGCATGTCATCTAAGAAAACAGGCTCACCAAAGTTCACATGAACTTTACCGAATACTTTTTCGATTTTACGTAGGGTTTTAATAATCCCCATAATTGATTCAGATTCTTTTGCTTTACCATTCATTTCGCCTACGTAGGTTGAACCTTCCATTAAGCGTTCATAACCAATGTAGGTTGGAATAAATACAATAGGTTTAGAACGACCGCGTAAGTGGCTGTGTACAGTCATTGCGAGCATGCCTGTTTTGGGTGGCAAAATACGACCTGTACGTGAGCGACCGCCTTCAATGAAATATTCAAGTGGTGTGTTACGTGACAAAATACTATATAAATATTCTTTAAATACGGTGGTATATAAGCCATTCCCGCGGAATGAACGACGAATAAAGAATGCACCACCACCACGTAAAATTTGCCCTACAAATGGCATATTTAAGTTATCGCCTGCGGCAATATACGGCACCATTAAACCACGTTGATAAATTACATAAGACAGTAGTAAGTAGTCGATATGGCTACGATGACATGGCGTATAAACAATTTCATAATCTTTAGCTAATTCACGAACAGTGCTAAAGTTATGAACTTCTACACCATCATAGAGCTGCGTCCATAGGCGAGTAAGTGCCATAAAAGCAAAGCGCACTGTAGAATGTGAATAGTCAGATACAATCTCGTTTAAGCAGCCGACTGCACGGCGTTCTGCTTCAAGTAAGCTAATTTTACTTCGAATACTTTCACGACGAATTGCATCTTGAACATCGGGTGATTTGATGAGTGAGTGCATCACATTGCGGCGGTCTGATAAGTCAGGCCCTAATACAATTTCGCGTTGGTTATCTAAATAGTTATTTAAAGTATTTAAAATATAAGTTGCAGGTGAAATATTGGGGTGCGTAATTTTTGCAAACTGAATAAGCTGACGTAAAGATTGTGGTTCATGGAACTCTAGGTACGATTGACGACCGTGCATACCAATATTAATCAGCTGTTTAACAGTCCCAGGTGTAGACCATGTATCTGTCATTAATAGTTTTAATAAAGAATTTTCTTTATCGGGTGCACGCCCCCAAAGTAGGGTGACGGGAACTAAGTCAACGTCTGCATCTGGATATTTTTCTAATAATTCAACCAAGCTCAATAAACGAGGTGGTAGCTTATGTGCAGGTGGGTTTAATAAATTATTTTCGTCAGAATGTTGTAAGAAAAGGACAGACACTTTTTCTTTGTGATCTTTTATAATAAGTGGGTCTAAAGCAGGTGCTAATTTTAAGCGACGAGTTTCGCCATCGACCACTAATGCATTACTGCGAGAGTGATTTTGTAGAACATAACAAACCACTTTAGGTTGGTTGGTTACTTCATCTTGTTTTTCTGCAGTTTTAGATGCTACAGGAACTTCACCAAGAACTTGAGGAGATACCACGAGGTCAAGTAGCTTGCTAGAAAGCTTGCGATAAATTTGACCGAAGCCAGTCTTGGACATAAGAACTCCTATTTAAATGACCGTTACTACAGATATATTTTGCAGGATATTATTTTGAGCAATTGTAGTGAAAAACAACATGCCATTTCTAACAATATTCGTAAGTTCGAGCAATTTTACAGTTAAAAAGTATCTTTTTAGAAGGTTTATTCAAAAAAACTGACAACACTCGAGTCAGTAAAACTTTATTGCTTTGGTTGGTTTTATGGCAAAATACACTTCTGTTTTAGTTGTAACATACAATTAAAGCCTCATTTCATTGTGATCAAATCGATATAGGTTGTCCCCCCATGAATGCGTTAACTCAGGAATTGGTTGATTTACTTAGCCTTGAAAAGCTTGAAGAAAATATCTTCCGTGGTCAAAGTCGAAACTTGGTGGGCAAGCGTGTCTTCGGTGGGCAGGTTTTAGGTCAAGCCTTACGTGCTGCATCTTATACAACAGATCGACCTGCGCATTCTTTACATGCGTACTTTTTATTTGGTGGGGATGTTAATGCACCCATTATTTATGAGGTAGATCGTATTCGTGATGGGCGTAGCTTTGTAAGCCGTCAGGTGCGCGCAATTCAGCATGGTAAAACCATTTTTATGTGTATGGTGTCATTTGCAGAACAGGAAGAGGGTTTAAATTATCAAACTACAGAGCCTGATTATCCTGCACCTGAAACATTACAAACAGAAGCCGAATTAAAAACTCAAATTGTAGAATTTGTTCCTGAAAATGTGCGTGCAAGTTTTATGCGAGATCGACATGTAGAGCTTCGCCCTGTAATGCCAGTTAACCCATTTGCACCACATCCTGAAGCTCCAAATTATGCGCATTACATTCGTACGCACGATAAAATTGCTGAAAATGTAGATGAGATTTCATTACATCAAGCAATTGCTGCATTTTATTCAGACTTTACTTTGATGACAACGGCACTTCGTCCACATGGTTTAAGCTATTTGTCACCAAGTTTGCAGTGTGCAAGCATTGACCATGCGATGTATTTCCATAAACCATTTCGTGTAGATGAGTTTATGTTGTATGACATGGACGCAACGATAAGTGCAAGTTCACGAGGTTTGAATTTCGGTAGAATGTGGCAAAATGGTCAGTTGGTATGTAGTACGACACAAGAAGGCTTGATTCGTTTACGTGAAATCGAAGTTCAATAAACGTCAGGTCTAAAGTTAAAAAAGCCAAACTGTTGTTTGGCTTTTTTTATGTTTGAAGTTGTCTAGGAAGTTAGTGGCAATGATAAGAGCCATCTTTGTGGTTATTGTGACAACCATCTTTGTTTGTTCTGCCTGAATGTGCAAATATGCTACTTGTAATTAATGTAACGATTAAAAGAATGATCACTTTTTTCATATACTTTTCCCCAAAAAATAAAATTTATTATAATCATGTGTTTAATATTTTTGCTGCTAACATGAATACGGCATAGTCGTATTTTGGGGTGGTATCTAATTGGGTCGTTAAAAATAAGCTTATGACAAAATAATACTCGATTATAAGAAATGCTCATGGCATATTGAGCGCTAAATTATTCAAAAAAGCATGCCAAGATGAGTTTAAATTCTCAAATTTTGATTGCAGCCATAGTGGGTGTAGTTTTTGGTTTTATTTTAAACCTATTCCCTAATACTCAATTTTTTGATGCCAGTATTTATGGTCTTAGCATTGTGAGTAGTATTTTTATTGGCTTACTTAAAATGCTACTTATTCCTTTAATTTTTAGTTCCATTGTTGTGGGCGTTTCAAATTTACAAGCGACAGGGCAGCTCGGTCGAACTTGGAAAATTACACTCATGTGTTGTGTAACCACAACAACATTGGCGCTTATTTTAGGTTTAGCATGCGCGCATCTATTTAATGTAGGTAAAGGCGTTGATATCGTGATGTTTCAAGATGCAATGAATTCACATCAAACACCTGACACATTAACGCCATCATCATTTTTTACCAACTTTATCCAAAATACTCTCATTAATCCATTTAAAGCTTTTACAGAAGGTAATGTTTTGGCTGTAGTGGTTTTTGCGTTATTTGTGGGTGTTGCTTTAGTGAAAGGTGGTGAAAAATTTAGAACGGTGCGCAATCTTAGTCAGCAGTTTTTTGACATTATGATGTTAATGATTGGTTGGGTGATGAAGCTTGCACCATTTGGTATTTTGGCATTATTAGCAAAGCTCATTGCAACTGAAGATATTACGGTGTTAAGTCGTTTAGCAGAATTTGCCGCCGTGGTTACAGGAACAACCATTTTTCATGGTGTAGTTGTGTTGCCATTGTTACTTTGGATTTTTGGAAAAATGAATCCAATCACCTTTTTTAAAGGAGCGCGTGCTGCTTTAATTACTGCGTTTGCAACAAGCTCAAGTTCTGCAACTATGCCACTTTCTATGAAGTGTGCGCAGGAAAATTTAAGTGTACGTCCGCAAACTGCAGGCTTTGTCATTCCTTTAGGTACGCAATTGAACATGGATGGAACTGCGCTTTATGAAGCGGCAGCAGCGTTGTTTATCGCAAACTTAATGGGTTTAGATTTGACTATTGGTCAGCAACTGATTGTGTGTGCAACAGCAATGATTGCATCGCTTGGTGCACCTGGTATACCAAGTGCAGGTATGGTCACTATGATTATGGTTTTACAATCTGTTGGCTTGCCTGCCGAGGCGATTGCAATTTTACTACCTATAGATCGTTTGCTTGATACAGTTCGTACTGTGGTCAATGTTCAAGGGGATATGATGATTAGTGTGGTAGTAGATCGTTATACGAAAGAAGAAAGTGCAACCTAAATTTTAAAAAGTTGAATGTAAAAAAGGTCGGATATTCCGACCTTTTTTACTTGTTACTGGAGAAGAAAGTTAATCTTCTTTTTTATTTACTTTAGATGCTGTGGTGTTTTCAACATCAAGTTGATCTTCAAATTCAACATCATCAAAAAGGCCTTCTTCAAACTCGAATTCACCTTCTTCAAAATCATTTTCAGAAGCTTCAGGAATACTGTCTAAATCGAAGTTGTTTGATTGTTCAAGTGTGAAGTTCAAACGACCTGCCATAACACTCGCAAGTTCTTCTAAACCTTGTTTGTTCATTGAAGAAAAAAGTTGAATTGAGAAGTTTAACTTCATCTTTTTCAATTCTGCTTTCACTTCTTGCAGTGCTTTAGAAGCAGGACCACGGTTTAATTTGTCTGACTTCGTTAAAAGTACATGCACAAATAATTTACGTGAGTAAGCCCACTCAAGCATCATGACATCAAAATGTTGTAATGGATGACGAATGTCCATTAATAAAACTAAGCCCTGTAAGCTTTCGCGATGAATTAGGTAGTTTTCTAATTCTTTTTGCCAAACAATTTTCATGGCTTCTGGTACTGCAGCATAACCATAACCAGGTAAATCGACTAAACGCTGGTCTGGATTGCCTAAGCTAAAAAAGTTGATCATTTGTGTACGACCAGGTTTTTTAGAAGCACGAGCCAATTGCTTTTGGTTGGTTAGTGCATTAATCGCGCTTGACTTTCCGGCATTTGAACGACCTGCAAATGCAACTTCATAACCTGTATCTTCAACACAAAGATTAAGCTTAGGCGCACTCATTAAGAACTCAGCTTTTCTTAACCAATTTAATGAGCGAACAGAGTACTCAGTAATGGCAGAATCAACTTTTTTCTCATAGCTGATCTTTTGCTTAGGCGCATTTGCTGTCTTACTGTTTTTAGACTTTCCTCTGCTGTGGTGCATAGCTTAACTTCAATCAATAATCTACAAACAGCTATTATAAAGGAAGTCGAACATTCAAGCGACCTTTGCAAATTTTAAAGCGAAGGAAATTTACAAAAGAACGTTATAAATGAATGAGAGGAATGGCAGATAGGGTGGAATATTTTGCTTTGGGCGATGTGTTGAGGACATCGTTGAGAGTATATTGGTTGAGACTTATATAAAATTGCTCAAGTGATTGATCTAAAATACCTTTTAATCCACATTTACTACGTAAAACACAAGGTGGGGTATTACATTCAACAATGTGATGGTCGCCTTGTAAAATTCTAACAATTTCACCAAGTTGTGAGTTTAATGCTTGAGGATTTAAGCGAATTCCACCACCTTTGCCGCGAGTGGTAATAATCCAATCATGTTGTCCCATAAAATGAACAATTTTAACTAAATGATTTTTAGACACATGCAAATCTTCCGCAATTTCGGCAATGGTATACGGCATATCTCTTGGTTGAGCGATATACATTAAAATACGCAGTGCATAGTCGGTAAATTTGTTTAGTTGCATGTGATTTAAATAATATTAAGACCTGTTCTAGTGTAGCGTGAAAGTTCCTCTAAAGGAACTTTCAGCATAGAATCATCTATTTAGAATAAGGTGTTATAACTTAAAGAGGGGCAGTTACTTGTACTGTATCGCCTACTTTATAGTTTTCTAGCAATATATTCGCAACAGAGAATTCACTACCATTTTCTTCAGCTTTAACTACAAATTTAAACTCGTTATGATCTTGTGCTTCAGCAAATTTAAATTGTTGAGGTTGTTGGAGTTCATGGTTTGGCACATTAACTTTGACTGAAATGTATTGACCAACTTCTGCATTTACAACATCTTTGCCATCACTTGCTTTAATGGTAAAGGTCGTACCATTTTCGTTGCTTTCAATTGTTGTGATCTCAAATGTGCGCCATCCGCTCCATCCACCTTGTTTTGCAGCAAGGTTTTCAAATTTTTGTTTTTCTGCATTAATTAAAATATCAGCAAGTTGAAGATATGCTTCTTTCCAAGCTGCAATTAAGTCTGAATCCATAGGTACATCTAAAACTTCACTAATGGAATGAAGTAAATTTTCACCCACAATTGAATATTCATCTGGCTGAATGTTTAAGCTCACATGCTTTGTGGAAATGTGTTCAATTGCTTTTGCAAGTACGCTTGGGTTTTCAATGTTTTCAGCATAAGCCAATACAGCAGCTGCAAGGGCACGAGGCTGGCGACCAGTACTTTGGTGATCTAAGTTAAATGTATTTTTTAGCTCAGGATGATTGTTGAGCATGCGGTTGTAAAAATAACTTGTGAGTGCAACACCGTTTTCACGTAGTACAGGAACAGTTGATTTTACGAGTTCAATATATTGCGGATTCATGGCTTTACTTCTTGAGAGAGTTATAAGGTATATTTAAAATACATCTTATAAAATGTATTTACAATACATCTTTAAGAAAGCCATAAAAAAAATATGGGATATAAAAATATCCCATAATAAGTTAATAAATGATCGGTTTATTGGATTATTTTCTACCAAACAACGAGCCAAGCAATCCACGAACAATTTTTTGTCCTGTCGATCCACCTAAGCTACGTGCGGCACTTTTTGCAAAAGTACCGACTGTGTCTTGAATAATTTTTTCACGTTGTTTTGCTGCACGCTCAGCTTCCTTTTGCTGTTCGCGTGCAATACGTTCTTGCTCTTTGGCTTGTTGTTTAGCAAGAGCTTCTGCTTCTTTAGCTTGCTGTTTCTCTAGGGTTTCTCTTTCTTTTGCTGCTATTTTTTCTTGTTCTGCTTGAGCTGCCTGTTGTTGCATTTCGGCTACTTTATTTTGTAGGCGCTCAAATGCACTTTCGCGATCAACTTCTTTTTCATAAATACCAGCAACAACACTTTGGCTTATTAATGTTTTACGCTCTTCAGTGCTAATTGGGCTAAAGGAGGAGTGTGGTGGCATAATCCAAGCGCGCTCAACCATTTGTGGAATTCCTTTTTCATCTAAACAGCTTACAAGCGCTGCACCAACACCAAGTTCGGTAATTGCTTGGTCTACTTTAAATTCAGGATTGGCACGGAATGTATCCGCCGCTGTTTTCACTGCCTTTTGATCTTTAGGGGTAAAAGCACGTAAAGCATGTTGAATGCGATTACCTAGTTGCCCTAAAACACTTTCGGGTAAATCGAGTGGGTTTTGGGTAACAAAGTAAATACCAACACCCTTAGAGCGAATTAAGCGTACAACTTGTTCAATTTTCTCTTGTAGTGCTTGGCTTGCATTATCAAATAGTAAATGGGCTTCATCGAAGAAGAAAACAAGTTTTGGTTTGTCCATATCACCAACTTCAGGAAGTTGCTCAAATAATTCAGAGAGCATCCAAAGCAAGAAGGTTGCATAAAGTTTTGGTGTATTCATTAATTTATCTGCCGCCAATAAATTAATATTTCCTCGACCTTCGCTATCTGTTTGAATGAAATCTAAAATATTTAAGCTTGGCTCGCCAAAGAATTTATCTCCGCCTTGATCTGCTAAAGCAAGTAAATTACGTTGAATTGCACCTAAGCTTGCAGGAGATAGGTTGCCATATTCTGCCTGATAACTTGCGGCATTTTCACTAACATGGCTAATCATTGCTTTTAGATCTTTAAAATCTAAAAGGAGTAGACCTTGGTCATCAGCAATTCTAAAGACTGCTGAAAGTACGCCTTCTTGTGTATCATTTAAATTCAACATGCGTGAAAGTAATAACGGACCAATTTCTGAAACTGTTGTTCGAATAGGGTGTCCTTGCACACCAAATAAATCCCAAAAAACAACAGGGGATGCAGCAAAATCGACGGATTCTATATTTAGAGCTTTTAAGCGTTCATCAAATTTGGTATTGCTTTCACCTGCTTTAGCAAGGCTTGAAACATCACCTTTAGCATCGGCTAAAAATACAGGTACACCAAGACGTGAAAAACTTTCTGCAAGAACCTTTAGTGTTACAGTTTTACCTGTACCTGTAGCGCCTGCAATTAAACCGTGTCTATTGGCAAATTGGGAGTGTAAAACAACATCTTTTGTGGTGTCTGATGTTTTCTTTGCAACAACAATTGGTGTACCCATATTTATTCCTATTTCATTGTAATTTATGATTTATTTAAGGTTTGAATTGCATTTTGTATATCTTGTATTAAATCTTCAGGGTGTTCTAGTCCTATACAAAAACGAACCAGTAATCCTTGTTTTATATGAGTATGTTCTAAAGTACGCATCTCATTCAAGTTGTATAGCATAACAAGGCTGATTGGGCCGCCCCAGCTAAAGCCAAGCTTAAATAATGTAAGAGCATCACAGAATTTACGAACATCTTCAAGTGTGTATTTAGGGTCTAAAATGACACTCACTAAACCTGCGCTATGACCGTCTGTACACACTTCTTTCCAATATGCGTGACCAGGTGATTCTTCATCACTTGGATGTAAAACTTGTATAAATTCTTTTTGCTGTTTTAACCAGTTTAATAGCGTAATTGTGCTTTGAGATTGATGTTCATAGCGGAGTTGCATAGAAGATAAGCTACGTTGAATTTGTGCTACATCATCTCCTGAAATGCTAATCCCTTGAATTGCATGCATACGATACAACTGATGGTGTAGCTTTTGGTTACGCGTTACTACTGAACCCATCAAAATGTCACCACCACCACTTGGATATTTCGTGAGTGCGTGAACTGTAATATCAATACTTAAATGCTCACTGCTAAAATCAAAAGCGTTAAAGGCTAAACCTGCACCCCAAGTATTATCAATAGCGGTAAGAATATTGAGTTGTTTTGCTTTTTTTACAAGATTGACTAAATCGGGGAATTCTAAAGTGACTGAACCAGCGGCCTCTAGCCATAAGAGTTTTGCTTTTTCTGTTGGTTGAAAAGATGAGGCATCAATAGGGTTGTAGACTTTTACGATAATCCCATAACGAGATGAAAGGTTCTGTAAATGTTCCATGTTCGGACCATAAATATTATCAGCTACCCAAACCTCATCTCCTTGAGATAAAAAGCATGAGTTCACTAAATTGATAGCAGATAATCCACTTGGTGCAAGAAGTGAATAAATCCCGCCTTCAATCTGGGCAATGTTATCGCCTAAGGTAAAAGTCGTTGGTGTGCCGTGAGTACCGTAGCTGTAGTCGTAGTTATCTGTCCAATGACGATTAAATAAGGCATCTGTATTCTTAAAAATAATAGTGGATGCTCGATATAGGGGAGGTTGAATCGTATTTATAAGTTGGGGGGCTTTTCTTGGTGCATGGATAAGCTGTGTTTGTTGATTTTTTTTCACTTGAAAGTCTCGTGATCTGTCCGTAATGAAACTAGCTTAAGAGAAAATAAGCAATTCATGCTACAGAATTACGTAATTCTGTTAAAAACTGACAAATAAATAAAAGTTGGCTTCCTTTTTGCAAAACTAAAATTAGAGCAACAACAATTAGGTTATCGCGCATGAAGTCGCAGTTAAAAGTACATTATTTTCAGCATATTGCTGGCGAAGGGTTCGGGAGTTGTTATGAGCATTTAAAAAAGCTTAATGCACAAATAACAGCAACAGAGTTTTTTGCTTTACCTTTAGATCGTCCTTTAGATATCGAGGCATTACCTACAGTAGAAGAGGTAGACCTATTGATTATTATGGGAGGGACTATGAGTGTGAATGATGAAGCAAATTTCCCATGGTTAAAAGTAGAAAAAAGATGGCTAAGAAGATACCTGTCATTGGGTAAACCAGCTTTGGGGTTGTGTTTAGGCGGGCAGTTGATTGCAAATGCGCTGGGTGCTGCTGTTAGTAGAAACTCAGAGCAAGAGCTGGGGTGGAGTGTGGTTAATAAAGTTCAAAATGTACCTAAAGAATGTTTTGAGTTGCCACATACATTCAATGTAATGCAGTGGCATAGTGAAACATTTGAAATACCTAAAGGAGCAGTGCATTTAGCAGAAAACAATGCTTGTCGAAATCAGATGTACCAAATAGGCAAGAATGTGCTTGGCTTTCAGTTTCATCCAGAAATGACACCAGAAGCACTAACCTTATTTCTTGAAGATGAAGATGAGCTATCTAAATTTGCAGGTAAATATGTGCAATCTGAATTGAATTTAAAGAAAACACCAAAGGAAAAGTTTAGTGAAGGAAATTTTGTATTAAAGAATGCAATTGAATATGTTTTAAGAAGATCAGTGTATTAGAAAAGTGTTTACAAAATAAACAGGCTAAAAGCGGGGATATTTAAGATAAAAAGTAAAATAGGTTTGCTTATGCAATAAACAATCGTTATAATGAGCGACCCTTTAATGAAAGGGGTTAGCTACAAATAAGTTAGCTAATATCGTGACAGTCGTGGCATCGATCATGACCTTAGTGATTTTCACTGCCTTTGACACTTGCCTTACATTTGTGGGGGGGAGATGCGTCAAGGGTGATTCTTTATATATTTTGGCTTGGAGTTAACTGGTATGTCTAACCAGAGAATTCGTATCCGTCTTAAGTCTTTTGATCACCGTTTAATTGATCAATCAGCTCAAGAAATCGTAGAAACAGCAAAACGTACTGGTGCACAAGTTTGTGGTCCAATTCCGATGCCTACACGTATCGAACGTTTTAACGTTTTAACATCACCACACGTAAACAAAGATGCACGTGACCAGTACGAAATCCGTACTTACAAGCGTTTGATCGACATCGTTCAACCTACAGATAAAACTGTAGATGCGTTGATGAAGTTGGATCTTGCAGCTGGTGTTGATGTTCAGATCGCATTGGGTTAAGGCTTTCGGGTTAATTAACGTTCTATAAGTTAATTAGGCCGCTTTTTTAGAGGTTTATGCACATGGCTATTGGTTTAGTCGGTCGCAAGTGCGGTATGACACGTATCTTTACAGATGCTGGTGTTTCTGTACCTGTAACAGTGATTGAGGTTGATCCTAACCGCATCACTCAAATCAAAACGCTTGAAACTGATGGTTATCAAGCGATTCAAATCACTACTGGTGAACGTCGCGAATCTCGCGTAACTAACGCTCAGAAAGGTCACTTTGCGAAAGCTGGTGTTGCTGCTGGTCGTTTAGTTCAAGAATTCCGCGTTTCAGAAGCTGAACTTGAAGGTCGTGAAGTTGGTGGTACGCTTACTGTTGACTTGTTCACAGTTGGTCAAATTGTTGACGTAACTGGTCAGTCTAAAGGTAAAGGTTTCCAAGGTGGTGTTAAGCGTTGGAACTTCCGTACTCAAGACGCTACTCACGGTAACTCACTTTCTCACCGTGTTTTAGGTTCTACAGGTCAAAACCAGACTCCTGGTCGCGTATTCAAAGGCAAAAAAATGGCTGGCCATTTAGGTGCTGAACGCGTAACTACACAGGGTCTTGAAATTGTTGCTATTGACGCTGAACGTTCTGTTCTAGTTGTTAAAGGCGCGATTCCTGGTGCTACTGGTGGCGACGTAACTGTTCGTCCTACGATCAAGGCCTGAGGGGAAATAACGTGAATTTAAATACTGTTTCCGGCTCTGCTGTTGAATTATCTGAAGTTGCTTTCGGTCGTGAATTTAACGAAGCTCTTGTACACCAAGTTGTTACAGCTTATTTAGCTGGTGGTCGTCAAGGTTCGAAAGCTCAGAAATCACGTGGCGAAGTATCTGGCGGTGGTAAAAAACCTTTCCGTCAAAAAGGTACTGGCCGTGCACGTGCTGGTTCTATCCGTAGCCCAATCTGGGTTGGTGGTGGTAAAACTTTTGCTGCTCGTCCACAAGATTGGTCTCAAAAAGTTAACCGTAAAATGTACCGCGGTGCAATGCAATGCATCCTAGCTGAACTTGTTCGTCAAGATCGCTTGGTATTGGTTGAAGAGTTTGCTGTTGCAGCTCCAAAAACTAAAGAATTGCTTGCAAAACTTAACGACTTGAATGCAACTCGTGCATTAATCGTTACTGATGCTGTTGATGAAAACTTGTATCTTGCTGCTCGCAACATTCCACATGTAGATGTGGTTGATGCTACTGCAATTGATCCTGTTAGCTTGATCGCGTTCGATAAAGTTGTTATGTCTGTTGCTGCTGCTAAGAAAATTGAGGTAGAACTAGGATGAACAACGAACGTTTATATCAAGTCCTACAAGGACCTGTATTTTCAGAAAAAGCACAAGTTTTAGGTGAAACTGCTGGTGTTCAAGTTTTTAAAGTTGCTTTAGGCGCTAACAAACTTGAAATCAAAAAAGCAGTAGAACAATTGTTTGGTGTGGAAGTTGTTAAAGTTAACACGACTATCACTAAAGGTAAGACTAAACGCTTTGGTAAAACATTAGGACGTCGTTCTGATGTTAAAAAAGCATACGTCACCCTGAAAGCTGGCCAAGATGTTGAAATGGCTGACTTGGGCGATACCGCTGAAAGCGCAGCGGAATAAGGACGAGAATTATGCCTATTCAAAAATGTAAGCCAACGTCACCAGGACGCCGCTTTGTAGAGAAGGTTGTTCACAGCCATCTACATAAAGGTGCTCCTTACTCTCCGTTGGTTGAAGCTAAAAAACGTACTGGTGGTCGTAACAATAACGGTCACATTACGACTCGTCACGTTGGTGGCGGTCATAAGCAGCACTACCGTCTTGTTGACTTTAAACGTAACAAAGATGGCATTCCTGCTGTAGTTGAACGTATTGAATACGATCCTAACCGTACTGCACACATTGCACTTGTATTGTATGCTGACGGTGAGCGTCGTTATATTATTGCACCTAAAGGCCTTCGCGCTGGTGATCAAGTACAGTCTGGTAACGATGCTCCAATTCGTCCAGGTAACTGCTTGCCACTTCGCAACATGCCAATCGGTTCTACTCTTCACAACATCGAGCTTAAAATCGGTAAAGGCGCACAATTAGTACGTTCTGCTGGTACTTCTGCTCAATTGTTGGGTCGTGACGGTTCTTACGCAATCATTCGCTTACGTTCAGGCGAAATGCGTAAAGTACACGTTGAATGTCGTGCAGTTCTTGGTGAAGTTTCTAACCAAGAAAGCAACTTACGTTCACTAGGTAAAGCTGGTGCATCACGCTGGCGTGGTGTTCGTCCTACCGTTCGTGGTATGGCGATGAACCCAGTTGACCATCCACATGGTGGTGGTGAAGGGCGTAACAAAGGTATTCAACCTGTAAGCCCATGGGGTCAAAAAGCTAAAGGGTACAAAACACGTACCAATAAGCGTACGACTAAGATGATCATTCGCGACCGTCGCGTTAAGTAACAAGTAAAGGAATCTGACAATGCCTCGTTCTCTGAAAAAAGGCCCATTCGTCGATGCGCACTTGTTCGCTAAGGTTGAAGCGGCTATCGCGGCTAATAACCGTAAGCCGATCAAAACTTGGTCGCGTCGTTCGATGATCCTCCCAGATTTTGTTGGTTTAACAATTTCTGTCCATAATGGTCGTAACCATGTTCCAGTGATTGTATCTGAACACATGGTTGGTCATAAACTCGGTGAATTCGCGCCAACTCGTACCTATCGTGGTCACGGTGTTGACAAGAAGTCTAAACGTTAAGGTGCTATGATGGAAGTTACTGCTAAATTACGCGGTGCCGCTATCTCGGCACAAAAAACACGTTTAGTTGCAGATTTAATCCGTGGCAAATCAGTTGCTCACGCGCTTAATATCTTAAACTTCAGCAACAAAAAAGCTGCAGTTTTAGTTAAAAAAGCATTGGAATCTGCAATCGCAAACGCTGAACACAATAACAGTTTAGATGTTGACGATCTTAAAGTTTCTACGATTTACGTTGATGAAGGCACTAGCCTTAAGCGTATTTTGCCACGTGCTAAAGGCCGTGCAGATCGTATTACTAAGCGTACTTGTCACATTACCGTTAAGGTAGGGGTTTGATATGGGTCAGAAGGTTCATCCAATCGGTATCCGCCTAGGTGTTGTGAAACGTCATAACGCTAATTGGTATGCGAGTCCGAAACAATACGCTGAATACTTGCTTAAAGATTTGCAAGTTCGTGAGTTTTTGAACAAAAAACTTAAGAATGCAATGATTAGCAATATTCTTATCGAACGTCCTACGGGCGCTGCTAAAATTACTATTAGCACTGCACGTCCTGGTATCGTTATCGGTAAAAAAGGCGAAGATATTGAGAAATTACAACGCGAATTAACATCTATTATGGGTGTTCCTGCGCAAGTAAGTATCAACGAAATCGACCGTCCAGATTTAGATGCTCGTTTAGTTGCTGAAGGTATTGCTTCACAATTAGAAAAGCGTGTTATGTTCCGTCGTGCTATGAAGCGTGCGGTACAAAACTCTATGCGTGCTGGTGCTAAAGGTATCAAAGTTGAAGTTTCAGGTCGTTTAGGCGGTGCTGAGATTGCTCGTACAGAATGGTATCGTGAAGGTCGTGTACCTTTGCATACTCTACGTGCTGACATTGATTACTCATCAGTTCGTGCTGAGACTACTTACGGTACGATCGGTGTTAAAGTTTGGGTATTCCGTGGTGAGATTTTAGGTGGCATGAAACAAGTCATGAACCCTGCTCCTGCTGAAGAACGTCCAGCTAAACGCGGTCGCGGTCGTGGTGAAGGTCAAGAGCGTCGTGGTCGTCGCAATGATCGTTCTGCTGAAAAAGGAGAATAATCCATGTTGCAACCTAAACGTACTAAATTCCGCAAAGTGCAAAAAGGCCGTAACACTGGTTTAGCACATCGCGGTAGCACTGTATCTTTCGGTACAATTGCACTTAAATCAATTGAACGTGGTCAAATGACTGCGCGTCAAATTGAAGCAGCGCGTCGTACAATCAGCCGTCGTATTAAACGTGGTGGTAAGATCTTTATCCGTGTTTTCCCAGACAAGCCAATTACTGAAAAACCATTAGAAGTTCGTATGGGTAAAGGTAAAGGTTCTGTGGAATACTGGGTTTGCCAAATCAAACCAGGTAAAGTCTTGTACGAAATTGATGGTGTTAACGAAGAATTGGCTCGCGAAGCGTTCACGCTTGCAGCTGCTAAACTTCCGTTTAAAACCACTATCGTGACTCGGACGGTAATGTAATGAAAACTAAAGATCTACGTGAAAAGTCGGTAGAAGAATTGACAGCTTTGCTTGATGAGCAACAGTTGAACCAATTCCGTCTTCGTATGGCGAAAGCAACTGGTCAATTGGGTAAATCGCACGAAGTTGCGCTTACTCGTAAGACAATTGCTCGTATCAAGACCCTCCTTACCGAAAAACAGGGGAACGCACAATGAGTGAGCAAACAGTTCGCACGTTAACAGGCAAAGTAGTAAGCGACAAGATGGACAAATCTATCGTTGTTCTTATCGAACGCCGCGTTCAACACCCGTTGTATGGCAAATTAATCCGCCGTTCAACAAAATTACACGCTCATGATGAGAGCAACACAGCTAAACTTGGCGACGTTGTAACCATCAAAGAATGCCGCCCAATGTCTAAAACTAAGTCATGGACTTTAGTTGAAGTTATTGAAGCTGCAGCTGAGTAATTAACGTTCTTGTTGCATCATCGGTCAAATTCGAGTACTCTTTGAGCCTTTCGAATTTGCGACCGGTGATGCTCGGTTTTGGAGTAGGGCAATGATTCAAACCGAAAGTATGCTAGACGTAGCAGACAACAGTGGTGCTCGCCGCGTACAATGTATTAAAGTACTAGGTGGTTCACATCGTCGTTATGCTTCTGTTGGCGACATTATTAAAGTTACTGTAAAAGAAGCTATTCCACGTGGTCGTGTTAAAAAAGGCGACGTGATGAATGCTGTAGTTGTTCGTACTAAGTTCGGCATCCGTCGTCCAGACGGTTCTGTAATCCGTTTTGATGATAACGCTGCTGTTATCTTAAATACGAACAAAGCGCCGATTGCAACTCGTATTTTCGGACCAGTGACTCGTGAACTTCGTACTGAACAGTTCATGAAAATTATTTCATTGGCTCCTGAAGTACTATAAGAGGCGATCATGGCTAAGATTAAAAAGGGCGATCAAGTAATTGTGATCGCAGGTAAAGAAAAAGGCAAACAGGGTTCTGTTTTGTCTGTTTCAAATGACCGTGTTCTAGTTGAAGGCTTGAACTTGGTTAAGAAGCATCAAAAGCCTAACCGTGCAACAGGTGCTGAAGGCGCTGTAGTTACACAAGAAGCTTCGCTTCATATCTCTAACGTGGCAATTTTTAATGCTACAACCCAAAAGGCTGACCGTGTTGGTTACCAAGTGATTGATGGCGCGAAAACTCGCGTTTACAAATCAAATGGTGAATCAGTGGCGGTAGCGAAGTAATAGGTTGAAAAGGCTATGGCCAGACTTAAAACACGTTATAACGACGAACTTAAGGCTCAGTTACAAGAAACTTTAGCTCTTAAGAATGTGATGGATATTCCACGCATTACTAAAATTACCATTAACATGGGTGTTGGTGCAGCTTCAGCTGACAAGAAATTGTTAGATGGCGCTTTAGCTGACATGCAAGCTATTGCTGGTCAAAAACCAGTTCTTACATTAGCTCGCAAATCAATCGCTGGTTTCAAAATCCGTGATGGTTGGCCGATTGGTTGTAAAGTTACTTTACGCGGCGAACGTATGTACGAATTCTTAGACCGTTTGATCTCTATCGCGATCCCTCGTATCCGTGACTTCCGTGGTTTCTCTGCGAAATCATTCGACGGTCGTGGTAACTACTCAATGGGTCTTAAGGAACAAATCATGTTCCCTGAAATCGATTTTGATAAGATTGACCGTATTCGTGGTATGGATATTACCATCACTACGACTGCTCGCACTGATGACGAAGGCCGTGCGCTTATGCGTGCATTCGGCTTCCCGTTCAAATAAGAGGTCGATATGGCTAAGAAAGGTATGATTAATCGCGAATTGAAACGCGAAGCTACTGTTGCTAAATACGCTGCGAAACGTGCTGAATTAAAAGCAATTATCGCAAACGTAAATGCATCAGACGAAGAACGTTTCGAAGCGATGATGAAATTTCAAGCATTACCACGTAATGCGTCTCCAGTACGTCTACGTAACCGCTGTGGTTTAACTGGTCGTCCTCATGGTTACTTCCGTAAGTTCGGTCTAAGCCGTAACAAATTACGTGATACAGTAATGCAAGGTGATGTGCCGGGCGTTGTTAAGGCAAGCTGGTAAGGAGCACTATAAATGAGTATGCAAGATACCGTTGCCGACATGTTAACACGTGTTCGTAACGCACAAATGGCTAAGAAACAAACTGTTTCTATGCCAAACTCAAAGTTAAAAGTTGCGATTGCTAATGTTCTTCAACAAGAAGGTTACATTGCAGACGTAGCTGTTGCTGATGCTGAAGGCAAAGCAACACTTACTTTGACTTTAAAATATTTCGAAGGCAAGCCAGTTATCGATACTGTTAAGCGCGTAAGCCGTCCAGGTCTTCGCCAATACCGCGGTAAAGATGCACTTCCTAGCGTTAAGCAAGGTTTGGGTATTGCAATTGTTTCTACAAGCAAAGGCATCATGACTGATCGCGCTGCACGTGCTGCAGGTATCGGTGGTGAAGTTATTGCTTTTGTTTCTTAATAGGTGATTCCTCATGTCTCGTGTGGCTAAAGCCCCAGTAACTGTGCCTAACGGTGTAACAGTTACTCAGAACGGCCGGCAGGTCGAAGTGAAAGGCAGCAAAGGTACATTGTCTTTCAACCTGCATGCGCTGGTCGAGCTTAAACAGGAAGACGGTACTCTAGTTGTTGCTCCAGTTAAAGAATCTAAAGATTCTTGGATGCAAGCTGGTACTGCTCGCGCTGTGCTTAACAACCTTGTTAAAGGTGTTAGCGAAGGTTTCGAACGTAAGTTGCAACTTATCGGTGTTGGTTATAAAGCTGCGGTTAAAGGTAATGTTATTAACCTTAACCTTGGTTTCTCTCACCCGATCGATTACAACCTTCCTGAAGGTGTGACTGCAGAAACTCCAACTGCTACTGAAATTGTTCTTAAATCTGCTGATAAAGCAGCTTTAGGTCAAGTAGCTGCTGAGATTCGTGGTTACCGTCCTCCTGAGCCTTATAAAGGTAAAGGTGTTCGTTATTCTGACGAAGTTGTACTTCGTAAAGAAGCTAAGAAGAAATAAGGCGCGAGGTTCTTATGAACGAAAAGAAACAATCCCGTTTGCGTCGTGCGAAAAGCACACGCTTGCACATTCGTGCATTGGGTGCGACTCGTTTGTGTGTAAACCGCACTCCGCGTCACATCTATGCTCAAGTTATCTCAGCAGATGGTGGCAAAGTATTAGCTCAAGCTTCTACTTTAGATGCTACTCTACGTGCTGGTACAACTGGTAACGTAAATGCAGCCCAACAAGTTGGTGCTTTAATTGCAGAGCGTGCGAAAGCTGCTGGTGTAACTAAAGTTGCATTTGACCGTTCTGGTTTTAAATATCATGGTCGTATCAAAGCCTTGGCTGATGCTGCTCGTGAAAACGGTTTGGAGTTCTAATCATGGCTAAAGTTGAACAAAACGAAGGTCTTGTTGAAAAGCTGGTTGCCGTTGATCGTGTAGCCAAAGTTGTTAAGGGTGGTCGTATCTTCTCTTTCACAGCATTAACTGTTGTGGGTGATGGTAATGGTCGTGTAGGTTTTGGTCGTGGTAAAGCACGTGAAGTTCCAGCTGCTATTTCTAAAGCACTAGAAGCTGCTCGTCGCAACATGATTACAGTTGATCTAGTTGATGGTACTGTTCAGCATCCTATCAATGCTCGTCACGGTGCAAGCCGCGTTTACATGCAACCTGCTTCTGAAGGTACTGGTGTAATTGCTGGTGGCGCTATGCGTGCAGTTTTAGAAGCTGTTGGCGTACGTAACGTATTGACTAAATGTTATGGCTCTACCAATGCTGCTAACGTAGTAAACGCAACTTTTAACGGTTTGCGTGATATGACTTCTCCTGAGAAAGTCGCTGCGAAACGTGGTTTGACAGTAGCACAAATTCAAGGGTAATCAATCATGAAAACGATTAAAGTTACCCAGACTAAATCTTCAGCTCATCGCTTGAAAAATCACAAGCTTAGCTTGCAAGGTTTAGGTCTGCGTCGTATTGGTCATACTGTAGAAGTGCAAGATACGCCTTCTAACCGTGGTATGATCAACCAAGTCTACTATATGGTTAGTGTAGAGGAGTAAGCCATGACTCTGCGTTTAAATGAACTTGCGCCTGCAGAAGGTGCAAAACGCGACAATTTGCGTAAAGGTCGTGGTATTGGTTCTGGTGTTGGTAAAACCGGTGGCCGTGGTGTGAAAGGTCAAACTTCACGCTCTGGTGGCGGTGTACGTGCTGGATTTGAAGGTGGTCAAACTGCGTTGTATCGTCGTTTACCTAAATTCGGTTTCACTAGCCAAATCGCTTTGAAAACTGCTGAAGTACGTTTATCTGAGCTTTCTAAAGTTGAAGGTGATATCGTTTCACTTGAAACTTTAAAAGCGGCGAATGTTGTTCGTAAAGACATGATTCGTGCACGTATCGTACTTTCTGGTGAAATTACTCGTGCTTTCACTGTACAAGGTGTTGCATTGACTAAAGGCGCTAAAGCTGCTCTTGAAGCTGCTGGCGGTAAAGTCGAGGAGTAATCCCCAGTGTCTATGACTCCTAGTTCTTCAGGTCATGTAAACATGATGAAAGGTCAACCATTTCATGTGAAATATCGTGAAATTATTCGCCGAATGATGTTCCTCATTGGTGCTTTGTTGGTTTTTCGACTAGGAGCGCATATTCCAGTACCGGGTATCAATAATGCTGCCCTTGAGAACCTTTTTAATGCAAACCAAGGTACTATCCTTGGTTTGTTTAACACGTTCTCAGGTGGTGCATTAGAGCGAATGTCTATTCTTGCATTAGGCATTATGCCGTATATTTCTGCATCGATTATTGTGCAGTTAATGTCTACGGTAGTACCTTCGCTTGAAGCTTTGAAAAAAGAAGGCGAGCAAGGTAAACGCAAAATAAATCAGTACACACGTCAAGGTACGTTGTTGCTTGCTTTTGTGCAGGCTACAGGTATGTGTGCAGGTCTTATTAGTCAAGGTATTACTTTGACTAATGGATTGGCATTCTATGTACCAGCAATAACATCGTTAGTTGCTGGCACAATGTTCCTTATGTGGTTGGGTGAGCAGATTACTGAGCGTGGTGTTGGTAATGGTATTTCCATGATCATCTTCGCTGGTATTGTTGCAGGGTTACCAAATATGGTTCTGCAATCGTTCACTTCTGTTGAAAACGGTCAAATGACTTTGATTGGTTTGGCTGTATTTGCACTTATATCATTAGGTGTACTTGCTGCAATTGTATTTATTGAGAAAGCGCAACGTCGTATTCCAGTAAACTACGCACAGAAACAACAGGGACGTCGTGTATTTACAGCGCAACAGACACATTTGCCATTAAAAATTAATATGGCTGGTGTTATTCCTGCAATCTTTGCAAGCTCATTGTTATTGTTCCCTGCGAGCTTAGGACAATGGGTAGGAAGTTCTGATGCAAACGCTGGTTTTATTAAGCGTGGCTTACAAGAATTAGCATTAGTTCTGTCGCCTGGACAACCGTTGTATTTGGTGCTCTTTGGTGCGTTAATTATCTTTTTCTGTTATTTTTATACGGCTTTACAATTTAGCCCTAAAGAAGTTGCAGAGAACTTGAAACGCAGCGGAGCTTATGTACCTGGTATACGCCCAGGTGAGCAAACTGCTCGTTACTTAGATCATATTCTTAATCGTTTGACTTTTATTGGTGCAATCTACATTACAGTCATCTGCTTAATGCCGATGATTTTACAAAGTTCATTTGGTATCCCTTTCCATTTAGGTGGTACTTCTTTGTTAATTGTAGTAGTCGTTGTGATGGACTTTATGGCTCAGCTTCAAGCCCATCTTACTTCTCACCAATATGATAATCAGACATTAATGAGAAAAACGACTGCTCATCCTAAGGGATAAGCGCACTTAGAGGTTTCATCATGAAAGTACAAGCTTCTGTAAAGAAAATTTGTGGTAGCTGTAAAGTTATCCGTCGTAATGGGGTTATTCGCGTAATTTGTAGCGCTGAACCTCGTCATAAGCAGCGTCAAGGTTAATCTAATCAAGACCTGTTGATTTCAGTAGGCTAATTAGGTTATTATCCGCCCCTCAAGATTTTTGTGGGGCGGTTGATTATCTCAATTGCCTTTTTGGAGAAAATTGAATGGCTCGTATTGCCGGTGTAAACATTCCGGATAACAAGCATGCTGTTATCTCTCTAACGTACATCTTTGGTATTGGTCGCCATACTGCTAAGTCTATTTTGGCTGCAGCTGGTATTGCAACGACTACTAAGATCCGTGAATTAGATGACGCTCAGCTTGATGCGATTCGTGCAGAAGTTGCTAAGGTTCCGACCGAAGGTGATTTACGTCGCGAAATTTCCATGAACATTAAACGTTTAATGGATTTAGGCTGCTACCGCGGTCTTCGTCATCGTCGCAGCTTGCCTGTCCGCGGACAACGCACTAAAACTAACGCTCGTACCCGTAAAGGTCCGCGCAAACCTATTAAGAAATAAGATTTCTGGAAGCTAAAAGATGGCTAAAGATACTCGCACACGCAAGAAGGTCACTCGTACCGTCTCTGAAGGTGTTGCACACATTCACGCTTCTTTTAATAACACCATTGTGACTATTACCGATCGTCAAGGTAATGCACTGGCTTGGGCTACCTCTGGTGGACAAGGCTTCCGTGGATCACGTAAATCAACACCGTTTGCTGCTCAGGTAGCTGCTGAAGTTGCTGGTAAAGCTGCTTTAGATTACGGTTTGAAAAACTTGGACGTCCTTGTAAAAGGTCCTGGTCCTGGTCGTGAGTCTGCGGTTCGTGCTTTAGGTGCAGTGGGTTATAAAATTAACAGCATTACCGATGTGACGCCAATTCCGCACAACGGTTGCCGTCCACCTAAAAAACGTCGCGTGTAAGGAGAAACATTCATGGCTCGTTATATTGGTCCAAAATGCAAACTCTCTCGCCGCGAAGGGACAGACCTGCAACTTAAATCAGGCGTTAAACCGTTTGATGTTAAGACTAAAAAACATGCTAAAGCTCCTGGCCAACATGGCGGGGCTCGTGGTAGCAAACAATCTGAGTACTCACTACAATTACGTGAAAAACAAAAAGTACGTCGTATGTACGGTGTTTTAGAGCGTCAATTTAGTAATTACTATAAAGAAGCTGCTCGTGTTAAAGGCGCAACTGGTGAAAACTTGTTGAAATTGCTTGAAAGCCGCCTAGATAACGTTGTTTATCGCATGGGTTTTGGTTCTACACGTGCAGAAGCTCGTCAGCTTGTATCTCACCGCTCAATCACTTTAAATGGTCGTCGTGTTAACATCGCGTCAATCCAAGTTAAAGCGGGCGATGTGATCGCAGTTCACGAAGGTGCTAAACAACAATTACGTATTAAAAACGCAATTGAATTAGCTGCTCAACGTGGTATTCCTGCTTGGATGGAAATTGACCATTCTAAACTGGAAGGTACGTTTAAAGCTGCACCAGATCGTTCTGATTTACCTGCTGAAATCAACGAAAGCTTGATTGTAGAATTGTATTCTAAATAATCCTTGAGGTAGCAATAATGACGCGTACTGCAAATGAGTTTCTAACTCCGCAAGCGATCAAGGTCGAAGCGGTTAGCGGGACCTCGGCAAAAGTTATTCTAGAACCATTAGAGCGTGGCTTTGGTCATACTCTTGGTAATGCTTTACGTCGCATCCTTCTTTCTTCTTTGCCTGGCGCTGCTGTGGTAGAAGTTGAAATTGAGGGTGTTGAGCACGAGTACAGTACCTTGGAAGGCTTGCAGCAGGACATCGTCGAGCTCTTGCTGAACCTAAAAGGATTGTCTATTAAGCTGTTCGATCAAAATGAAGCTTATTTGACATTAGAGAAACAAGGTCCTGGCGACGTAACTGCCGCTGACCTTCGTTTACCTCATAATGTTGAAGTGGTTAACCCTGAACACTTGATCGGTACTCTTAGTGCTTCTGGCTCTTTAAAAATGCGCTTGAAAGTTTCTCAAGGCCGTGGTTATGAAACTTCTGATTCACGCTTCCCTGAAGGCGAAACTCGCCCTGTAGGTCGCTTACAATTAGATGCTTCTTATAGCCCGATCAAACGTGTGTCTTACATCGTAGAAAATGCGCGTGTAGAACAACGTACTGACCTTGATAAGCTGATCATTGATCTTGAAACAAATGGTACAGTAGATCCAGAAGAAGCGATCCGCAAAGCGGCAACAATTTTGCAACAACAAATTGCAATTTTTGTTGATCTTCAGAAAGATCAAGCTCCAGTTGCTCAAGAGCCTCGTGAAGAAGTTGACCCAATCTTGCTTCGTCCAGTAGATGATCTAGAGCTTACTGTTCGTTCTGCTAACTGTTTGAAAGCAGAAAATATTTACTACATCGGTGATCTTGTTCAACGTACTGAAGTTGAGTTGTTAAAAACTCCTAACTTAGGTAAAAAATCGTTGACTGAGATTAAAGATGTTCTGGCTTCAAAAGGCTTGCAACTCGGCATGCGTTTAGAGAACTGGCCACCGGCTAGTCTCCGTATGGACGATCGCTTTGCCTATCGTAGCCGTTAATTAAGTAGGACTATCACCATGCGTCATCGTAATAGTGGTGTGAAATTAGGCCGTACAAGCAGTCATCGTAAAGCGATGTTCCAAAACATGGCTAATTCTTTGTTCGAACATGAGTTAATTAAAACTACTGTTCCTAAAGCTAAAGAATTACGTCGTGTAGCTGAGCCTTTAATCACTTTAGCTAAAGTCGATACAGTAGCAAACCGTCGTTTGGCGTTTGCTCGTACTCGTTCAGCAGCAACTGTTGGTAAATTATTTACCGTTCTTGGCCCTCGTTACAAAGAACGTAACGGCGGTTATCTACGTGTGCTTAAAGCAGGCTTCCGTGCAGGTGATGCTGCGCCAATGGCTTATGTTGAGCTTGTAGATCGCGAAGTTAAATAATTTCGTAAGAATAGCTTCAGTTGTTCTTAGAAAAAGCCGGTTTTTAACCGGCTTTTTTTATGCTTAAATTTTGATATTAAACAAATGTTAAATTGACATTTTATATTGTCAAATTGTATTTTGGATTTAAATTTAATTTTGGGCATTATCGTGAAATCACTAGATATCTTAATTGTAGGTGCAGGTATTTCTGGGCTTGGTTTAGCTGTTCATCTATTAAAGTCTTGTCCACAATTAAAATTTAGTATTCTAGAGAAACGTGAGCGTATCGGTGGTACTTGGGATTTGTTTAAATACCCTGGAATTCGTTCAGACTCTGACATGACTACATTTGGTTATAGCTTTAAGCCATGGACTAGAAAAAGTATTTTGGCTGATGGTGCTTCTATTCAGAAATATCTATTAGATGTAGTCGAAGAATATCAATTAGATCGTTATATTCAGTTTAATCATGAGGTTGTTAAAGCAAATTTCGATTCTTCTCTTCAAAAGTGGTTAGTCATAATTCAAAATAATCTTGGTGAAATACAAGATATTGAAGCAAAATATTTTGTGGGTTGTACTGGTTATTATCACTATGATCAACCATATCAGCCAGAATTCGATCGTCAGGATGAGTTTAAAGGGCAGCTAATTCATCCACAATTATGGCCTGAAAATTTAGATTATAAGAATAAAAAAATTGTTGTTATTGGTAGTGGTGCAACGGCAATTACAATTGTACCTGCAATGGTTAAAGGTGGGGCGGCTCATGTAACGATGCTACAACGTTCGCCAACTTATATTGCATCCATTCCTGCATTAGATGTGCTTTATACGAAGTTAAGTAAAGTTGTCCCTACTAAGTATGCATATATGCTTACACGAGCAAGAAATATTGGTATGCAGCGTTTAGTTTATGTGCTCGCTCAAAAATACCCAAAACTACTTAAACATTTTCTATTGAAAGATATTCAGAAAAACCTTGAAGGTAAAGTCGATATCAAACACTTTACGCCAACATATAATCCTTGGGAGCAGCGTTTATGTGTGGTGCCTGATGGAGATTTATTTGAAGTATTGAAAACAGATAAAGCAGATATTGAAACGGATGAGATTGATCAATTTACAGTAAATGGTATTCAAATAAAATCGGGTAAACATCTTGATGCAGATATTATTGTGGTTGCAACAGGACTGAATATTCAGGTGCTGGGTGGTATTCAAGCAAGTACAGATGGTCGAATGATTGATACCTCAGAGACGATGTTATATCAGGGTGTAATGGTGAGTGATGTACCAAATATGTTTATGATGATTGGTTACATTAATGCTTCATGGACATTAAAGGTGGATATTGCATCTGAGTATTTATGTCGCTTGTTTAATTATATGAGTGAAAATCATTATAAAAGCGTAGTGGCAGCTAAACAGCCCGATGCAATAACAGGTGAAACGATTATGGGGAAAATGTCATCGGGTTATATTGCTCGCGCATCTAGTGTACTGCCAAAACAGGGGAAATTTGCGCCTTGGCAAGTAACCAATAATTTTTTGGCGGATAGAAAAACATATAAACATGCAAAATTTGAAGATGGTGTGCTCAAATTTAAAGTTTAACTAGATGGTAGATGTAGCAGTGAAAAGTGTTGGGGATTGTGATAAAGCCATCGAAACTTTTGAAGGGCTAGGGTACACTAGAGTTTATTAAAATACATGTATTTTGGGTAAAACGATGACTGAAGATATTAGCTTAGAAGAACGTAAGGTAATTTACCGTGCACGTCGTGGCTTGAAAGAAATTGATGTTTATTTTGATCCGTATGTAAAAAACTATTATTTGAAAGCAGATGCTGAAGAGAAGCAAATGTTCAATGAACTTGTTGATCAAGAAGATCCAGATCTTTTAGATTGGTTTATGGAGGTTTCTGAGCCACCACGTCCAGAGCTTAAAGATTTTATTAAAAAGTTAAAGTTCTACGTGCATGGTTCATAAAGAATTTCACCTGAAACACAGTCGGTTTTCGATTGTGTTTCAATTTGTGATTATTCTCTTAATTATTTTCATTCTATATCAAGTATTAAGTATTCTATTTTTTATTATCGCTGTAGTACTTTTACTTCTTTCATTTTTCTTCTTCAATCAAAAACAAGAAATAGAATATTTTGCATATTTAGATGACGCTGTTTGGAGTTTGAAATTTAAAAATAATAAGAAAATATATAGAGTTAAAATCCAAAATATTTTAAATCATCAATTGTATATAGTTATCCAATTAAAAGATTCTGACTGTAAATCATTTGTTATTTGGTTTGATCAGCTTAATCGTATGCAGTGGAAAAATTTAAAAATATTATCGGTATTAAAATAAAAATCATGTAAAAAATAAGCATTGTTAGACAATTTTTATATGATGTTATTTAATTTCAATATAAATTAAGACCTAGAGAGCAATATTAATTTAAATTTTTATCTTATTCATTATTTTAAACAAATAGCTGAGTGATTGGCTGACCAGTTTATAAGTAGCATGTGCAGAACCGTCGCAATGCTACTTTTTTTTGTCTATTTCTAACTGCTTAAAGCTTTTTTTGAATGAATGGGCTACAAAGTAAAATGGCAGACAAAATTAATACAAAGCCAATTATGCTATAGATGTCGGGCAGTTCGTGCCAAAATAAATATCCCCAAATTCCTGCAAAAATAATTGCAACATAATTGACGGGTCCAATTTGACCTACAGGTGCGAGTTTGTAAGCATTAGACATAAAAATTTGACTAATATTTGCAAGAATCCCCGCGCAAACTAAATAACCGAGTTCTGTATAAGTATATAGACGCCAAACAAAGAACATCGGGATAGATGAGATTATTGTGCCAAAAAAGCAAAAGTAGAAAACAATTCGTTCTGGTGGTTCAGTTGCTGTTAATGCACGAACGGTCACAAATGCCATTGCAGCTAAAAAACTAGATAAAATCCCAATAATAGAGAGTAAATTAAATAGACCTGAATCGGGTTTTGCTACACAAAGTACGCCAAATAATCCGATAGTTGCAGCTATAAGCATTGCCTTTGTTATTTTTTCTTTTAAGAATAGCCATGCAATCAGTGGAATGAAAATTGGGGATGAATAAGAAAAAACCATAGCATTAGATAGTTTTAAATGTGCAATCGCGTAGAAAAAACCATACATTGCCATTAAGCCAACAATTGATCGCCAAGTATGCATCCAAAGCTTATCTGTTTTGAAAAAGGGGGTACCGTATTTGATGATAAATGGGATAAAAATAAATAGACCAACAACATTTCTAAAGAACACAACTGTTGCGTTATCAACTGTATGGGAGGCGTAGCGAATGCAGACTCCCATGAGTGAAAAAAGCAGTGCAGAACAGGTTAAACAAAAGATTGCTTTAGATAAGTCTTGCTTTGATGAAATGCTGGACATAAAAAATGGCTAGGATGAGTTTTCACCATTCTAGCCGAATTAGATAAAATTGATAATTTATTGCGATTCAGCAAGTTGTGCCTCAAGCAGTTTTATTTGCTCTTCTTTTAGCTCAATGAGTTGGTCTGCATCGGCATGTTGTTCTTTTAAAATAGTTTCTTGATCTTTGAGTTGGTTTTGAATGTCTTTAAGTTTAGCAACTTCTTCTTTTGCTAAAGATGCATTTTCAGGGATGGCTTCTTTTAAAATATCTTCTGAAATTAAAGTTGAGGTGCTCGTTTCCGTAAGAGTGACTTCGCTTGCTGGTGGTGCAGGTTCACTTGTAGCAATCACTTCTGAAGCGGGTGTTGAAGTATTAGGTATCTTTTTAACGTCACTTTTTGCAAAGTTGAAATAGGCAAAGGCACTAGCAACAATTAAAATTAGAAGACCAATAATTCCCCATAAAACTTTTGAGCTATTTCTTTCTCTTATTGCCATGTGATTAATCCTATTATTATTTTTGACGTGGTTTGAATTGTATTACGCCAATATCATCTGGAATAGCGGGAACTTCAGGCTCATCTATATGAGTCGGTCGGTTCTCACTATAACCACAATCAATACATTCTATCCACTCATTTTCACCAGAAGTAAGCATGACAATACGATCTAAAGCCTGACATTTTGGACATTTTGCACCAGCGATGAAACGACGCTTAATAGTCATCATACTTACCTAAATTTAAACTAAGACTAGTAGTTTAAGATTTTACTAGGCTTTCGTCCAACCCTGATGACGCAATAGTGCATCAATTTTAGGCTCACGTTTACGGAAATTGATAAATGCATCAAGTGCTTGATCTTTTCCGCCGACTGCTAGAATAGAAGCTCTGAACTGTTTTCCTGTCTCTGTATTAAAAATACCATCTTGTTCGAAACGGTCAAATGCATCACTCGCTAGTACTTCAGCCCATTTGTATGAATAATAACCTGCTGCATATCCGCCTGCAAAAATATGGCTAAACCCGTGTTGGAAGCGATTATATGATGTTGTCGGCGCAACAGAATATTTGTGACGAATATCATCCATTGTGGCTTGGATACTCATCGCATTTAAAGCAGGATTGGCTTTATGAATGTTTAAGTCGAATAAAGCGAATTCAATTTGACGCAGGGTTTGCATGCCAGATTGGAAGAAACGTGCATCTAACAGGGCTTTTAAAAGTTCTTTAGATAAAGTTTCTTTGGTTTCGATATGTTCGCTCAGTAAATCTAGACTTTCATGATCCCAAGCCCAAAACTCCATAAATTGGCTTGGAAGTTCAACAGCATCCCATGCAACACCATGTGTACCAGCAACCGAAATATTATCGACTTCTGTCAGCATGTGATGTAAGCCATGTCCAAATTCATGGAAAAGGGTGATGACTTCATCATGTGTTAATAAAGCAGGTTGATCACCTACAGGTGGGGTAAAGTTACATACCATGTAGCAAATTGGGTTCTGTAAGCCGTTATTTGTTTGCATACGAGAACGGAAACCACTCATCCATGCACCACCACGTTTACCGCTACGAGCATATAAGTCAAAGTAGAATCCACCTACAACTTTACCGTGATCTTCTAGTTCGTAATAATGTGCATCCTCATGCCAAACTGGTGCTTGGCGTTCTACGATATTAATACCGTAAAGGCGGTTCACAATGCTAAACAAACCTTGCAAGACTTTAGGTGCAGGGAAGTATGGCTTTAACGCTTCTTGAGATAAGTTGAATTGTTGAACTTTCAGTTTTTCTGAATAGTAAGTAGTATCCCAAGGTTCTAAGTTTGTAATGCCATCTTCTGATGCAATTGCTTTTAATTCCGCAATTTCTTTTTCGGCAGGTGCTCGAGCATGTTCAGCTAAATCGATGAGGAACTTATCTACAGTTTCAACATCGGGTGCCATTTTGCTTGCAAGCGAAAGTTCGGCATAGTTTTGGAAACCTAAAAGCTGTGCCATTTCTTGACGCAGGCTTAGAATTTCTTCCATTACCGTTGTATTGTCAAATTCAGGATGATCACTCATTTCCGATGCGCGTGTTGTGTAGGCTTTATAAAGCTCTTCACGTAATTCACGATTTTCGGCATACGTCATAATTGCTAAATAAGATGGAATATCTAAAGTAGCAACGGCTTGTTCTAATTCACGCTGTTGACCATATTGCTTTAAGAGTTCAATACTGCTTTGTGGTAAGCCTTTGAGTTGATCTTCTGAAAGTGCTTTAAAGTACGCTTGGGTTGCATCTAACACATGATTTGAAAAGTCAGATGAAAGCTGTGATAAACGAGCTGAAATTTCTGCATAGCGTTTTTTCGCTTCGCCTTCTAAAGCAACACCTGAAAGTTTGAAATCGCGTAAAGCAAGCTTAATAGCACTTTGTTGTGCTTCTGAAAGTGCTGAAAAATCGGCAGAATCATGTACGTGTTGGTAAGTTTGATAAAGCGCAGTGTGCTGACCAAGCGCTGTGTAGTATTCACTTAAAGCAGGAAGTAATGCTTGGTAAACTTCACGTGTTTCTGTATTGTTCATCACTGCGTTTAAGTGAGATAAAACACCCCATGCTTCACTCATATTGTTTTCAAGTGCGTCAATTTGGTCGAGCGTTGCGAGTTGTTCAGTTGTTGAAGTAGGAACTTCTGTAAGATTTTTTAAGAAGCTTTGTCCTTGTTGAATGGTGTTTTCAATATTTTGTTTTAATGATTCAAGTGTAATTTGATCGAACTGTGGTACTGGCAAAGTTACCTTTTCTAAAGTCATCGCAATGCGCCATAAATTTTTTAAGTTAGTAGTAGATGTAAGGGCAGTGAGAAGATAAATCAAGAAGATTTCTATGCTTTACGCTAATTAATAACTCAGAAGCATTTTTATTTAATTTTTTTCAGATAAAAAAAGAGCGCCTAAGCGCTCTTTTCCGTTTTAAGAATTACTCTGTTTTTGCTTTCGCATTAGATTTTTTCTTTTTTGCTTTGGCTTTTTTCTTTGCCTTCGCTTTTTCTATTTTCTCCGCCGATTTTTTAATTGGCTTTTTCGTATACGAACTCGGTTGTCCTTTGGCTTTTTTCTTGCGAAGAGGTTTCTCACCATCTTCACTTAAAACTGCTTTTGGACGTTCGCCAAATACTTCTTCTTTCGTTTGAGTTGGGGCTTTCGCTGCAACTCGTGGAGCACGGCTACGAATAGTTCGACCTGCGTGGGTTAATTGTTGAAGCAATTCAAAGTCAATCTTACGATTTTCTAAGTTTACTGCTGCAACTTTAATTTTCACTTCATCGCCTAAGCTAAATGTTTGACCACGACTTTGTCCCACCAAGCTTTGACTTGCTTGATCGAAAACAAAGAAGTCATCGCCCAATTGGCTGACATGAATCATGCCATCTACATATAAGTCTTTTAAGGTTACAAATAGACCAAACTCAGCAACAGCTGAAATAACCCCAACAAATTCTTCACCTAAATGCTGATGCATGTAGTGACATTTTAACCATGTAGTTACAGAGCGAGATGCTTCATCTGCACGGCGTTCAGTTGCAGAAAAATGTGTTCCTGCTTCTTCTAAAGCACTGCCAGAAAGAGGAGATGGCTTTTGCTTCAAGTGTGCCTTGATTGCTCTATGAAGCAACAAGTCAGGATAACGACGAATTGGCGAAGTGAAATGCGTATAAGCATCGTAAGCCAAACCGAAGTGACCTGCATTGTTTGGACCATAATAAGCTTGCATCATTGAACGTAAAAGTACGGCATGAATACTCGGCGCATCAATACGGTCTTTGGTCGCTTCAATCACTGCTTGATAGTCTGCTTGCGTTGGTTGTTCAGGGAATTGTAAACCTAAAAGTTTTACAAAATCGCGAACTTTTTGAATGCGTGAAAATTCAGGTGGCTCATGAATACGATAAAGCATAGGAATTTCATTTTTTAATGCATATTCTGCAGCTGCAACGTTAGCAAGTAACATACATTCTTCAATAAGCTTATGGGCATCGTTACGGCTACGAGGTAAGATTTTATCAATTCCACCAAGTTCATCGAATGTCATGTAGGTTTCAACAGTTTCAAATTCCATGGCATGGCGTTCTGCACGTAAGCCTTTTAGAACCTGGTATAACTGGAATAACGTATTTAACGATTTACGAACGTCACGATCTTCAGTGATTGCATTGCTGTCACCATCAAAATACTGTGCAACTTTGTCGTAGGTTAAACGTGCTTTTGAATGCATCACAGATGGATAGAATTCATAACCTGTTACTCGACCTGCACGTGATAATTTTAAATCACACACCATACATAAGCGATCAACATTTGGATTTAATGAACATAAGCCATTTGAAAGTGCTTCAGGAAGCATTGGTAGAACAAAGTGAGGGAAGTATACAGAAGTACCGCGCTCTTGAGCTTCATCGTCTAGAGGCTTGCCTGTACGCACATAGTGGCTTACATCGGCAATGGCAACAACAACACGATAACCACCACCTGGACGTTTTTCTGCATATACAGCATCATCGAAGTCGCGTGCATCTTCACCATCAATAGTCACTAATGGTAAATCACGCAAATCGATACGATCTTTACGGTCTTGTGCTGATGGCTCTTTAAAGTTTTCGGCATCTTTAACTACTTCAGCAGGGAACTCATAAGGCAAACCAAATTCTAAAATAGTTTGCGGAATAATAATTTCTGTATCTGCTTTGTCTGCCATAGATTGAACAATATGACCTGTAGAGAATTCTTCACGCGTTGGATAGCTATCTAGCTCAACACGAAGAGAGTCACCTACTTTTACTTTGGCATGTTCAATCAGTTCTTTTTCTAAGGTAATAGGCTGATGTGCATTTGGATTTGAAGGTTGAATAAAGTATTCACCTTCATGAACAGCCAATTTACCAATAATTTGTTTTACACGATGTTGCACAACTTCTGTAATAAAGCCCCAAGCTTTACCTTTACGATCGACAGAAGTTTGGCGTACTTTAACGCGGTCACCGTTAAATACAAGGCGAAGTTCACGCTCAGGAAGTAACAAATCATCATGACCTGAAATGTTTGCGCTACCCATACCTTTAGAGTTGATGTAAACCGTTGCTTCGTGAACAGGTTGCTCTTCTGCAATTTGGAATTTAAACCCATCTTTCATGAGCTGACCATCACGAACCATTGCAATTAAACGATGGCTTAAAGCATCAATACTTTTTTGATCTACAATTTTAAATTGCTCGACTAAATCTGCATGAGATAAAGGCGTAGTTTGCTTTTCAATCGTCTCTAAAATAAGAGTACGACTTGGAATGGGATTTTCGTAACGTTCAGCTTCTGCTTTCGCTTCAGGATCGACCCAATTTTTCATAATATTTGTGACTTCAAGTAAGAAGAATAGGTTTAGCATAAGTCATGCAAAGAAATACTGCACGTAATTGATGACAATAATATGTATTCGATCGATTTTTATAAAAAATGGCTTAGCTTAAATGATGTAAAAATATCAAAAAATACCCAAAATAAGAAAAACACACCATAAATTGTTTAAAAAGTATTTAATTGAACGAAAATATGAAAAATTTATAAAGACTAGGCTTGCAGTAAAGCTATTATCTTTGTATTATGGCGCCTCGTTACGGTGAGATGGGTGAGTGGCTGAAACCACATCCCTGCTAAGGATGCATACGGGTAACTGTATCGAGGGTTCGAATCCCTCTCTCACCGCCAACGAATAACTTGAAATGCGCTCATAGCTCAGCTGGATAGAGCACTTGGCTACGAACTAAGGGGTCGGGAGTTCGAATCTCTCTGAGCGCACCAATCAAGTTAATCGTGAACGAGGTCGAAAGACACTGGTACGCGCTCATAGCTCAGCTGGATAGAGCACTTGGCTACGAACTAAGGGGTCGGGAGTTCGAATCTCTCTGAGCGCACCAATTTAAACATTATTGCAAATGTTTAAAAATAAAGAACCGCACATGTTGCGGTTTTTTTGTGCCTATAGGTTTTGTTTTATATCTCTTAAGCTGTGTTCTAGACGCAGACTAGATGCAAATTTTAGTCTTTTGAATACATAAAAGATGAAAGGTTACTCAGAAAATCAAAGATCGAATAATTACTAGACACTTGATAGCTAAATTGGAAAATAATACTTAACATCTTTGAATTATCACGTATAATGCGTTCCATCAAGACGTCGCGCTCATAGCTCAGCTGGATAGAGCACTTGGCTACGAACTAAGGGGTCGGGAGTTCGAATCTCTCTGAGCGCACCAACTTGATCATCTTTATGATGTAAAAAATAGAAAAAACCGCTTAATTGCGGTTTTTTTGTGCCTGAAGTTTATGAAAATAAAACCTTTACTAAATTAGCTCAATGTTTGGTATATAAAAAGACAAGCTAAGTCTGTTTCTAGTGTAATATTTAGTTCACTTTATAGAATATTGATGATGCATAGATGTCTGAAACTAAACCTACTTTATCTCTACGTTATTTTTTGAACTTAGAAGAATCGCAAGATGGTTTCGCACTTGCGACTTTTGGTAAAAAACAATTCACCCGCTTTATTACACCTGCAGTTAGCCTTGGTATTATGATTTGGGGCTTTTACTTAGGTTTTGAAGGTGTTGGGCGTTATTACGTTGCCTTAGGTGTAGTATTTTTACTTTTGCAGTTGTTTATGCGCTATTGGTTTTTACCTATGATGTTTAAGCGCCAATTTGTAAAATATCAGTTTGGTAAAAGTGAACAAGGTTTAGACTTATACCAAGATTATGCAGATCTTTATGCGAATGGTCGTAAAGTAACTGTAAATTATGCAGATGTACAAAATTTTGCCAGCGGTAAGTTAACTTATATGCTTGAGTTAAAAAATAAAACCGTCATTATTGTGCCAAAACGTGCAATTAGTGATTCGGCAGATATCACTATCTTTGAAAACACATTCAATAAAAAGTAATTTAAGATCACTGAAAGAAAGGGAATATCATGAGTACACGTCCATCTAAAATTGTTTGTGTTGGTCGTAGCTATGCAGATCATGCAAGAGAGTTAGGAAATGCAATTCCTGATCGTCCCGTGCTATTTATCAAACCACCTAGCAGCTTGGTTTCATTGGAAGAGGGTATTTCATGGAATTCTGACTGGGGTAATTGTCATTATGAGTGTGAGCTGTCTTTACGTATAGACCGAACTTTAAAAGCGGAAACAGATCCGAAAAAAGCGTTAGAAGCGATTGGTGCAATAACATTGGGTTTAGACTTAACTTTGCGTGATGTGCAAGATGACTTGAAAAAGAAAGGTCAGCCTTGGGAGCGTGCAAAAGCTTATGATGGTTCATGTATTTTGGCAGATTGGATTGACGCTTCTGAAGTTAAAGATTGGGATGATGTTCATTACACCTTGCATATTAATGATGAGTTACGTCAAAAAGGTGATACATCTTTCTTAATTTTTGATATAGGTTATTTACTTGCAGATATTAGCCAAGTCTTTACTTTAGAACCTGGTGATGTTGTGATGACAGGTACGCCAGCAGGTGTTGGTGCACTTGTAAAAGGTGATCAATTGAAAATGACTTTAAAAGGTCAAAAGCAAGATTATGTTTGGAATACTGAAGTAAAAGCTTAATAATTCCGTGATAAAAAGGACTATTTATACAGTCCTTTTTTTATTGAGTTTATTTAAGTAAATCTGAAAATTTACTACTCAGCTTTAATAGTTTCGGTGGAATGGCAAAGTTGCAGTAACCCTGAGTTGGATTTTTTGCAAAATAGTTTTGGTGATATTCTTCAGCAGGATAGAAGGTTGGAACAGGGCTTAATTCAGTCACAATATTCAGCTCTTCATCTTTTAATGATTGAATCATGTTTTCTGCTTGTTGTTTTTGTTCATCATTAAAATAATAAATTACAGAACGATATTGTGTGCCGACATCATTGCCTTGACGGTTTAATGTAGTTGGATCGTGAATTGCAAAAAAGACATTAAGCAATTGTTCATACGAAATTTGAGTTTCATCAAAATCGATTAAAATTACTTCAGCATGGTTGGTGTCGCCACGGCAAATATCATCATAAGTTGGGTTGGTTGTGTGCCCACCAGCATAACCACTCGTGATATGTGTAACACCTTGAAGTTGTAAGAATACGGCTTCTGTACACCAAAAACATCCACCACCGAATAATGCTTTTTGCATGAAATGATACCAACGATTTATATTGTTTAAATATATGGGGAGAATTTGGGTAATTACAATATTATTCGGGTAAATAGATACAAAAAAGCCTGCTTAAAGCAGGCTCTCTTTTCTGTTTGATTAACGCGGTTGAATTGCGCTTTCAAATTCGATTTGTACTGCACCTTGAGCATCAAGTAAATAAAGTTTTTTACCGTCTACTTTGTATTTTGTTACTTGAGATAGAGCTTTATTAAAGAGTTGATCTACATTGGCGTTGTTTAAGCAAGCCATACGAGTTGATGCAACTTGGCTGAAAGAAATTGAGTGTCGACCAGCGTCGAAAGAACCCATTAAACGGTTACAACCATCTGAACCTGTTACACGTTTTGTTGCTTCATCAAATTGTAAGCTCGCAATATTGCGCTCTGTTGGGTTTGTAATAAGCGCAGCATTGCCAATTTTAGTTGCTACCCAAGTTTTATTTTGTAATTGATTTAAGTTTGCAGTTGTTCCAGGTAGCTGAGGTACTGATTGGCAACCAACGAAAGCTAATGTTGAGCCTAAAAGTGAAACTGCTAAGAATTTTTTTAACATTTTATAAAGTCCCTATAAATTGACTTGATTAATATAACTAAAAAAATTAGAAACTTATTAAGTTATTTGTATATAAATTTTTCATATTTATAGGCTTCTTGTTCAATCTGCTTGAGACTTTGGTTGGAGCAACTGTTGTCGTATGGTTTCTGAGTACTTTTCACTCGTAAATTTATTAATATTATTTACTTTAGGGTTTATGTGGGCTTTTTCATACCATGTTTTCATAGACCAATCATGACTTAACGCATTTAGGTCATATAAATAATTGGGTAAATAGCCTGAAGCAATAAGGCGATAATCGAATGGTAGTTGATTATTTGAAACCGATTGCACCATGTCAAAAACCAATGTCGTGCAGTTGCTTGTTAGGGTGTTATACCATTTCGCTTGTGCTTTTAAGTCTGCTGATTTCTCTAAGTATTCTTCAAATAAAGCGCGCATTTCAGATTTAGGCATAGCAACAGGGAAAAAATAAACTTGCTCACCGCGGATATTACTACGTGTATAGATAATATCTTTTTCATCTGCAGCAATCAGACTTAATTCAAATTTTCTAAAAAAACCACCCAATGCAGAAAAGCTTTCATTTTTTTCTTTACGAATTTCAATGGAAAAGGTAAGTGGGGCACTGTTTTTAAAATCAAAACTGACAAGTGTATGAGCAATTTGCGGTCCCATCCAATAGGATGTAATCACATTGACACCCGTAATGTCATTTAAGTTGTATGTGCGTGTTTCCCAGCGCTCATCATAATCTTGTTCTGTACGCCAATTAAAATTTCGTACATTGTGAAGTGTGACAATATCGCCTTTTTGCTCAAAGCTTAGGGTTTTAGCAACTTCGGGGTTCCATTCGCGGTCTTGACGTGCAGGAATACTGAAGTACCAAAATAAAGCGAATAAGAAGGCAAAGGAGTAAACTAAAAAATCTTGTTTACGACTTAAAAATATTTTGGAAAAGTAAATTCCTAAAATACTGAGTGCAAAGGCAATCCAAGTTCCAATTAAAATGCGACTAAAAAGCCAGCCAAAAGGCTCTTGAAACCAAATTGCAAAACAGAGCCAAATGGAGGTTAAAATGACAAAAAGATTAAAAAGGGAGTGCGTGATTGCGATTCCCAATTTTTTGAAGTTTTGTTTTTTACCAATATTTTGCATATTTTTTCTATTTGATAAAAATAATTGTCTTTATTTTCGGTAAGTTGCAAACTCAAATGCAATACCAGTTTTGTCGTCTGTATGTTTTTCAGAAGCAACTTTCATAAAACTATTTGGAAGTTCTGGGTAGAAAGCATCACCTTGTACATCAAGTTCAACATGAGTGAGTTCTAACCGATCGGCAATATTAATTGTTTGTTTGAAAATTTCACCACCACCGATAATAAAAATGGTATTTGGTTTTTCAGATGCTTTTACATCTTCAACAGCTTGAGCAAGTGCATCTTCAATGCTATATGCAACCTTAGTTCCTTCAAAAGCCCAATTTGTGTCACGTGTAATAATCCAATTCACACGTTTTGGTAAAGTACGTCCCATAGACTCAAGGGTTTTACGCCCCATCACCACAACACCACCTTGAGTGATTTCTTTGAAGTGTTTTAGGTCGGCAGAAATATGCCAAGGTAAGTCGTTGCCTTTACCGATGCAGTGCTTTTGATCCATGGCAACAACATGAACAACTTCTAAATTTTGAAATGCCATAATGACTCTCATCCTTTGAATCTCTCCCAATCTTTTTTCATCAGTTGGGAGTTTTATATGAAAGTTCCCCCTTTGTTATAGGGGGATTATTTTCTAAAAATTAAACGGCTACAGGTGCTTTAATACCTGGGTGTGATTCATAACCAACAATTTCGATGTCTTCAAATTTGAAATCGAAGATGTCTTTAATTTCAGGATTAAGCTTCAATTGACATAATGGTAATGGTTCACGGCTCAGTTGTAATTGAGTTTGTTCAAAATGGTTGGCATATAAATGCGTATCGCCACCTGTCCAAACAAAATCTCCTACTTCTAAGTCGCATACTTGAGCAATCATATGGGTAAGTAGGGCATAGCTTGCAATATTAAATGGCACGCCAAGGAAAACATCAGCACTACGTTGATAAAGCTGACAAGATAATTTTCCGTTGTGAACAAAGAATTGGAACAAGGTATGGCAAGGTGGTAAAGCAACTTGACCTGCTTCATTGGGGTTCCAACCAGACACAATTAAGCGTCGTGAATTTGGATTGGTTTTAATTTCATTAATAAGCCATTTGATTTGATCAAAACCATCTTGCTCATACAAACCATTTTCTTTTTTAGTACCACCAAAGTTACGCCATTGATGACCGTAAACAGGACCTAATTCACCTTCAGGACGACCAAAGCGAGCAGTTTGTTCTGCTGTAGACCATTCATCCCAAATCGTTACTTTGTTGTCTTGTAAATATTTAACATTGGTATCGCCTTTAAGGAACCAAAGTAATTCAATGACAATTGAACGGAAGTGAACTTTTTTAGTGGTCAGTAATGGAAAACCTTTAGAAAGGTCAAAACGCATTTGGTGACCGAATACAGAACGTGTACCTGTACCAGTACGGTCGCCTTTATCGCCACCGTTGTCGAGGATGTGTTGTAGAAGGTCTAAATACGCTTTCATAAATGTCCTGTTTTATTCCCCTTTAAAAGCCGTCATAAATGAAGGGCTTTCAGGTGTATAGAAAAATAATATATTGCGATGAGTTTATACTAATAGCACATTAATTTTAAGTCGCACTGAAGAGAAAGTTTTTCATTAATTTTTTTGTTTTTAATCAATATCTTATATTTTAATTATAAGACATATATAAATAAGAGTTGTGAAATGAAAGATCAATTTAATTTCATAACGTATGAATGTACTTTCAAGCATTGTAATTTGTTCATGTTGTGTAGCAATTTAATTCCAAAAAGTTTTTGAACTAATAAAAATGATAAATTAGATTTATGCGATATCAGAGCTATAATCGAACGTAATTTAAGAATATACCCAGTCCAGTGGAGTACCTCGACATGGCAGGCGAAACCCAAAAATCTAAAACATTGTACGATAAATTATGGGATGACCATTTAGTAAAACAACGAGACGATGGTTCAGCATTACTTTATATCGATCGTCATTTATTACATGAAGTGACTTCTCCACAAGCATTTGAAGGTTTGCAACTTGCAGGTCGTAAACCGTGGCGTTTAAGCGCAAACGTGGCTACACCTGATCATAACGTACCAACATCTACCAAAGAGCGCTCAGAAGGTATTGCGGGTATTGAAGATGACACGTCGCGTATTCAGGTTCAAACTTTAGATGACAACTGCAAAACATTTAACGTGGTTCAGTTTGATATTAATGATGTGCGCCAAGGTATTGCGCACGTGGTTGGTCCTGAGCAGGGTTTAACTTTACCAGGTATGACCGTAGTTTGTGGTGACTCTCACACTGCAACACATGGTGCCTTTGGTTGTTTGGCACATGGTATTGGTACTTCTGAAGTTGAGCATGTATTAGCAACTCAGTGTTTAGTACAAAAGAAAATGAAAAACATGTTGGTGCGTGTTGACGGTAAGTTGGGTCAAGGCGTAACACCAAAAGATGTTGTATTGGCCATTATTGGAAAAATTGGTACCGCAGGTGGTACAGGTCATGCCATCGAATTTGGTGGTCAAGTCTTCCGTGATATGTCGATTGAAGGTCGTATGACCGTATGTAATATGGCAATCGAAGGCGGTGCACGCGTGGGTATGGTGGCTGTCGATGACAAAACTATTGAATACGTGAAAGACCGTCCGTATGCACCGAAAGGCGAGCAGTGGGATCAAGCTGTTGCATATTGGAATACTTTACATTCTGATGAAGACGCACATTTCGATACAGTAGTTGTATTGCAAGGTGAAGAGATTGAACCACAAGTGTCTTGGGGTACATCTCCTGAAATGGTGATTCCTGTTTCACAAGCAGTTCCAACATTAGAACAAGCAAAAGATGATGTACAGCGTAATGATTGGACACGTGCGTATAGCTATATGGGCTTAAATGCAGGTCAAGCCTTGGCTGATATTCAATTAGATCGCGTGTTTATTGGCTCTTGCACAAATTCTCGTATTGAAGATATTCGTGCTGCGGCTGAAGTTGCTAAAGGCAAAAAAGTCGCTGCAAGTATCAAACAAGCGATGGTTGTTCCAGGTTCTGGTTTAGTGAAGGCACAAGCTGAAGCTGAAGGCTTAGATAAAATTTTAATTGAAGCTGGTTTTGAATGGCGTGAGCCGGGTTGCTCTATGTGTTTGGCAATGAATGCTGACAAATTACAATCAGGTGAACACTGTGCTTCGACATCAAACCGTAACTTTGAAGGTCGTCAAGGTAATGGTGGTCGTACGCATTTGGTGAGCCCAGCAATGGCGGCAGCTGCAGCAATTGCAGGTCATTTTGTAGACGTGCGCAGTTTCTAAAATCTCCCTCTTGCGAAGCAATGCTTCTCACCTTTTCTAAAAGGGGGGAAGTTCCCATCTTTATTAAAGAGGGGTTAGGGGAAATTTAAAGTAATGATATTCTTTAGGAATAAAGACAATGAAAAAATATACCGTTGAACAAGGTATCGTTGCACCATTAGACCGTGCCAATGTGGATACAGATTTAATTATTCCAAAACAATTTTTGAAATCAATTAAGCGTAGTGGTTTTGGCGCAAATTTATTTGATGAATTACGTTATTTAGATGAAGGCTTTTTGGGGCAAGATAATTCAAAGCGGCCTTTGAATAAAGATTTCACCTTGAATCAACCACGTTATCAAGGTGCTTCAATCTTGATTTCACGTGCTAACTTCGGTTGTGGTTCTAGTCGTGAGCATGCGCCGTGGGCACTTGAAGAATATGGTTTCCGTACCGTGATTGCACCAAGTTATGCCGATATCTTCTTTAATAACAGCTTTAAAAATGGCATGTTGCCTGTGATCTTATCTGAAGAGATTGTAGATCAATTATTTAAAGAATGTTTTGCGACAGAAGGTTATCAATTAACCATTGATTTGGAAGCACAAGAAGTACGTACACCAAGCGGTGAAAGCTTTAAATTTGAAGTTGATCCATTCCGTAAGCACTGCTTATTAAATGGTTTAGATGATATTGGTTTAACTTTGCAAGCAAGCGATGATATTCGTACTTATGAGGAAAAAACCAAAGCATCTCGTCCTTGGGTATTTAGCGAAATTAGTGGCTAATATTTGAAATATTTTGTCGTGGATTAGAGACCTAACTCTTGTTAACATCAAAGCGTAATAATTTCTATTATGAATTTGACATTCTTGGGTTGGTTTTAAATGAAGATAAAATCTTTTGGTCAACTTATTTTAATGTGCAGTGCTGTTATGACTTTAGCAGCCTGCCAAACTTTAGACATTGCTAGACTAAAAAAGATTCAAGAAACACCAAACACACAATCTAATGCAAAACTATATTGTTCAGGTGTTGTGCTTTGTGAGTTTGAGCGTTTAGGACCAACAGTCATAGTAAAGGAAGATAGTCATCGAATTGATCGTGATGCAATGGAACAAGGCATTGTTCGGGTTAATCTCAATGCTGTAGATGCAGATAAAATTTATTTGTCTGTGAAGCCTATGCAACATGAAGTGGTTATTCGTTTTTATCCTGTGTCTAAAGATCGTGCTGAAAAGTTGTATGTTATTCATCGCTTTAAGGCAAATCAAAAATATACGTTTCGTATGTACCGCGAACGAAATAACGTAAGTGGTAGCCTTCTAAATGTTTCTGCGCCAGAACCTTTGTGCGTTGATTTAAAAGAAGGTCAAAAGGTTGTTCGACGTTTTTGTAAGCCCTACAACGTTTTAAATGGACTTGGCGAGTTTACAGAACAAAAAACTTAATACTTTATCAATTTTCAATTGATACTAAAAATGGAAAAACTCATGTCAAAACATATCTTGATTTTACCGGGTGACGGCATTGGTCCTGAAATTGTAAAAGCGGCTGAACAAGTGCTTACACGTGTAAATGAAAAATTCAATTTAGGTTTGACGTGGGAACAAGGGTTGTTAGGTGGTGCAGCAATTGATGCTCATGGTTCACCTTATCCAGATGTAACAGCAGAACAAGCGAAAAAAGCGGATGCACTTTTATTAGGTGCGGTAGGTGGTCCTAAATGGGACACAATTGAGCGTTCAATTCGTCCTGAGCGTGGTTTGTTAAAAATTCGTAGCGAATTAAACCTTTTTGCAAATTTACGTCCTGCGATTCTTTATCCACAATTGGCAGATGCTTCTAGCTTGAAACCTGAAATTGTTGCAGGTTTGGATATTTTGATTGTTCGTGAATTAACGGGTGGTATTTACTTTGGTCAGCCACGTGGTATTCGTGAATTAGAAAATGGCGAAAAACAAGGTTTTAATACCGATGTTTATGCTGAGTCTGAAATTAAGCGTATCGCAAAAGTTGCATTTGAGTTGGCGGGTTTGCGTGGTGGAAAAGTATGTTCTGTAGATAAAGCAAACGTACTTGAAGTAACCGAGCTTTGGAAGCAAACAGTAACTGCTTTGAAAGAAGAGCAGTATCCTGAGATCAACTTATCTCACATGTATGTAGATAATGCTGCTATGCAATTGGTTCGTGCACCTAAGCAATTTGATGTAATTGTAACGGGTAACTTGTTTGGTGATATTTTGTCTGATGAAGCTGCAATGTTGACAGGTTCTATTGGTATGTTGCCATCTGCATCTTTAGATGAAAATGGTAAAGGTATGTATGAGCCATGTCATGGTTCTGCACCTGATATCGCAGGTCAAAATATAGCAAACCCATTAGCAACGATTCTTTCTGTTGCCATGATGCTTCGCTATACATTCCGTGCTGAAGAAGCTGCTAAAGCAATTGAAGATGCTGTGGGTAATGTATTGGATCAAGGCCTACGTACAGCGGACATTATGTCTGAAGGGAACACAAAAGTGGGTACTGTAGAAATGGGTCAAGCTGTTGTATCTGCATTGAACTAATTCTAATTTGTATGGGAAAGCGCAGCTATTATGCTGCGTTTTTTTATTTCAGTATTTAAATACTTCATATTTTAAAGCATATAAAAAAAGCCACTTCACAGTGACTTTTTTGCTATCGCTAAAACTTAACGCGCACGGTAAGTGATACGACCCTTCGTTAAATCGTAAGGTGTCATTTCAACTTTAACACTGTCGCCAGTTAAAATACGAATATAGTGTTTACGCATTTTACCAGAAATGTGAGCAATCACTTCGTGACCGTTTTCTAAACGTACACGGAACATAGTATTAGGAAGCGTTTCGGTGACAACGCCTTCGAACTCGATGAGTTCCTCTTTATTGGCCATAGCCTACCTGAGTATCAAATTGGAAAGGCGCAAATTATAGTCAATTTTTTTGCATATTACAAGGTTCTAAGCCTTGAACTATGCTCATCTGTCAATCAAATAAGCGAATGGTGCGTTTAAAGTTTTTTCATAAAATAGAATTTGTTCTGTTGTCAGTTTGGTCAATCACAGTTAATCTAAATTGAATGTTTTTAAGTATAAATGAAGAACATACAAGGAAGGTTTTTGCGTGAGTCAGCAAACAGATGCATCTGTAATACTACGATTGGGTTATCAAGCGATTCGTCGTGCGGGTTTGCCCACAGATGAAATTTTGACAAAGGCAGGTGTTGCTTTAGGTCAAGTCGATGCCAATGATCGTACACCATTGAATGCACAGTATGCATTTTGGGTTGCGGCAGAAGAGGTCAGTCGAGATACAGATATTGGTTTGCATCTAGGAGAGAATTTGCCTTTATATCGAGGGCAAGTAATTGAGCATCTCTTTATTTCTTCTGAAAATTTTGGCGAAGGTTTAAAACGTGCTTTGGCATATCAACGTCTAATTAGTGATGCTTTTAATGCAATATTGGTGGTTGAAGATGGACGTTGTTATTTAACGAATGGCAAGCAATCTCATGCTGAAAATATTGTAAATCGACATTTTTCTGAATGTGCGATGAGTGGCGTACTTCGTTTCTTTAAATTTATTACAGAAGGTCGCTTCGAACCTATTTATATCGACTTCAATTTTAGTCAGGGTGCTTCGGATGATGAATATTTACGTGTGTATGAATGTCCTGTGAGTTTAGGACAAGAGGAAACACGTTTGTATTTTGATCCTGCAATTTTAGATTATCAATTGTGGCAAGCAGAACCTGAACTTTTTCAAATGCATGAGCAATTAGCCTTAGAAAAATTACAGGAACTTGCTCGTTATGATTTGGTGGGTGAGGTGCGCCGTGCGATTGGTTTTACTTTGGAGAAAGGTGAAACGACATTAGAAACAGTTGCTTCACAATTAAGTATTACACCGCGTCGTTTGCGTACACAATTGAGTGAGGCAAATACCAGTTTTCAGCAAATTTTGTCAGATTATCGTTGTCGATTGGCAAAGCGCTTATTGGCAGGAACTAATGAAAGCGTAGAACGCATTGTGTATTTAACAGGTTTTTCTGAGCCAAGTACGTTTTATCGAGCTTTTAAGCGTTGGACAAATGAAACGCCTGTCGAATATAGAAAAAGAAAGCAACGTTAGAATCCCTCTAAATCCCCCTTTTTAAAGGGGGACTTTTTTATTTCTATTCTTTATACAATAAGGGGGCGTAGGGATTATTACTCAGGCATATTCAACCAATGAGGGCCTAAAGGCATTTTAGGTAAATCAAATTGTTCAGGGTAATCTGCATGAATGAAATATAGGCCATCTGGCGGAGCGGTAATACCTGCAGCTTTACGATCTTCAGCTGCAAAAATTTCATCAATATGGTCAACTTCATACATGCCTTGACCAATTTCTAATAAGCATCCCACAATATTTCTAACCATGTGATGTAAGAAACCATCGGCTTGAATATCTAAAACTAAATAACAGCCATGTCGAATTAGCCTTGAATGAGTCACATGACGAACTGGCTGATTCGATTGGCAAGCAGCGGCGCGGAAACTTTCAAAGTTATGCGTGCCTTCAAACTTTTTAGCCGCTTCCATCATTTTTTCAACATTCAGCGGATTAAATACATGTGTAACTTGCTTGTGTAAAAGTGCAGGACGTTGTGGATTATTATAAATAACATAACGATAGCGGCGTGCTTGCGCTTTAAAACGCGCATGAAAGTCCGAATCCATTTCTTTAATCCATTGGATCGAAATGTCTTTAGGTAGTGTGCTATTTGCACCCATCAACCAGCCACGAATTGGACGAATAGCATGGGTATCGAAATGTGCAACCATATTTGTTGCATGCACGCCAGCATCGGTTCGACCTGCGCCGTGAAGCATAATAGGTTCATTGGCAATTTTGGATAAAACCGTTTCAATGGTTTCTTGCACGCTTACTACGCCAGACTGTTGAGTTTGCCACCCTCTATATTGAACGCCAGAAAACTCAATACCGACTGCAAAACGTTGCATATTCACCTCAAATACTTAATTAATCCAATGGTTGTGCCATTGTTCTACGGAGTCGTATTTTAAATACATTTTTAATGCTTTTGCATAAAGATCTGCATGACTAAAGCTATTACTTACTAAAAAGTTTGAATGTGTAATCCATTCACTTACGGCATAGCGTTGATCAAGTGAGCCAAAGGGTACTTGGCTATTAATAATTACAGCGCAGTTTTTGGCTCGAATACTTTTTAAAACCTGAATGAGTTTTTCATTCACAGCAATGTTTCCTGTACCAAATCCTTGTAAAATTAAGGCATGCGGTGGATTTTCAATGAATGATTCTAAGTTCTGTATTTGTTGCTCTATCGCAATGGGTTGCCACATGAGATTTAAGCAATTAAAACTTTGGGCTTTAGTAATAAGCTGATTATCTATCTTGAATGCGTCTGTAGTCGCCAAAATTGCCTGATTAGCATCTATACCAATAAATGCATCAAGTTCTGTTGTATGTCGTTTTAACGCTGTTTGAGCGTGAATTAGGCGATGGTGGAAGGCTAGGTAAACGCCGTTTGAATATTTAAAAACTGAATCTAGTGCAAAATTAAGATTTATTGTGGCATCTGTAAATTCACGTGTGTCATCACCTTTTATATTTAACAGGGGATATTGACTGCCCGTAAGTACAACACTTGCAGAATTACCTAAGAAATGTGCAAGAACGGCGCTTGCATAACTTAGAGTATCTGTACCGTGAATAATCACAAAATGTTGATATCGTTTTTGCTGTAATTCTTGAATAAACTTTATAAGTTTTAACCAGTCTTCCGCTGTGCAAGCACTACTGTCTTTAATCACAGGTGATACAAAACATTCAATATCAAATTGAAGTGGAAGGACGTGTTGTAAGAGAGGAATAAAATTTTCAGCAGGCATGGGCGCTAGTGGCTCACCAATACAACCAAAAGTTCCACCCATATAAATTAAAGCAATTTTTTTCATCATAAAAAAAGCAGCCAATAATGACTGCTTTAGTGTAATTCGTTTTTTATTAAGATGCGATTTGATTCAGTAACTGATCTGCAATTTGACGTTGTTCAGATGAATAGTCCGCTTCATTCTCTGCCAAGATTGTACGTGCAGCATCGTAAGCGCCAAGTTCAATATATTTTTGAGCTAGGTCTAGGTTTAATTCAACTTCATTGATTTCTGCAAGAGATGGAAATGATTGAACTAAAGGATCTGTAGTATCTAAATTAGATACGGCAACAACTGGTGTTTCTGTAGCAACAGGTGTTGGTAAGATTTCTTCTGGCACAGCAACATTGCGATCTGTTTCGATCTCTACTTTATTGCTTACTGTTTCAGAGCTAGATGGTGTTGAATCTAAACTAAAACTAAATTCAGGTTGCTCATCTAATGTAGCTGTTGCTTTTTCAGGTTCTACAGCAGGGGTTTTATTCGATATAAACTCTAAATTAAATTCATTGGCTTTCAGTGGTTCTTCAGCAATAAACTCAGATTGTTGGTTTGGCTTTTCTTCAGTTAATTCCTCATTGCTAGAAAGCGTAAATGAAAAATCTAGTGGTTTAATTTCATCTGCTACAGATACTTCTTCAACTTTAGGTTGAGCTTCGGAAGGCGCAAATGATGGGTTGAATTCTAAAGGTGTATTTTCAACAGCAGGATGAATTTCTTCAGGAGCTTCTTTAATAACAGGAGCCGTAAATTCTAATTGAGTTTCTTCAAATGCTATTTTTTCTTCTTCAACAGCTTTTGTTGGCGCACTAATTAGTGCATCAAAAGCATCATCTGACAAAGAATCTTGAGGAGTTGGCTTTACAGGTTGTTGAGTTGCTTCTGCAGTGTTTGGTGTGAATTGAATTAAATCATCAGCTTTGGCGCTCGATTTTTTATCAGCAACTTTTGCTTCTGCTTGTTGAACAATGTCATGAAGATCTAACGCATTTAGATGATTAAGTAATTGATTAATTGCAAACTCATCTTTTTGCTCTAAGTGAACATCGAGTAATAATAAATATAGTTCGTGTTGAGCATTGTTACGTTTTAACGCTTGGTTAATTTGAGCTTCGGCTGCAAAAAAATTATGATCTTTTATGAGTGTTTCAATTTTTTTACGAGTATCTGCTGAAAGAGGCTGAGTTTGTTTTGTTTCAACAATATCATCTTCAACTATTTTAGTTGAACGTGTGGGTGTTCGAGTTGGACTCGATTTTTTGGCCTTACTTTTTGTATTTCCTTTCTTTGCAGGCTGACTTGATTCTTGAGCATCTTGACGCTTTTTGACAACAAGTAAAACGATAATCAAAATGATGAGTGGAATCACGTACATCAGCATATCTATACCCCTTATGGAAGTACCTTTTTAATGAAGGTAAATCCTTGAAAACTTAGTGAAACAAATTAGTTGTGAGCTTTTTTTACAGCTTGTTGGTTTTCCAACTGTTGTTGAAGTTGAGCAAGACGGGCATTCAATAATTGAATTCTATGATCCTTTTGATTTAACGCCTTTTCTAACTGGGTTACGTCTTTCTGTAATTTAACGGTTTTTTCTCGAGATGTCATAACCTTTGATGTTAAATCTTGAGAAGTTTTATTGCTTGTCGTATTTTTTGATGAAGAGCCATGAGCCGAGTTTTGTTCACTCTCTGCAACTAAGCTCATTTCCGCTTGGTTTAAGCGATATTTTGCTTTCCCAGACTGTTTCATTTGAGGTTGTTTAGCTTTATTTGCAGCAACTTTTTTAGCATTTTGGTCTGCTGTTGTTTCTTGCAGGTTTAAAGTTACGCCACGTTTTAAACGATTAGCATCACCTCTAATAAACGCATGTTCATTATTCGCTTTAATTTGTTGCATAACAGAATTTACAGAACGATTTTGTTGGTCTGCAATTCTTGATGCAATTGCCCATAAAGATTCATTACTTCTCACCACATGTTTTTCGTTAGTGTTAGCTGAATTAGAACGTGGACTTGTTTTTATTTCAGATTTTGGTTGTTTATTAGTTGGAGCTTCAGTTTTTTGAGGCTCCACTTTTGTTGCTTCATCTGTTCGAGAGTCTACGGGTTTAGCTTTGGCTTCTTGTGCTTTTTTCGCTAGTTCTTCTTCTGCAAACTTTCTAGCTAAAGGATCAGCAGAAACATTTGGTTGTGGAATAGGTGGTGCAATTTGAATATTTTGAGCAGGCACAGATTTTGGAACTGAACTTTGCACTTTAACCGCGGGTTGTTGTGTTGGATTTTCTATGACTTTTTCAGTTTTAACCGATGATGATATTGCTTGAGATGTATTATTTACCATTGGTGCAGATTGCAGAACAATTGGTGCAGGTGTTGTTACATTTGATTTTTGAAGCGGGGGAGGTGTTATTTTTAGTGGCTCTAAATTTACGGTTTGTTGTACAGATGGCAATGTATATGAACTACTTGTAGGTAAATTTAAGGCAATATCTTTTTCATTAACAATCATAATAGGAGTTAATGAATTTTCTCTGTTTGATGTTTTGTTTGTTGTAGTGGTACTGCTGCGAGCTAATGGTTTTTTAATTTGTTGTAAGCGAGTTGTAGAACCTTCTTTAATTTTTACAATAATATTGAGTTCAGGATCAATAATAGGTCTTGACGATGTAATAGTAATTACACCTGTACCATTCGTATTTCTACGAGTAAAAAAGTTAAGATGTCCTGGTGGTTGGTGCGTTGCCCCAATAGATATTAAGTCTTCTGGTTTTGCTAAACTTACCTCAAGAGGTGTATTTGTATCAGATTGACGAAAACTTAATTCTGCATAAAGTAATTCACCCGCACTTGATTGAATAATGGCAGGGTCGACATTGATCGCATAAATATTTTGTGATGCAATAATTGTTAAAATTGCGATCTTTAATTTGTTATACGTGGTCATATTAATCTTAAGCTCGGTCACAATCGCAAAGCGGAAATTATAATTATAGATTAGCGATTTGAAGACTATTTGTAAAATAAATACCGTGAACTGTCATAAAAAAGCCGATCATACTAGATCGGCTTTTTAGATTCTTAATTGAAATTAAGCATTTTTAAAATCAATTAAAATTCGAAGCATACGGCGTAAAGGCTCAGCAGCACCCCAAAGTAATTGGTCACCTACGGTGAATGCACCTAGGTACTCTTTACCCATATTTAGTTTACGTAAACGACCTACAGGAACGCTTAAAGTACCTGTTACAGCTACAGGTGTAAGATCTGTCATAGACGCTTCACGTGTATTTGGAACAACTTTAGCCCATTGGTTTGCGCTACGTAACATATCTTCAATTTCATCAAGCGGAACATCTTTTTTCAATTTTAATGTTAATGCTTGAGAGTGACAACGCATTGCGCCAATACGAACACAATGACCGTCAATAGGAACGATTTGTTGATTACCTAAAATTTTGTTGGTTTCAACTTGACCTTTCCATTCTTCTTTAGATTGACCGCTTTCAAGTTGCTTGTCGATATAAGGAATGAGTGAGCCAGCTAAAGGCACGCCAAAGTTTGCAGATGGGAAGCCTTCACCACGTTGTAATTCAGCAATTCTTGAATCGATATCAAGAATTGGTGAGCGTGGGTCATCTAATAAATCTTTTGTATTGTTGTATAAGTAGCCCATACCACTAATGAGTTCACGCATATTTTGCGCGCCAGCACCTGAAGCTGCTTGGTAAGTCATAGATGTTGCCCATTCCACTAAATTGTTTTGGAATAAGCCACCTAAGCCCATCAACATGAGTGAAACGGTACAGTTACCGCCTACAAATGTTTTAGTACCATTTACTAAACCATCTTTAATCACGTTCATGTTCACAGGATCTAGAACGATAATTGCTTCATCATCCATACGTAATGTAGATGCAGCATCAATCCAATAACCAGCCCAGTTTTCCGCTTTTAATTTAGGGAAAACCTCAGACGTGTAGTCACCACCTTGGCAGGTAATAATGACATCCATTTGCTTCAGACTCTTAATGTCTGTTGCATCCATAAGTGCTGGGGCAGTTTTACCGCCAAACGCAGGGGCTTCACCACCTGCATTACTGGTAGAGAAATAGAATGGCTCAAAATGAGCAAAATCATTCTCTTCAACCATACGTTGCATAAGGACAGAACCAACCATCCCGCGCCAACCGACCAGACCTACTTTCATGTCACTTTGCCTCGGTGCGTTAAAATAAAAAAAGGGCTTTGAGTGTATCAAAAGAGCACGTAACTGCAAGTGCTACAGAATGAAAACATCATTTATATTGTGAAATATAACTTGTTTATGTTACATGGAAAATTGATATAAATTTATGAGTCCATTAAAAATAAAGAATAAAAGAGAAAAAGTATGGTTTGGATAGAAGTAATTGCAGTTGTGGTAATTTGGCTAAGTTTTTGGTCACTTATTCCTAGAGATGAGTGGTGGTTTCGTGGAGCCGATTTCCCACGTTTACAAATACTTATCTTGGGAATAGGTGCTCTTATTTTGCTTTTAATTTGGGATGCACCATGGGATATATGGCGTGAAATAATACTTATAGGTTTAATCGCAGCAGTAGCTTATCAGCTAAAAATGGTACTTCCATATACGTTTATATGGAAGAAACAGGTAAAAAAGGTGCGTAAAGATCAATTGGATCGAAGCAAACAAATTTCGATATTAGTTTCTAATGTACTTACACCAAATCAGAAATATGATGCTCTCATTACTCAAATTAAAGAACATCAGCCAGACATTGTATTAACACTAGAAACAGACGAGGTCTGGCAAAAGAAGCTTGAAGTCATAGAGCCTGATTATCCATATAAAGTCGCTGTTCCTTTAGATAATTTGTATGGAATGCACTTATATAGCCGACTCAAGCTTTCTAATACAGAAGTGAAATTTATTTTGAGTGATGAAATTCCATCCATTCATACTACAGTGACTTTACATTCAGGTCACAAAGTTCAGTTGTATTGTTTGCATCCAAAACCGCCAAGCCCCACTGAAGCAAAAGATTCTAAATTACGTGATGCTGAACTTTTAATTGTGGGAGATCAAATTAAAGATCTTGATGCAAGCTGCATTGTGATGGGTGATCTAAATGATGTTGCATGGTCGCGCACAACACGGTTATTTCAACGAATTAGTGGTTTATTAGATCCGCGTGTTGGTCGTCATTATGTCAATACTTTCCACGCAGATTATCCATTACTTCGTTGGTCGCTCGATCATGTTTTTCATAGTACAGACTTTGCTTTGGTTGAAATGAAGCGGTTATCACATATAGGATCGGATCATTTTCCAATTTATGTGGTTTTACAAACAGGACGAGTCTTTGAGGACGTTCAGCAAGAGTTGGAGCAAACCGAAGCTGATGAAGAAAAAGCACAAGAAGCAATTCAAGAAGGCATTGAAAAAGCAGAAAAAGAGGAAAAAGTTGTGACTGATGAAATTGCACAAGATTATAAAAATAAGGGCTAAAATCATATTTTGTAGTCAATATCCTACAAGCTTTTGAGGATTTGGAGGCTATGAAGGAAAAGGTTAAAACATTATTGTTGCTACATCAGCACAAGGAACGGGAATGGATAGTCCCACTAAGGAAGACAACGCTGAAGGAAAAACATCAAGGACATGATGTGTGGTTAGGATAACCAATGATAAAAGAATAAATATATGAAACAGCACAACCCTATATAGCCCGAGTTTTACAGGATGTAGAACTCGGGTTGTTGTTTTTAAGGGATATGACTTTAAAATTAAAAGATTAATACAAACTTTCTGAGCCTTCAGGGCGCGTTTTAAAACGACGGTGGAACCACATATATTGCGTTGGGGCTAGACGCAATTGACGTTCAATAATTAAATTGGTACGAGTCGCATCATCCACTTCATCTTCACTTGGTAAGTTTTCTACAGGTGGTTCAATTAAAACTTTGTATTTAGGATTAGAAATATCACCATCACGATAGAAATAAAGTGGAATGGCTTCTGCTTTAGTCATTTTTAACAAACGACGATGTGCTGTTACTGTTGCAGCAGGAACACCAAAGAATGGTGCCATAACACCTTGTTTTAAGCCAAAATCTTGGTCTGGGCTGTACCAAATTGCGCGTCCATTTTTTAAATGTCGAATTAAGCCACGCATATCATCATGGTCAATTTGATTGGTATAAATGGTTGAGCGACAACGGTAAATGAGCATGTCGAGTAATGGATTGTTTTGCGGACGATACACGACATCTGGGTCGAAGTATTGAGCACAAACATATCCACCAGCATCAAGTAAAGTTGAATGTGTTCCTAGCAGAAGTGCACCTTTGCCTTGAGCTTGCGCATTTTGAATATGTTCTAAGCCTTCAATTTCTACACGCCCTTCAAACCATTTAGGGCAGTACCATGCATTTAGTGTTTCAAAAATGCCAAGCATTTGGTCGATAAAGACTTGTTCAGATTTTTCAAGAACCTCTGTTTCAGACCATTCAGGAAAACACAGTTCTAAATTTCGTATCGTTGTTTTTTTACGAGATTTTAAATATTTAAATGCAACAGATCCAAGGAAGTTTGCAATTCTGTACTGAATTGACCAAGGTAAAATTGCCAAAATCATCAGGAATAAAATACCCACCCATATTCCCCAATATTTGGGTAATAGAAATGACCATTGAAATTCACCTGGTTTATAGTCTGGCTTTTTACTCATTGCAACAAGGAAACCTTAAAAATTAACTGTAGTTTAACACGATTAATTTGTGCAAATAAAAAGACATCTAAACCCAAGGTCAAGATGTCTTTTTTGATACGAAATTAAGCTTAGTTTCCTTTGCTTAAGTTCTCAAGTTCTTCCCAACGCTCTAACTTTTCAAGTAAAAATTCATCAATTTCACTTAAACGATTTGAAAGCTTCATTGCTTTATCTGCATCAGATACAAACATAGAACCATCTGCAAGTTGTGCATTAATTTCAGCTTGTTCTTTTTCAAGCGCTTCCATTTCAGCAGGCAGTTGTTCTAAAGCACGTTGATCTTTATAGCTAAGTTTTGCTTTTTTTGGTGCAGCTGCAGCGGCACTTGCTTCAGCTTTTGCCGCAGCTTTCTTGGCATCACTTTTTAAGCCAACAGCAGTTTGGTCGGGACGTTGTTCAAGATAATCTTGATAACCACCGATGTATTCATCGATTTGTCCTTTGCCATCAAATACCCATGTAGAGGTAACCACGTTATCCATGAATGCACGGTCATGTGAAATCAATAGTAACGTACCTTTGTAACCACCTAGCATTTCTTCAAGTAACTCTAAAGTCACCATGTCTAGGTCGTTTGTTGGCTCATCCATGACAATTAAGTTAGATGGTTTAAGTAGTAGCTTCGCCAATAAAATACGATTACGTTCACCACCCGATAGGGCTTTAACAGGTGTACGAGCACGCTCAGGTGAGAATAAAAAGTCTTGTAAATAGCTGTAAATATGACGACGATTACCATTTACATCAACATGGTCTGAGCCTTCAGATACGTTATCTTTTACAGATTTTTCAAGGTCAAGTGCATTACGTAATTGGTCAAAATAAGCAACTTCGAGTTGTGTGCCTGTTTTTACAGAGCCGCTATGCTCAAGTTCACCTAAAATTGCTTTGATTAATGTTGTTTTACCTACACCGTTATCGCCAACTAAGCCAATACGATCGCCACGAAGTACCAATGCAGAGAAGTCTTTGATAATTGGCGCATTGTCACCAAAGGTAACGCTTAGGTTTTCAATATCAAATACCAATTTACCTGAGCGATTGGCTTCTTGAGTAGCCATGCTCACTTTGCCTTGTTGTGAGCGACGTGCTTTAGATTGTTCACGCAATTCTTTTAGTGCGCGAACACGACCTTCATTACGGGTACGACGTGCTTTAATCCCTTGACGAATCCAAACTTCCTCTTCTGCAAGACGTTTATCGAAAAGCGCATTTTGCTTTTCTTCAGCTTCCATTTGCTGCGCTTTAAGCTCTAAATAACGTGAATAGTTACCTTCGTAGCTACGTAAAGTACCGCGATCAAGCTCGACAATACGAGTTGCAATGCTATCTACAAATGAACGGTCATGCGAAATAAACAATAAGGTCAAATTGTTTTGGTCGAGTAAGAATTTTTCTAACCATTCAATACTTTCAACGTCCAAATGGTTTGTTGGTTCGTCGAGTAATAATACGTCAGGTTGTGTAAGTAGGGCACGAGCTAAAAGCACGCGACGTTTACGACCACCCGATAAATCTGCAAGATCGGCATCTGGGTCTAAGCCCATTTTGCTTAAAATAGAATTAACTTTAGTTTCTAAAGACCAACCATCGAATTGATCCATTTTGTGTTGTAAATCGCCCATGCGTTCGCAGGCATCCATATCGCCAAGTACACATGCATCGCTTGCTTCATGATATGCACGAAGAATAGATGCGGCTTCGCCAGCACCATCGGCTACAATATCAGCGACTTTGCCTGAATCCATGGGTACATCTTGAGCAAGCATTGAAATTGTAATGCCATTTTGCAACGAAACTTCACCCGCATCGGGTAATAAAGTTCCCTCAATCAGTTTAAGTAAAGTAGACTTACCCTCACCATTACGACCGATTAAACACACTCGTTCGCCACGCTCCAAACTGAAGTTCGCGCCGTCGAGTAGGGCAGGTCCGCCAAAAGCGAGTTGGACATCCCTTAAAGTAATATAGGCCATAATGTTTCCTAAAAAATCCTACGTGAGGAGTGTAAAGTGACTAAACAACAAAATCTTGATGAACAGGCGTCATTTTCCGCACCCATTGAAGATTTGCAAGTGCGAATTGCATTTTTAGATGATTTAGTTGATCAGTTGAATGAACAATTGATCATTCAAGGTCAAGAACTTGCTGATTTAAAAAAACAAATGCGGATTTTGTATCAACGTGTAGAAGCATCAGATAATTCTGATGGAATTGCACCGTTTGATCCATTGACGAATAAACCACCGCATTATTAATGAGTTTTGATTTATTCACAACTTGTTTGAGTTAAGTGGTATATGAAGGTTGGATTATATTTGACCTTTTTTACGCTTATCTATCTAATAAAGTTAATTATTGAGCATAATTGTATTTATGAGCCAAAAAGTCGTTCTATTCGATCTAGAGCAAAATATTCCAACAATATCTTTATTACGTAAAGTCATTGAACATTATTCAACACTTTATGTCTTTAATTGTGGTGGTAAATTTGAATTTGCTTTGGAAGATTTAACTGAATTTTCAAGCTGGATCAGCAGTGGTCAAGTAGTGGTATTAGACACACCTCAAGCATCGCAACGTGAGTTTGAATATGCTGTTGTGGTTGGTCAGTTATTGGCATTATTAGATGCAGATACACACGTTGAAGTTATTTCAGCTATGCCAAGTAGTGACATGCTTATTTTAATGCTACAAAGCTCAAATATCAGTTGTAGCTTAATTCAAGTTGAATTAGAAAGTTCTGCAACTAAAGTGGCCAAACAGGTTGTGCCAAGTGTTCAAGCTATTTTGAATCATCCTGACTTAATGCTTGTGAAACAGTATTGTGATGTTCTGGAAACCATGTCAGGCAAACCTAATAGTATTGAGAAACTTAAAAATTCAATTTTAAATGTACTCAATGTAGATGCAGACAAAGCACAACATTTAATTGGGATGTTAATTAATTTAAAACTGGTGAAGAATTTTGAAGATCAAATTTCATTTCGTAAGAAGGTTTTGAAACAATGGGTTGCATTAAATTTAGAACATGTAGATGAACCTGAAACCATAACGCAATCGGCTTTAGAGTTTATAGGCAATATAAAAGCTGAAAAAGAGCAGTTAGAAAGTGAGTTGAATGCCAATACCGATATTCAAAGTGCACATAATGGTTTATTTAAAAACTTTGCAGTCATTGACCCTGTTCAATTAGAAGTTGCACAAAAACTTCGAGAACTAAAGTCAGATAAACCCAAAGATATATACGAATTACGTGATTTATTAGAACAATTGTTTCCACAATCAAATATTCGTTTGTTGCTGAAAGAGTTATTAGATAAAGGTTATATTTATTGGAATGGGCATGAAGTTTTATATAGTCATGAGATGTTTTTGAATTAAAGGTTGAAAATTTTAAATTTAAAGTCTTTCATTTTTATTGAAGACGCCTAAAACATTAAAATTACTATAATTCACAAAATACCCTTAAAGTCTTTATCTATAAGGGTATTTATAAATAGAAAATGAGCTATTTAAAAGATAAAAAGATAAATAAATGAAGCTCGAATCATTCAAAACTTGCCTTTTATATAAACCTTATGTAACTCTAATATAGGAATATTGAGGCTTTTCTATGGAAAATACTGGAATTTGGGTTGTAGTTATCATTGTTATTTTTGTTTTAGGATCAATTTTTGGTCTGCGTGTAAGCCCTCGCGAAAAAGCTTTAGGGATAATGCGTGATAAAGCAAGAAAGATGGGGCTGCATCCTCGATTAGTGGCAGCACCTGAGTGGACTAAAATTCCTATGGCATCGGAAAATCGTGCCAGTATGGTTGCGTACTACAGTATTTTATTACCAGAGGCTAGACTTCCATTAATGCGTGCACGAATTGTAGATCAGCAGTTTGATCTTGTGCATGGGGATGAAAAATTTAAACAATTTCCCATTGCATTAAAAGGTATTTATGCTATTGATATGCAAGCTAACTGTGTAGGACTATATTGGGATGAAGAATCCGATTTAAGAGCCACGCAGTTAGAAGATATGAAAGCATTACTAATCTCATTGGCTGAATTTTAATTTATACCCATATAAACAGGAATAACGGTTCATTATGGCGAACGCTCCTCGATCCACATCCAAAAGCACCACAGCTAAATCTTCAGAAGCTGGGAAAAAACGTGCGCTCGTGATTGTGGAGTCGCCTGCAAAAGCGAAAACAATCAATAAGTATTTGGGCTCAGAATACATTGTAAAATCATCAGTTGGTCACGTTCGTGATTTGCCAACAGGTGGTTCAGCGAAGTCGACAGAAAAAAAACCTACAACACGTACAAAATTAACCGATGCGGAGAAAGCTGAAAAAGCTCAAAATGCATTAATTAAGCGTATGGGTGTCGATCCTGAACATGACTGGAAAGCGCAATATGAAGTATTGCCTGGTAAAGAACATGTTGTTGCAGAACTTAAAAAACTGGCATCGCAAGTCGATGAAGTCTATCTCGCAACGGATATGGATAGAGAAGGGGAAGCAATTGCTTGGCATTTAAAAGAAGTGATTGGTGGAGACGATTCACGTTACCAACGTGTTGTTTTCAACGAAATTACAAAAAATGCAATTCAAGAAGCTTTTAAACATCCTTCTCGCCTAGATACAGACAAAGTAAATGCACAACAAGCACGTCGTTTCTTAGACCGTATTGTTGGTTTTATGATTTCGCCATTACTTTGGGAAAAAATTGCCCGTGGTTTATCGGCAGGTCGTGTGCAATCGGTTGCAGCAAAACTTGTTGTAGAACGTGAACGTGAAATTCGTGCATTTGTTCCTGAAGAATATTGGCAAGTATTTGCAGATACTCAATCGCAAAAAGATAACATTCGTTTAGAAGCGGTGAAGCAAGGTGGTAAAACCTTAAAACTGCAAAATAAAGCACAAACAGATGCTTTATTAAAAATTTTAAATGATGCTGAATATAAAGTTTCAACACGTGAAGATAAGCCAACTAAGGTAAATCCTAGTGCGCCATATATCACGTCTACACTTCAGCAAGCAGCAAGCACACGTTTAGGTTTTTCTGTGAAGAAAACAATGACCATGGCGCAGCGTTTGTATGAAGCAGGTTTCATTACCTACATGCGTACGGATTCAACATTCTTAAGTGATGATGCCGTAAACATGGTTCGTACACATATTGAAGCTGAATATGGTGAGAAATATCTTCCTGCGAAGCCAAATAAGTATGGCAATAAAGCAGGTGCACAAGAAGCCCATGAAGCCATTCGTCCATCGAATGTTGCTTTAAAAGGTGATCAGCTTGCAGGTGTAGACCGAGATGCTCAACGTCTTTATGACTTAATTTGGCGTCAATTTGTTGCGTGTCAAATGACACCAGCACAATACTTGTCATCGACAATTTTAGTAGATGCAAATGGCGTAGAACTTAAAGCAAAAGGTCGCACTTTAGTATTTGATGGCTTTACCAAAGTTCGTGGTCAAAACAAATCTGATGATGATGTGTTATTACCTGCAGTAAAAGTGGGTGAAGTACTTAAACTTGAGAAGTTAGATCCATCTCAACACTTCACAAAACCACCTGCACGTTTTACCGAAGCATCGCTTGTAAAAGAACTTGAGAAAAAAGGTATTGGTCGTCCTTCGACTTATGCTGCCATTATTTCGACGATTCAAGATCGTGGTTATGTAAAAATTGATAACCGTCGTCTTTTTGCCGAAAAGATGGGTGAAATCGTGACGGATCGTCTCGATGAAAACTTCAATAACTTAATGAATTATGCGTTTACCGCAGATTTAGAAAGTCAGCTCGATAAAGTTGCCGATGGTGATCGTAACTGGAAAGAGCTTTTAAACAGTTTCTATGGTGATTTTAAAAAGCGTTTAACTACAGCTCAGGGCGAAAACGGTATGCGCCGTAATCAACCTGTAGAAGTTGAAGCGGTTCATTGTAAAGAATGTGATCGTCCAATGCAGATTCGTACAGGTACAACTGGCGTATTCTTAGGATGTTCAGGTTATAACTTGCCACCCAAAGAACGCTGTAAAGGTACGTTTAATTTAACGCCAGTAGAATCGCTTGCAGCATTGTCTGATGATGATACAGCGGAAACAGCTGACTTAATGTCTAAAAAGCGTTGTCCAATTTGCGAAACAGCAATGGATAGTTACGTGATTGATGGTGGTCGTAAATTACATGTTTGTGGTAATAATCCAGACTGTAATGGTTATGAACTTGAAGAAGGTGAGTTCAAAATCAAAGGTTACGATGGTCCAACTATTCCATGTGATAAATGTGAAGGCGAAATGCAATTGAAGACAGGTCGTTTTGGACCATACTTCGCTTGTACGAGCTGCGACAATACGCGTAAAGTCTTAAAGAGTGGTCAACCTGCGCCTCCACGTGTAGATCCGATTAAAATGGAACATTTACGTTCTACAAAGCATGATGATTTCTTTGTATTGCGTGATGGTGCGGCAGGTTTGTTCTTGGCTGCAAGTAAGTTCCCTAAAGTACGTGAAACACGTGCACCTAAGGTTGCTGAACTTCGTAGTGTTGCAGAACAACTCGATCCGAAATATCAATTTATTTTGCAAGCGCCAGATGTTGATCCTGAAGGGAATCCAACATTGGTGAAATTTAGTCGTAAAAACCAAGCACAATATATTGGTTCTGAAACGCCTGAAGGTAAGCAAACGAAGTGGAGTTTAGTTTACCAAGATGGTAAATGGGCTGAAGCTTAAAGTACTAAATTGTTAGAAAAATGCTCACATCTGTGGGCATTTTTTATGCCTACATATATAGGAGATGGTGAATTTTTGTGAACATATTACTGCTAAAATTATGTGAAAGTTATAAAACTTTAATTGAGTAAAGTTTGAATTTTATGAATAATGAAAATGAGCCAACCATAAATAGGAAGAAAATATGAGAACAGTTGGAAATGATTTAGTGCGTCATCAATTACATGAAAATTATAAATGGTATATAGCACTTGGAATACTTTTAATTATTTTTGCCTCGGTACTTTTAGTTTCACTACCATTTGCAACGCTGTCTGTCGTTTTCCTGTTTGGCGTTTTAATGATGATAGGTGGAGCACTTCATTTAGTTGCAGCATTTAAAATGTTTGATGGCTTGTTTCGTTGGCTTTGGGCATTATTTGGTATTTTATATTTTGTTGCTGGTTATTATGCATTTAGCACACCTGTATCCACCGCAATTGTTTTAACAAATATATTGGCAATTTTTTTAATTATTGCTGGAGTGATTCGTATATTTAATGCATTTATCCTAAGAGCATTTAATGGTTGGGGTTGGACATGTGTATCGGGTATTTTAACGCTTGTTGCGGGTATTGTAATTTTACAATCGGCGGAAGCTCCATTTTGGGTGTTAGGCTTATTCTTAGCACTAGATATTTTATTTCAAGGCATTAACTATTTAAATTTAGCTACTTACATTCGTAAGAAAGTGCCTAAAAGTTCAGCAGATTAATTTTTAATATATAAATACAAAATTAAAAAAATGCTGATTTGGGTCAGCATTTTTTATGTCTGTTTAAAAGTGACTTTGTGGATATTGTCCATTTTATCCACAATTTCATTTTTTATTGTGGGTAAGTTTTCTTCTCATTGAGAAAAACTTTTAGGGTTTAACAGTGTAGCGGCTTGAGATTGCAATTCTATTCCATGTATTAATGACAATGGCTAACCATTCAATAGCACTCATTTGTGCATCGGTCAAAAAGGGCAAGGCATCTTCATAAATGGCATCATCTACTTGTCCTTCAGAGACTAGGGTGATTGCTTCTATTAGACTTAATGCTGCGCGTTCTTGCTCATTAAAATATTCAGTTTCTGACCAAGCATTGAGTAAAGTAATACGGTCAATACTTTCACCTGCTTTTAAGGCATCTTGAGTGTGTAGGCGAATGCAAAAAGCACACTGATTGATTTGTGATGCACGAAGTTTTAATAGATGCGCAAAACCATGATGAATTCCAGCCTCATCTATTTTTTGCATTGCGAGTTGGTCAAGCTCAATCATTTTTTTATAAAGGTCAGGGTTGGATTGACCTAAATTAATTCGTTTCATTGCCATTTATCATCTTGATGTATTTCAGATAGTATGAAGTATCAATTATATTCATTAAAGTTCTTTGGCCTATGCAGATAATAAAAAGTGTTGTTCTTGCACCCGACTCATTTAAAGAAAGTATGACCGCAGAACACGCATGTATGGCAATGCAACGAGGCATTCAACAGGTATTTCCCCAAGTAAAATGTATTCACGTTCCTATGGCAGATGGCGGTGAAGGAACTGTAGATGCACTTATTCATACGCTGAATGGGCAGAAGGTATTTTGTGAAGTTCAAGGGCCATTGCCACATCAAAAAATTTCAACATATTTGGGTTTGGTTGATGATGGTCAAACTGCCATTATGGAAATGGCAAAAGCCAATGGCATAGATTTATTACAGCGAGAAGAACGAAATCCGTGGCTTACAAGTACTTTTGGTACAGGTCAGATGATTCGCCAAGCTTTAGATTTAGGTGTGAGTAAAATTATTATTGGTTTGGGGGGTAGTGTAACCAATGATGGTGGAAGTGGTATGGCGCAAGCTTTGGGTGCGAGGTTTTTAGATCAATTGGGTGATGAAATTCAGGTGTGTGGTGGATCACTCAATCAAATTTCAAAGATTGATTTAACACAGCTTGATACACGTTTAAAAGATGTTGATATTTTAATAGCCTCAGATGTGAATAATCCTTTGTGTGGGGAAAATGGTGCATCTTATGTATTTGCACCACAAAAAGGTGCTACACCTGAAATGGTGAAGCAACTCGATGCGAATCTGCAACATTTTGCTTCACTTGTGGAAAGTGCTTTAAATGTCGATATACAAAACGTTGCAGGCGCGGGTGCAGCAGGTGGTTTGGGTTTTGGTTTAATGGCATTTGCATCTGCAAATATTCAATCGGGTGCGAGTTTGGTTATTGAGCAAACTAAATTGGCTGAAAAAATTGCCGAAGCAGATTTTGTATTTACAGGTGAAGGCAGTATTGATTTTCAAACGAAATTTGGTAAAACGCCTTGGGCTGTGGCGCAAGTTGCGAAAAAATTGAATAAGCCTGTGTATGCTTTTGCAGGGCGTGTGGGTGATGATATTGAGTTATTATTTGACGAGGGTTTTACGCAAATTATTTCGATTAATGAGCCAAATTGTGATTTGGAAACTGCTTTGAAAAATGCGGAAAAGAATTTAGAGAAGGCAGTTAGTATTACTTTGAAAAATATTGTTTAAATATCATTTTATTAAGTTTTAATGAGGCTTTTTCAGCAATATTTAAATCATCTTAAATTGAATGAATTCTTTGTTACTTTGAGGGCAAAGTAACCAAACCCTTTGTTATTCAGATGATGCGTCCATGCATCACTGAATAACGGCTGCATCCATGCAGCCATCACGAAATCAATCGAGCGTGATTTTTCTATTAAGCTTTATAAGGAGAGCTCTGCTAAACTATCTCTTCAATACGTACGATGAGACACCATGAGTTTAGCTAGCCTAATTGATGAATTAAATCCACAACAGAAACAAGCTGCGACAACAGAGTCAAAGCATAGTCTAGTTTTGGCAGGGGCTGGCTGTGGTAAAACCAAAACAATTGTAGCGCGTGCAGCATATTTAATTGATCAAGGCGTACCTGCAAATCAAATTCAAATTTTGACTTTTACCCGTCGCTCTGCAAGTGAAATCGTGGCACGTGTGGAACTTGCTTTAGGCGAACAAGCAAAAGGCTTAAGAGCATCGACATTTCATACGTTTTGCATGTATTTATTGCGCCGTATTCCTAAAGCATTTGGTTTAGAGCAGTTTTCGATTATTGATCGTGATGATCAGCTCATGATGTTTCGCTTAATACGCGGAAAAGATGATAAGAAAAATCCAAATCAATTACCTAAGCCACAAGAACTTTGCGACTTATATTCTTTTGCACGAAATACGCGTCAAAAACTCAGTCTTGCTTTAGAAAAACAACATCCTGAACATATTGTTTTTAAAGATCAAATTGCAGAAATCATGAAAGAATACGAAACACGAAAACGTGCGCGTAGCTTTTTAGATTATGACGATATATTGGCAATTGTTGCGAAAGCTTTAGATGAGTCAGAGGGTTTGGTCGATTATGTTTCTTCAATTTGTCGCCACATGTTGGTCGATGAAATGCAAGATACAAATCCTTTGCAATGGGCGCTTTTAGAACCGTTAAAAGAAAAAGTAAGCCTATTTTGTGTGGGTGATGATGCACAATCGATTTACGGTTTCCGTGGTGCGGACTTTGAGAATATTCATCATTTTAAAGACCGTGTGCCCGATGCTAAAATCCATAAATTAGAAAAAAATTACCGTTCAACGCAAGAAATTTTAGACCTTTCAAATTGGTTGTTAGATCAAAGTGAAATTAAATACGATAAGCGTTTAGAAGCGTATCGTGGTGAAGGCATTAAGCCAAAACTTCACATTTTCCCAAATGAATTTGATGAAGCAAAATGGATTGCAGTTGATATTAAAGAGCGCCATTTTTTAGAAGGAAAACCGTGGAAAGATCACATGGTTTTAGTGCGTTCTAGTTTTGCTGCTCGTCATATTGAAGCAGCATGTATTGCTTCTAATGTGCCGTATCGTTTTATTGGTGGTATGAAGCTTCTTGAAACAGCACATGTAAAAGATTTAGTGAGTTTGCTACGTATTATTGCAAATCCATTGGATGATATTGCATGGATGCGTTTTCTTACTTTGTGGAATGGTGTGGGTGATGTTGGCGCAAGTCGTTTGGCACAGCAATTACTGGTTGAACCTGAATTTGACAAAATTTTTGAAAAACTAGAAAGTTTTGGGCGTATTCCTGAAAAAACTTTACTCATGATGAAGCAAATGAATGTGCTCCGTGGTGAAGTGAAAGAATGTGTAAGTTTGGGTGTTCAGGCACTTGAAGATCAGTTGGCAGAAAACTATAAAAAAGATTGGAATCGTCGCCAAGGTGATTTTGAACTTGTGAAGCAATTAGCATCTAAACATGATCAACTGAGTGAGTTTTTAGAAGCCTATGTACTCGATCCTGTTTCAATTTCTGAAATTGAACGTCAGTCAGATACGGATGTTGTCACGCTTATTACAATTCACTCTGCAAAAGGTACAGAACAAAAAGTTTGTTATGTGGCAAATGTGACAGCAGGGCAATATCCTCATGCACGTGCACAAGGAAACTTTGATGATGTCGAAGAGGAGCGCCGTGTTCTTTATGTGGCTTTAACACGAGCACAAAATGAGTTGATTTTAACAAAACAAAATCTGAACTTATGGGCTAAAGATATGATTGATGAGCAAGGTCGTAAAGTGGAAAGTTATTTCTTAAATGATCTAACACGTAATTTATGTACTATGGAAACTCACCATAAGCCCCGTCAACAAACCGTAAAAACAGCACTCATTGAGCGTCAGTCGATTAATTTAGATTTTGGCATCGATCTCGATTAAACTATCTAGTTATTGAGATGCAAAAAGTAGAGTAGGCGAGTGCTTTTTGATGATTTTTGCCTATTTTAAGGTTGTAAGATGAAAATTTTAGTTCGTAATTTAGAGCGTACGGTAACAGAAGCTGAGGTATTGGCATTGTTTAAGCCTTTTGGCACCGTAGATACTTGTACATTGGTTCTAGATGCTGAAACAGGTAAATCAAAAGGTTTTGCATTTGTTGAAATGCCAAATGGTCGTGAAGCTGTAAAAGCAATTAAAGCATTGAATACATTACGTGTTCATGGTGCAGGTATTCGTGTTAAAGCATCAGATGAAAAACCGAAAGCTGAATAAGTGTGAAATATTAAAAAGGGGCTTTAATGCTCCTTTTTTATTGCCTAATTAAATGAATTGAAATGGATTATATGTAAATTTCATTGTGATTTATTCAAAATTACGTTTAATCTAGGTGAGGACAAAAATGCCAAAATTTAGGAATAAACACCATGTCACGTGTTGCTCGCTTTCATGCAGATCGTACAAATCAAAAGCTTTATTTTGCACGTCTTTCGTGTCAACAGTCAGAGCAAACCGAGCATGTTCAACAGGCTCAAGCATATCGTGAAGCTGCGGTATTTCATTTACATGGTGCCGTTCTCGCATTTTTACAGGAGCTAGTGCGCTATTATCGGTTAACAGATGGTAATCCGACTTTAAAGTCAATTGAAGAACATATGGCAGCTAAAGGGCAAGTTTCACCTGAAATTAGTATTTTGCAAAAATTAGCAAAAGATGGTTTTATTGCGGAGCTTAAGCGAGCATATCGTATGTGCCAATATACACCAGAACCAAGTGCGCCAGAGCCAGAAGAAGAAACATCTTCAAATTTGATTATTAAAGTCACTCAAACACCACAAGCATGGTTACCAGATACTGCAATTTTAAGAGAATGGCATCGAGACATTACTCAACTCATTGATGGTTTTCGTAATGAAATGGTTGAATTCTAGTTTAAAATTTAATGCTTGAATTTACCAAACTTGACCTTATATAAACTAATTCAAACAATGCAAAGTACATCAGTATCTTTGTCACCATGTTGAACATGGAGGATATATGTCGATAGAACAGTTGAAAGAATTATTTGGTAGTAATGAAGCAATTTTAGAACTTGTTCAACTTGAAGGTGGTGAATTAGCATTACGTAATGCAGGTTCGGAAGATCCTTTGGTTAAAATTCAATTTAATGAAGAAATTCGTGCTCTATTAGGTGAGCAAATGCCTGTCGTTGCACAACACATGATACAGGCTGCTTTATTTGCTTTAATGGAAAAGCAAGTGAATGAGTTTGAAGCCGAAGTTGTAGATGAAAAACCAAAATACATGAGTTAAATGTCGATTTATAAAAAAGCGCACTATTAAGTGTGCTTTTTTATAATTTTAAAAATTTTATGGCGATATCATCATTGAGCCAGCGAAGACAAACGCAACACCAATAAGCTGAAGGAGAAATGGATTTTTTGCTTCTTGCCAATATAAAATTAAAAATACAATCGAAATAGGGTAAAACAAGAAACAGCCTAAACCCCATAAAATACTATTTTTAAATGCTGCAATTAAAAAACCAATACCGCCAATAATGATAATTGCGATACCTAAATAAATAAGTAGCATATTTCCCCCCCTTCTTTAAGTTAAAGATAGTATTCGAAATAATTAAATTTTTTGAGATAAGCTTTATAAGGGGATTATAGGTTTTATCTTGTTTATTTATAAAGCAATATTTGTATTTAAGGCATATAAAAAGGGCTAATCGAAAGATTAGCCCTTTTTATGATTCTTGTTAGTGTGATGACGTTTGGTGATGTGCAATTTCGATTTGATGCAAAATATGATGGGTCATATTTTTTGCCATTTCTTCTTTTGCAAAATAGACCTCACCAATATTATCTTTTCGAATAACATCAGCTTCAGCTTTGCTTTCAGCACAGACTAAAACTTGAATTTGAGGATTTAATGTTTTTGCAATATCGACAATTTTGTGAATATCTAAAATATCCATTGGTGATAGCACTAAAAGTCGAGCATGTTGAATATGGGCTTGAATAAGTACGCTTGGTTCAGTTGCTAAACCACAAACTGCTGCAATGTCTTTTTCACGTAAGTTTTCTACAATTTCCCGATTTTCTTCAGCAATAACTACTTTAATATTTTTTTCCATTAAAGTTTTTGTAATTCTACGACCAACATCACCATGACCAACAATAACCACCTGATCACGTAAATAATCTTGTGAGACCTCATCTGGCAGCATAGCTAATGGGTCACCACTACGTTCAAGCAAACGTGCTAAATGCGAGCGATTACGTATCCAATTTTGAATAGGTTCTATTGCAGAGAAAATAAATGAGTTTAAAGTGATGGAAATTAAAGCACCTGCCAAAATTAAATTTTGACCCTCAAGCGAGAGTAATTTTAATGACACCCCTAAGGTTGCTAAAATAAATGAGAACTCACCAATTTGGGCAAGTGAGGCACCAACAGTTAAAGCAGTATTTAGTGGATATCTGAAGAAAAGTACTAATGCCATAGCTGCAATAGTCTTACCAATCATAATAATACCAACAACACCTAAAACGTGAATGGGTTGTTCAACTAAAATTCTTGGGTCAAACAACATTCCAACAGCAACGAAAAATAAAATTGAAAAAATTTCACGAAGTGGGAGTGTTTCAGCTTCAGCACGTTGACTAAAGTCAGACTCTTTGACCACCATACCAGCAAAGAAAGCGCCTAACGCCATTGAAACACCAAATACTTTATAAGCACCAAATGCAATGGAAACGGCAGCAGCAACAACAGTTAAGGTAAATAATTCACGAGAGCCTAAACGAGCAACCACTTGCATAATCATAGGTACAAGTCGTTTACCAATAATTAGCATAAAGGCAATAAAACCAACAACTTTAAGTAAGGTGATACCTAAAGTAAGCCAGATATTTTCATTCCCCGTTGTACTTGATAGAGCTTGTCCACCAAGTAAAACAGCTGTAGCTGGTAGAAGTACCAAAACTAAGACCATGACAAGGTCTTCAACTAAAAGCCAGCCGACAGCAATTTTTCCGTTCACGGAATTTAGTAAACCACGGTCACCTAAGGCTTTAAGTAAAACAACTGTACTTGCACAAGATAAACTTAAGCCAAATACCAATGCAGAACCGAAACTCCACCCCCAAAGCATGGAAATGCCAATACCAAGTAAGGTTGCAACAGTAATTTGTAGAATAGCGCCAGGCAAAGCAATACGACGGACTTGTATTAAATCTTTTAAAGAAAAATGCATGCCCACGCCAAACATTAGGAACATTACCCCAAGTTCGGCAAGCTGATTCGCAAGATGTAGATCGCCCACAACTCCTGGGGTGTTTGGGCTAATAATAATGCCGGCAATTAAATAACCGATAAGAGGAGGGAGGCGTAAACGTGCAGCAATATACCCAAAGATTAAGGCAACACTAAATCCAACGGCAAGTAATATTATCAGTTCTACATCATGTGGCACTAAAAACTCCCTAAGTTATAGTTAAGGTTAAGATAAATAAGCACAAAGAATGCCAAAAAAATTATGATCAAAGTGTAACAAGTCACATAAAAAAAATGCAAAAAAAAACGACCAAGAAGGTCGTTTTTTTTCAAAAAACTAAAATTATTTAATTTTAGCTTCTTTGAAGATCACGTGTTGACGGATTTTTGGATCAAATTTTTTGATTTCCATTTTTTCCGGCATAGTACGTTTGTTCTTAGTGGTAGTGTAGAAATAACCTGTACCAGCAGAAGAAACTAGACGAATTTTATCACGCATTGTCGTAACTCCTTAGATCTTTTGACCTTGAGCACGTAGGTCAGCAACAACCTTTTCGATACCCAATTTGTCGATAATACGCATACCCTTAGTAGTTAGACGAAGACGTACGAAACGTTTTTCGCTTTCTAACCAGAAACGGTGGTGGTGCAGGTTCGGCTCGAACCGGCGCTTAGTTTTGTTGTTGGCGTGTGAGACGTTGTTACCAACGACTGGACGCTTGCCGGTAACTTGGCAAACCTTAGACATGGTGTAACTCCATTGATTTAGCCAACAGCAAATCTGTATGGCCAGTCAAAAATAAACGGATTGAATTCATTCAAGGGGCGTTTTATACCAAAAATACGCTTAAAAGACAAGCGATTTAAGATAAAACTAAACATGATGCTGTTCAATAGCTCATGCCTTGATCAGTTATCGAAGAAGAGTCTTCGAAATGAGTCGATGAATCGGCTTGTCAAACGGTGGGAGAATGAATTTCAAGCTATACAGCTTGGGATTAGACATCATAGACCGTTCATGAGACAAACTGAAAAAACCTTCAGGACCGTGATACTTGCCCATACCTGAAGCACCTACGCCACCAAATGGTAAGTCGTCTTGTGCAACATGGGTTAAAACAGTATTTAATCCGAAGTGACCTGAATGTGTGCGTTGTGCGATATAATCGGCACGCGCCTGATCAAAGTCGAAATAGTATAATGCAAGTGGACGCGGACGGCTATTAATAAACTCAATTACATCGTCTATTTGATCATATTCCATAATCGGAAGAATAGGACCAAAGATCTCATTTTTCATGATTTCCATCTCAGAAGTCACGCCAGTTAAGATTGTTGGTACAATTTTACGATTTAAACTGACATCTTCACTTTGTGGATTTATTTCAATAATTTTTGCACCAAGTGCTTTTGCATTTTCCAAATAACCTTGCAAACGATGATATTGTTTGTTGTTTACTATAGATGTGTAATCAAGATTATTTAAAATACTTGGGTACATTTCGAAAACATAAGTTTCAAAATGTTCAATAAATTCTGCTGTTTTACCTTTTGGCAAGAACATATAGTCTGGAGCAACGCAGGTTTGTCCTGAATTCCATAACTTACCGACAGCAACACGTTGGGCAACATCTTTCATGTTACTTGATGAATGTACAATAGTTGGTGACTTTCCACCAAGTTCTAAAATAACAGGAACTAAATTTTCTGAAGCAGCAGCCATAATCGTTTTACCGACAGTGGTGGAGCCTGTAAAAATAATTTTATCGAATGCAAGGTGACAAAATAAATCGGAGATAACACCGCCACCATTTACTACGGAAACTAATTCTTGAGGAAATGCTTCAGCAATAGCTTGTTCTAAGACACGACCAAAATGAGCGGATGCACTCGAAATTTTAATCATTGCATGGTTACCAGAAGCCAATGCACAAATAAGAGGACCAACAGAAAGTAATAAAGGATAATTCCAAGGTGCAATAATACCAATAACACCTAAAGGCTGATATTCGACCCATGCTTTTGCTGGTTGATGAATGATGCCTACATGGCGTTTAGATGGTTTCATCCAAGAGCTTAGGTTTTTGCTATAATATTTGATATGCTCTAAGCAAGTGAGAAGCTCACCAATTTTGGTTTCGCTGATCGAGCGATTGCCATAGTCTTGATTAATTGCATCTGCAAATTGGTCTTGGTATTTCACCAAAACACGTTTTAAACGAGCAAGTCGGTCTATACGTTCCTTAGCCGTAGGAACCGGATAGCGTTGGTAAGCAACTTTTTGTGCCGACAAAATCTCATTTAAACGGGTTTCATCAAATGATTGTGCGGTCACGGTTTTATTTTTTGTTTGACTGTTCATGGCAAATTACATTTAATAAAAGCGATTAATTTAATTTTTAGAGTATTTACTCTAAACAGTCAAGGCACTTTATGTTAGTTTGCTAACATTTTATACAGAATGGTTATGTCAGGATGTCTCAATCAAAAACGGTGAAAACCAAAGAGCGTATTTTACAGCTAAGTTTACAGCTGTTTAACGAGCGTGGTGAGCGTTCGGTAACAACAAATCATATTGCAGCAGAGCTGAATATGAGTCCTGGTAATTTGTACTATCACTTTCGTAATAAAAGCGAAATTATTAAAGAGTTGATGGAGCAATATCAGTCAGAAACTCTTGAAATGCTTGCTTTACCAGACGACCGTGTATTAGACGCAAATGATAAAATTCGCTATTTCCAAGTGCTAAGTAGCCAATTATGGGCATACCGTTTTTTACATCGTGATGTTTATCATTTGGTTGAAAATAACGAAGATTATAGAAAAATGTATCCTCGTTTTGCAGGTCAAGTGATGCAGCAAGGACAAAAAGTTTATAAAGCTTTTGTAAATGCTGGCTTAATGGAAATGACTGACTCTGAAATTGAAGCATTAACCATCAACTTATGGATTGTTTTGACCAATTGGACTAATTTCTTATATATGTCGGGTCATATTAAAGACTCAAATACATTAGAAGAAAAATGGGTGTGGCAAGCTTTACGTCAAATGGTCTTCCTTGAAGGTGCTTATTTGCGTGGAGAAAGTCGTAATACTTATGAGAGATTATTAGAATCTTTAGGTTCTTCTGAGTTATTTGAAAGTCTTTCATCTGCAAAAAAAGTAGATAGTGAATAATTCTATTTTGTCTGCATGCGAAAAGCGTTAGAATACTCGGCTTATTTTAATTTACTGATTAGCGATATAAACCAACATGAATATGACGACTGCCAACACAGCACGTTTATTAATTACCTGCGAAGATAAACCAGGAATTGTGCAAGCCGTTTCTAGCTTTTTGTATCATCAAGGAGCAAATATTACAGCTCTAGATCAATATGCTACAGCGGCTCAGGGCGGGCGTTACTTTATGCGTGTTGAGTTTGAGTTAGATAACTTACAAACTCGTAAAGAAAACTTAACTCAAACTTTTGCATCAAATGTTGCTGAACGCTATGAAATGCAATGGCGTTTGGCTTTAGTAAGCGACGTGAAAAAAGTCGGTATTTTGGTTTCGAAAGTAGACCATGCCTTACTTGAGCTTTTATGGCGTCATGCACGTGGTGGTTTACCATGTGAAATTACTAAAGTTGTTTCAAACCATGAAACTTTACGTGAATCTGTAGAAAACTTTGGTATTCCATTTGAAGTAGTGCCTGTAAATAAAGAAAATAAGCGCGAAGCTTATGCTCAAATTGATGAGTTGATGCAAGGTAATGACTTACTTGTGCTTGCTCGTTATATGCAAATTTTAGATGAAGAGTTTGTGCAAAAATGGGAAATGAAGGTTATTAATATTCACCATTCATTCTTACCTGCTTTTGTGGGTGCAAATCCTTACAAACAAGCACATGAGAAAGGTGTGAAGCTCATTGGTGCGACTGCACATTATGTAACAGCAGATTTAGACCAAGGTCCAATTATTGAACAAGATGTTGAACGTGTAAATCATGACTTTACAGTCGATCAACTTCGTGAACTTGGTCAAGATGTAGAACGTAATGTATTGGCACGTGCAGTGAAGTGGCATTTGGAAGACAGAATTATTGTGGATGGCAATAAGACTGTTGTATTCCAATAGATCTTTATTTGATCGTGATAAAAAGGCATACTTAAAGTATGCCTTTTTTATTGGAGATCTGAATTGTCAGTTAAAAAAACCAATAAAAAAGTAATAAAAAGAGACAAATTAAATGTTGCAAATGAAAACACTTCTCATTTATCATTGTGCCACTTTAATTGTACAAACCGATAAGTTTAATTGCGGAGTTATTAATGATGCAGTTTTCTTTTGAAGGTAACAGAATTTAATGACTCAATCTGCTGCTCCTATGATGCCTGAACAGAATCCGATGAAAAAGAAAGTCGTTATTGCTTTAACTGCTGTAATTGTCGGACACATGAGTGTGATGTTTGCATTGAGTCATATGAAGACTTTAGAAATAAAGCCAAATGAAACAAAACCAATGAGCGTTCGTTTTGTCACTATTGCAGATGAACCTGTTGTAGAACCTAAGCCAGTTGTTCAACCACCAAAACCTGAACCTAAAGTTGTGGTAGAACCTATTGTAAAACCAAAGGTTATTGCACAAAAGAAACAAGTTACTGAAAAGAAAGTTCAGCCTGTAGAAGATGTAGTAGATAAGAAGAAACTTGAGCAAGACCGTTTAGATAAGTTAAAGCAACAAGAACAAATAGAACAGCAAAAACGTCTAGAACAGCAACAGCGTGAACAACAGCAACGTGAGCAAGCAGAACGTGATCGACTTGCAAATGAGCAACGTGAAAATCAACGTCGTCAGCAAGAATTAAATACACCGAAAAAATTGAACATTGGTCAAATTTCTTGGTCACGCTCACCAAAACCAGTTTACACAAACAAAGATTTACAAGGCTCTAATCGCATTGTTATCGTTTCTATTGAAGCGGATGCAAAGGGCAGTATTACAAACGTAAGAGTTATCAAATCAAGTGGTCTTAGTGCCCTTGATGAAAAAATTGTACGCGCTGTAAAAGGTGCAAAATTCAAACCATATAGAGAAAATGGTGTTGCATATCCGTTTAAAGCGGATCAACCATTTGAACTTACATTGAATTCTAACGGCTAACATTTATCAGGAGTTCGAGTATGAACTTTTCAGTTTATTGGCAACATGCAGATGCGGTTAGTAAAACACTTTATTTTGTGTTGCTCATCATGTCTATTACAACATGGACTGTTCTTATTTTACGTATAATGGGAACTCGCCAACTTAAACAAGTTGCTTATGCTCAACTTTCTAAAGCGATTCAAGCACTGAAAAATAAGCTTTCACCTTTATCATTTGAACAACGTAAAGCGGTTGCTGAACAAGCACTTCTTCGTCAAATATCTGCTGAAAAATCATCTGCAGAAAAAGGCATTGCAGTATTAGGAACAATTGCTTCACTTGCACCATTTGTGGGTTTATTTGGTACGGTTTGGGGTATTTTCCATGCGCTCGTTGCTGTAGGTAAAAGTGGTCAAGCAGGTTTAGCACAAGTTGCTACACCAGTGGGTGAAGCATTGATTATGACTGGTTTTGGTTTGGCAGTTGCGATTCCAGCCGTGATTGCTTACAACATTTGCATGCGATTCAACAAAACGTTAAACAACGAATTGCAAGATCATGCGCATAGCTTATTAATTGACACTATGTTGCTACAAGATTCATCAACTCAAAAAGTTGAAACGAATGCAACAGAAAAAGGTTTAGTTGGAGGTCAAGCTTAATGGCTTTTCAATTGGGTGAAGACAACGACAGCGGTATGAATGAGATGAATCTCATTCCACTTATCGACATTATGTTGGTATTGATGATCATCTTTTTGGTGACTGCAACTGTTGCCAACCCATCAATTCCATTAACCTTGCCACAAACGACTGCTGAAATCCAAGAGCAACCACCCAAAGCAATTACTGTGAGTATTAATGCGAATGGTGACGTTGCTTGGGACGATAAAGTTGTGACTTTAGATGAGTTAGAAACTCGTTTTAATGAAGCAGGTCAGCAAGCGCAAAAACCAACTGTACAATTACGTGCAGATAAAGAATCTAAATACGATACTGTTGCACAAGTAATGTCACGTGCGAGTGAAGCCGGACTCAGTGATATTGCTTTTGTAAGCGAAAAATAAAATTTAGAAATTTCTTCCCTAAAAAGCGATCTATTTAGATCGCTTTTTTTATGACGAAAGTTTTTAACGTTTACGGAATTGATCTGGGGTTAAGTTCATCCAACGCTTAAACATGTTAATAAAAGCAGATGCATTGGCATAGCCTAAATCTAAAGCAATACTTTCGATCTTTTTACCTTCATTAAGCATAGACATTGCTTTTAAAACTTTAAGTCTTTGCCTCCATTCATTTAATGACATTCCCAACTCTTTTTGACTTAGGCGAGCAAGTGTTCGCTCTGTCATATTGCTGATTTGAGCTAGTTGTTGTAATGAGCTGTGGTCAGATGGATTTTGATGTAAATAATCTAAAATTTGTTTTAAACCTAAATGGTTTGAATGTGGCAAATATGTGCTAATAAGTTCTGCATCAATTAATTGATCGAGAAGAACATAAAGTAAGCGCGTATGTGCAGGATCATCAATATTTTTCGGATGATCTTTAAGTTGGTGTAATAAAGCGCTAACAAGTGGGGAGGTCAGCATAATCCCTGCTTGCTTAGGTAGTTTCTCACAAAGAGTTTCGTGAATGTATAAAGTGCCGTGAGAAACTTCAGTTCTATTTAAGCCACTATGTTGCAAATTTGGGGGTAACCAAATGCCATAGGGTGGAGGGGTAATATAGTCAATATTTGCAATATTCACCTCCATAATGCCTTTAAAAGCATAAACAAACTCGCCCCAAGCATGTCCATGCACTGGGTAAATCGATTGAGCAGGGTCTTCTCGAAAGTTAATCCAGAGTGGCGCAATGATGTGATCATTGGTTTGTAGTTGCTTAAAGTGGATCACATCATCGTAACGGTTTTTACCCATGTGAAAATTGCCTGAATAAGATGATAGTTTGTCTGTTTTTGATTATATATTTTATTTAGGACATTACTATAGTGTGCTTTCTTGTTGTAATTGAGTAACCGTTGTGGAATTGCGTAAGTCGCTAGATGCACAGGCATCTGGCTTAATGATTATATTGTGTGTTGTTTGGGGGATTCAGCAAGTTGTACTTAAAATTGCAGCAGCTGATATTTCTCCGATCATGCAAATTGCTATTCGATCGGGACTATCGGCAATTTTAGTTTTTCCATTAATTAAGTTACAGCAAGGAACTCATTTATATTCCAAAGAATATTTAATTCCTGGAATTTGGTTAGCATTTTTATTTTCAGCAGAATTTGTTTTTGTGGCTGAGGCTTTACGCTTTACTTCGGCATCTCATACCGTTGTATTGCTATATACAGCACCAATTTTTGTGGCTTTAGGATTACATTGGAAGCTACCATCAGAGCGGTTATCTGTAATACAGTGGGGTGGTATTTTTATTGCATTTTCAGGTATTGTTTTATCCTTTGTTGGGCGTGAACAGCAGTCAGGTGTAGATTTACAGCAAGTTTTGTTTGGTGATGCTTTGGCTTTATGTGCGGGAATTATGTGGGCATTGACGACTATTTCGCTGCGTTTAACAAAATTGGGAGATGCTCATCCGACTCAAACACTTTTTTATCAGTTAGTAGGTGGTTGTGTTTTTTTATTGCCTGTTGCTTATTTGACGGGGCAAACAGCAATTCAATGGACAATACTTACATTCAGTAGTTTGGCATTTCATGTATTTATTATGTCATTCTTTAGTTTGTTACTTTGGTTTTGGTTGCTCAGAAAGTATTTAGCAAATGGTTTGGGTGTTTTTTCCTTTTTGACGCCTATTTTTGGTATGGTCTTTGGCGTTGTGCTTTTAAATGAGACGGTTGAAACCAATTTTATTTTAGGTACGTTACTTGTTATGGCGGGTGTTTTTGTTGTGACATTACACCAATGGATTAAACGAACTTTAAATTTCCCTAAATCTCTTAGATAAACTTTTAATGAATACTGTAAATAAATATACATGGCTGGGTTTTAGTTCAATTTTAATTTGGGCAAGCTTAGTCGCAGTTGTAAAACTAATCACGGAACAAGTGACACCTGTTTCAGGTATCGCCATGATTTACAGTTTTAGTGCTTTTTGTATTTTAATATTTGGGAAAATGCCATCGCTCAAAGAAATACCTAAAGCATATTTATATGGTTGCGGTTTTTTATTCATTAGCTATGAAATTTTGTTTCTTATTTCTATTGCCCTATCGCATAACCATGAGCAGGTTTTAATTATTGCGATGATTAACTACTTATGGCCTCCTATTACCATTCTATTTTCAATTTTTGCAAAGCAATTAAATTTTAATAACTTTGTTTTTGTTGGATTTATTTTAGCAGTTGTCGGCTTATTGCTTGTGGTGAATCCACGGATATTAGAAATTACACAGTTTATTCATGTCTTGGAACAAAACCCTAAAGCCTATTTCTTTGCATTTTTAGGTGCAATTTTATGGCCTTGTTATAGTGTTTTAACCAAAAAATATGCACAAGGCTACAATGCAGTTCCTTTATTTTTTGTACTTACGGCAGTGTCCTTGTGGGTTTTACACTTTGCATTGAATGAATCATTTATTATGCCAAGCTTGAATTTGTGGATGGTCATTGCTGTTGTTGGAAGTCTAATTGGTATTGCATATAGCAACTGGAATCAGAGTTTACAATTTGGAAATATTCAGTTGTTAATTTTGGCAACTTATTTTATGCCAATTTTATCTTCACTGATGTCTATGCTTATTTTAGGGGTGATTCCTTCATTTGCCTTTTGGATTGGTACGGCACTGGTCACTGTGGGGGCACTTATTTGTTGGAAATGTACCTTTGCAAATATTGAAAGTGAACACTGATCGAAAGAAAGCCCTTTATGAAGGGCTTTTTTATTTTGCTTCAAATATCTTTGAAAGTGGGATAGATAGTTTTGCAGATAAATAATCATCTGCTTCAATAAGAGCAGGTCCTATTTTTTCCATCCATTCATCATTTTTAAAAACATCATCGATGTCGTTTTTATGCGGTAAAGAATAAGGTAGGTTGCTATAAAAGCTCCAAAAGTCGACTTGAGATAAGTTTCTGACCAGTACAAATTTGTCATCGTCAGTGCGCTTAATTAGATTTTGTTTTTCTAACATAAGAATATAAGACGGTAAGCGCCCAATTTCATCACGTCCTAAAACTTCTAAAGCTTCATGCTCACTTACAGATTTTCCAAACTTTTGCTTTTGATAGAACAGTTCGAGTAAATCTAAAAGCATAAGTAAAGGATGTCGTTTTTGATCTTTCCCTGAATTGAATGCAGTGAGTGCGTAGCTAATTTCAACACCAAGTAAAACAATATTCCACGACAGGAAAATCCACAAAAGAAAAATAGGAATAGCAGCAAAAGCACCATAAATAATTTGATAACTCGTAAAGTTCGACATGGTGTAGCCGAATAAATTTTTAAGTAATTCAAATACAATAGCACTAAATAAACCTGCAATAAATGCAGCTTTTATTGGGACATTACGGTTGGGAATAGTCCAATTTAATATAAAGAAACCTAAAATAGATAAAGAAAAAGAAATAGACCATAAGATAAATGAGCCATCTAATTCATAGCCTGCAAAGTTATTACTTAATACACTCATCGAAGCGAGCGTGGAAGAAACAACGAAGGCACTACCGAGTAAAATAGGACCTAAAGAAATAATGGTCCAATAGCGCATAAACCCTAAAATACCACCACGTGTCTCTTTCACTCGCCAAATACGGTTAAACACAGTTTCAATGCTTGTTAACATCATGACTGTGGTAAAAAATAAGAAGAGCACACCAATAATGGTGAGATTGCTCGATTTTTCGGTAAAGGCACTTAATGCTTTGTCGAATGCAATAGTCGTATTGGGTAAAAAATTGCTATAAATAAGCTGTTGTAATTGTTGCCTAGCAGGTTCTAATGCCTTGATTGAGGAAATAATAACAAGGAACACCGTCAGCATAGGAACGACTGCAAATAATGTGGTGTAGGTAAGCGATCCTGCTTGTTCACGGCAACGATCTGCTTCAAAGCGTCGTAATACAAATAAAATAAATTGAAACCACGTTTTTTCATAAAAAGGTAATTTTTTAAAATACTCAATGATCATGCTTTAGTAATCTCAATTGTTTTTAATGGTATTTCACAACTTTCTTTCATAAGCTTACCCAAAATAAGATAAAAATACCGTATAGTTTTCTTTTTTGTTCCGTTTGTTAAAAATATGCAACCTTATATTTTAGTTCTATATTACAGTAAAAATGGCTCAACAAAAGAGATGGCACATTTAATTGCAAATGGTGTTGAGTCTGTAGGAATGGCTGTGAAAATTCGCACAGTTCCAAATCTATCGACAGTGGTAAAAGAAGCAGAGCCAAGTATTCCTAGTGATGGTGATATTTATTGTACTTTGGATGATTTGGAAAATTGCTCAGGTTTAGCATTAGGTTCGCCTACACGTTTTGGTAATATGGCATCTGAGTTAAAATATTTCTTAGATCAAACAACTAGTCTATGGTTAAACGGTGCTTTACATAATAAGCCAGCAAGTGTGTTTACAACTTCAGGTTCTATGCACGGTGGTCAGGAAAGTACATTATTAACAATGCTTCCGCCATTGTTCCATCATGGCATGATGATTTTGGGACTGACGAATGCAAAACCAGCTTTGTCGAATACTAAAACAGGTGGAACACCTTATGGTGCATCACATGTGAGCGGCCCAAGACATGATTTAAGTTTAAGCCAAGATGAAAAATGCTTATGTGAAGAGCAGGGGCGGAGACTTGCGGAAACAGCGTTGAAGTTGTCGAAATAAAAATAAAAAGGAGAATATTAATTCTCCTTTTTTTCTGCCTTAAAGCGTTTGCCACATTTGCTGCATTGGTAATCTAAGAAAATGTTTTGATCGACAATAACACCTGCTTTTTTACCTACACGATGACCAAGAAAGCCACCTGTAATCCCTATACTAATTGCACCAATAAAAGTGCCTACAGTTCCACCCACAATAATACCTAAAGGTCCTGCTACCGTACCAATGGCAGCACCAATGGATGCACCTGATGCAGCACCACCCACAGTACCAGCAGTTGCACCTGCACCGCTGAGCAATACGCCACCTAATTTCTGAAGGCTTTGTTCATGGTTGCGTTGTTCAATTTCGCTAGATCCACATTTAGGGCATTGCATGCTGATGTTCCTCTTCCTGAATCTTTATTGTTGCATGGTTTAATTTTTTGTTCTTAGCTAATTATGCCAAAAAACACGTGAAAGTTTAAAAGCTTAGTGAAAATAAAAAAGCATGAAAAAAGCGCCATGAGAGGCGCTTTAATATGAAAATGCTCGATTAGTCGCGAACAAATTCAACTGTGCCATTTGCTAAAGATTTAACACGTGCTAAAGATTCTACACGGTAACCTTTTTCAAGAAGCAAATCACGACCTGGTTGGAATGATTTTTCAATCACGATACCAATACCAATGACTTCAGCATTTGCTTGATGAATTAAGTCTGCAAGACCTAAAGCTGCTTGACCATTTGCCAAGAAGTCATCAATGACTAATACTTTGTCAGTTGAACTGATGTGCTTGTTTGAAATTGCAATTGTGCTTTCAATTTGCTTTGTGAAAGAGAAAACTTTAGAACGATATAAATCATCTTTTAATGTTAAAGATTGATATTTACGTGCAAAAATTACAGGAACACCAAGTTCTAAACCAGCCATGACAGCAGGTGCAATACCTGAAGCTTCAATGGTAATGATTTTTGTGATGCCCGCATCTTTGAATAGACGAGCAAATTCTTGACCAATGAGTTGCATCATTGCAGGGTCAATTTGGTGATTTAAGAAAGAATCGACTTTCAGAACTTCCTCAGAAAGGACGATACCTTCAGCTAAGATTTTCTGTTCAAGTGCGTGCACGGGAGAATCCTCAAGAGCAGTTGCTTTTTAAAGCAAAAGCGTATTTTAAAAAGCAACTGAAAAAATGCAAGCATAATTGGGAAAATTAATTAATTTGTTTGACCTTTATAACTTGTTAATAACAGTCCATAAGAGGTTTTTTTATCAACATGCGTTACTTTTACGGGTAAATAGTCTAATTTGGGTGCTAACCAAAAAATAGTTTCACGCCCTGGTTTGTCATGTTTTAAAACGACTTTCATGGTATCGAAAGTACCATAATTGGTTGTTACTTTCTCATTTCCTTGTTTTACAAATTTACGAGACTCAATTTCTTTTGCATCAGCAAGTAAATAATTAGATCTTAATGTTCCTTTTTTCAAGTCTTCACGTAATTGTAGTTCTGCATTTAACTCATCTAAAACACCTGCTTTCCAAGCAAATGAGCGAGATTTATCATCTTTTTTAGTATTAATTAATTTTGTACTTGGATTGAAGTTAATAGTCATGGTGTTGTTATGAACAAGAACTTTACTTGTACGACTGAAACTTGAAGATACAATTTGTTCATTCTTAAAGGAGAACTTACTGGTTTCTGTTGCAGAAGCTAAACCTACAGCTTTTGCGGCAAATATATAAGACCAATTATTTCCCGATTGGCTTAAAGTACGTGTAGCAGAGCCAATATTCTTACCGTTGTAACTAAATTGATAGCCTGCTTGAAATGGACTCATTGCAAAGGCTTGACTAGAAATAGAACCTAGTACCGCCGTTACTGTAAGAGCAGAAGTAAGGCCGAGTGTTTTTAAAATTTGTTTAGCCATATATGTAATGTCCTATTCCTATTAAGTAATGGAGGTTCAGTTCCATAGCTTTAAAATTTATCTTAATGATTATGCATTTAGATCGTGAAGATAAATCTGAGGTTTATTTCTTTTGTGTTGCATAAATGTAGCATTACACATTTTACTGCATTATTTGTTCTTTCTACGCTATGACGTAACATCAGATTCATTTACATCTGTATCCATACGCTCACTCGATATTTTATTCAAAAGTGCCATTAAGTTGACGTTTCCAAAAACAACAAGCTGAGCTTCCCGAAGTACAGCGTGATTTACATTTACTTTGGCCAAGGTTTCAATAATTGATTTATTTTTACCTAACCAACGATTTAAGTCTAAATGAAGTAAATCATCTTTAACCTTAATGACATTAAGCTTTTCTAAAATTAGACCTAAGGGATCTTTATTTAAAACTTTTTGATAGAACCATAAAGCACATTTCACTCCACCTTTATGGAAAATATTTGGATATTTTGCATCAAGGATAGATGTTTCACTAATTTGTTCAAATACAACAAGCTGCTTCTTTTTATTGAGCTCCATAAGTACAAGCTTTAAATCGACCGTTAATGTGATTTTTAGACCGTTATAATCAAGTGTGGCATATAAGCGTAACCAATCATCATGTAAATCTGCATGAAGATCTTTAAGCATTTTTACGTTATCTGTGACAAATCGTTGGAATGTTGCATTTAGAAACACTTGTGACATTGGAAATTCACGTTCGTCTTCAATGTAATCTTCAGCTTTTTGATAAGCTTGTTTTAAGCGTTTGGATATGTTTGAAATGAGCGTTTGCATGTCGTGTTCCAATGATAGGGTACCTTTGACTCGAGTTACTTTAATTGTATTAAAAAATCGAGTTTATCGCTTGCAGTTTAGCAAAATAAATAGCACCATTTTCAATAGTTTATAAGCTTAACTTATTTGTTGATGGGTTTCACTTTTATCTACAAGAATAGATAATTTGATCAATATTATTCTGTTTTTACAGTTTAGGAAAACTGACTTTTGTCCGTTTATTGTGATGTCAATTAAAACATTTTTAACACCCTTTAAAAGCCATTGGTGGCAAGATTCTCTTTTTACTGCAGCATTGTTGATTGCAGGACTTCTTCATCTTCTTGTTTTAACACTACAATTTGCAGAACCAAAGGAAACGGATACGTCTACAAAAGATATTGCAGTCTCTATTCGACCTGCTGAAAAAGAAGTAAAAAATGCCGATTTTTTAGCACAAGAAGATCAGCAAGGTTCTGGTACTTTTCGTGAAGCTCATCGGATATCGAGTGATATGCCTGCTGCCGTTGAAGATGTAACAACGGGTAATCAACAGCTTGAGAGTTTAGAGCAAATGCAACAACAGCGTGAATTAAGCTTTGAAGAAAAAGTATTAATGACCACATTAAGTTGGAAAAAAGAAGCAGAGCAAAATAACCGTAAAAAAGCGATGGAGCAGCTCAATAGCCAATTTCAAGCCAAAGCGGCAATGGTTGCAAGTATTGAAGCGCAATATTTAAAACGTCAGCAAAATTTTAGCCGTACACAAAAAGTAAAAACATTAGATGGTATTCAGGCGAAAAAAGATGTTTCGGCTGCTTATATGGATAAATTCCGTGAAAAAGTAGAATTTTACGGTAATCGTCATTATCCAGATCAAGCCAAACAAATGCGTTTGGCTGGTGAGGTTCGTTTAATGGTCATTTTGAATGCAAATGGTGGTATTCGTGCAATTCGATTAATTGATAGTTCGGGACATTCTATTTTAGATGAAGCTGCTAAGGCATCTGTTCGTAAAGCAGCACCTTATGGCGCATTCGACGCTAAAATGAAAGATATTTCAGAGCTTAGAATTATTCGGACATGGCGTTTTGACCCTGCCGAAGCAGAAATTGAAGTGAACTAAATTTCTCTCGCTAATTCTTTCCTTACAGAAAAGGTTGGCTAAATTTTCCAAAATAAAAAAGCGAGCCGTAGCTCGCTTTTTTCAATTTAAAATTAATCTTGTTCTAAATAAGGATTTTCAAATCCTAATTTAGCAAGAATTTCGATTTCTAGTGCTTCCATTTCATCGGCATCTTCATCTGAAGTTTCATGGTCATAGCCCATTAAATGTAAAGTGCCATGTACAAGCATGTGAGTGAAATGTGTAAGTGGAAGTTTATTTTGTTCCTGAGCTTCACGTAATACAACAGGAATGCAAATGACTAAATCACCAATAGGAAATGAATCTAAAATTTCAGCCATTTCATCGGGAAGATCACTAGGAAAAGATAAAACATTAGTCGGTTTATCTTTTCCTCGATATTCTAAATTGAGTTTATGGCTTTCATCATTATCCACACAAGCAATACCAATTTCACAATCGCTTTGTGTGTCGATATGACGTAAAGATGTTTCTACAACTTTCTTAATATGAGCGCGTTTCAAGACCAATTCAGGTGATTGAAAATCCTGTTGTAGTGAAAGACTAAGCTTCAAAACAAATCCTTAAATTATGTTTAAATTAGTCTTGTGCATCTGCTGCTGCATCATTTTCAGCAATTAATGCAGCTTGGAGCGCTTTACGTTCCGCGCGAGCTTCGGCACTAAGACGTTGTTGTTCACTGTCCCATCCTTCGTATGCTTCAACAATTTTTTGAACCAATTGGTGACGCACAACATCTCGAGAATGAAAGCGAGTAATATGAATTTCTTTAATTTTCTCAACAACACGTAATGCGTGTGATAAACCTGATTGTTGCCCTCGAGGTAAATCGACCTGTGTTACGTCTCCAGTAATCACAGCACGGGAACCAAAACCTAAACGCGTTAAGAACATTTTCATTTGTTCGGGTGTTGTGTTTTGTGCTTCATCGAGAATAACGAAAGAATGATTGAGTGTGCGACCACGCATATAAGCGAGAGGGGCAACTTCAATGACTTGGCGTTCAATAAGTTTTGCAACTTTTTCGAAACCAAGCATTTCGTATAATGCATCGTAAAGCGGGCGTAAATAAGGATCGATTTTTTGAGTTAAATCACCGGGTAAGAAACCGAGTTTTTCACCCGCTTCAACAGCAGGTCGAACCAATAAAATACGCTGAATTTCATTACGTTCTAGCATATCTACTGCAGCTGCTACAGCAAGATAGGTTTTACCTGTACCTGCGGGGCCAATACCAAATGAAATATCACTTTGTAAAATACGTTGTACATAGCGTTTTTGGTTGGCACCACGTGGGTTAATACGACCTTTACGTGTTTGAAGATAAACATCTTCTAGACCTGTGTGTTCTTGGTCTAAATCTGTTTGTAGTTCACGGTCTGTTTGGCTACCTTGAATCATGAGATGCAAGGTATCAGCGGAAATTTGTTGAGTAGTTTCGGCTTCGGTATACAGGCGTTGGAGCAAACTTTCGGCTCTCTCGACTGCATCAATATCACCATCGACAAAGAATTCTTCGCCACGATGGGAAAGTTGGACATTTAAACGTTGTTCGATTTGTTTTAGATGACCGTTATAAGCACCTAACATACTTTTTAAACGGTCTACCGAAACACCAGGAAAAGCTACTGTACGTCGAATCGTTGCAGTCAAGAGAGTTCCTTAAAAGTAATCTTGTTATAGCCCTACATTACGCCACGTCAGGTTCAAGATTCAAGAGCTCACCGTAAACTAAATTTAAAGTTTTTATTTCAGTGATTTCAATTTCTGCAAAGCGACCAACCCACGAAGCATCACCAATAAACGTGACATAACGTGTGTTGTCTGCTGTACCCACTAAAAGATCAGGGTCTTTGTCAGAAACTTTTTCAATAAGAACACGTTGGATTGTACCGAGCATTGCATCTGTTTTATTAATGCTTGAGCGTTTAATCCATTTTTGTACTAAAGATAAACGTTCTTTTTTCACATCTTCAGGAATTGTATCTTCCAATTCTGCCGCAGGTGTTCCCGGGCGTTTTGAATAGACAAAGCTGTAAGAGTGGTCAAAGTCCATATCTTTAATGAACTGATACGTTTCTTCAAAGTTCTCATCTGTTTCACCAGGGAAACCAATAATAAAATCTGAAGATAAATGCATGTCTGGACGCACTTTACGTAATTTCGCAATTTTTTCGATGTAAACATCAATTGTATGATTACGCTTCATAGCCTGAAGTACATCGTTTGAACCACTTTGTACTGGTAAATGAAGATGAGAAACCATTTGAGGTAAATCACGGTAACATTGAATTAAGTCATCGTTAAATTCGAGCGGATGCGATGTTGTATAACGTAAACGACCAATACCTGGAATTTCTGCAACTAAACGAAGTAAATCTGCAAATGTGCAAATTTCACCTTCGAATGTTTCACCACGGTAGCCATTTACGTTTTGTCCTAATAATGAAATTTCACGAACGCCTTTTTCTGCAAGCGTTGCAATTTCAGCAAGTACATCGTCTAGTGGGCGTGAAACTTCTTCACCACGAGTATAAGGAACAACGCAGAAAGAGCAGTATTTTGAACAACCTTCCATAATTGAAACAAATGCTTTATGACCTTCAACGCGTGGTTCAGGTAAAAAGTCAAACTTTTCAATATCTGGGAAAGAAATATCAACAAGTTTGATTTTTTCTTTTTTCGGTTTTTCAACTTGCTCAAAATGTTGATCAAGCATTTGTGGTAAACGGTGTAGCGTTTGTGGGCCAAAAATCATATCGACATAATTGGCACGTTTTTGAATGTTGTCACCTTCTTGAGAAGCAACACATCCACCAACACCAATAATAAGATCAGGATTTTTTTCTTTAAGCTTGCGCCAGCGACCTAACTCAGAGAATACTTTTTCTTGCGCTTTTTCACGAATAGAACACGTATTCATAAGTAGAATATCGGCTTCTTTCGGGTCTTTAGTTAGCACGTATCCGTGTGAATCGCCTAGTAAATCTGCCATACGGTGACTGTCATACTCATTCATCTGACACCCTTGCGTTTCGATGAACAGTTTTTTGACTGAATCGTTGGCTGGGGTGTGCTGTGGCTGGGTAACAGTGTTTTCTGAGGCAGCTTGGGCACTATTGGGAATGAAGGTTTGAACCGTCATGTAGGCTCCTGAAGGATAAATCTTTATGAAACATGCTCTTATGGTAGGATTTTAGACCTGGTGATTTATCACATGGGTTCTATCTACAGTAAATGTTGAGCAAAATTCAAGGAATGTAAGAAGGCGCATAGTTTAGCAGGAAAATATCAAAAATTTATAATTTAAAATAAGTGCGTATTTTTATTGATTTATGAAGGGAAAATGTTTGAAAATTAATATTGTTTAATCATAAGGTTACACAACAGAACAATAGCGTTATTCTAAACTATTCGGTGCTGTTGGTTAATTTCTATATATAAAAGGCACAGTAATGAAAGAAAGCACAAGCATGCTCACAATGATTGAAAGACAAAAACAACGCTATAAAAGTCTTGTGCTAAGTATGAGTTCCTTGTGTATTGTTTCTTTTGCGCATGCAGGAAATGAGCAGTTCAATGACGCATTAAGAGCTGCGAATTCAGGTAACATTCAAGCCTTAGAACAATATCAAAATTCTATGCAAAATGATGTTCTAGGCTACTACCCAGAATATTGGAAATTAAATAGAAACCTTGCTTCACAACCTGCAAGTGCGATCATTGGTTTTGCACAGCGCTACCCTCAATCTGCTATGGCTGAAAAATTGGCAGCAGATTATGTAGAAGAAAAGGTAAAGCAAGCAGACTTTTCAAGTCCTTTACCCGTTTTACCTTATGTGACGAATCCTGACCAAGCGGAAAGTTGTGCAATGGCACAAGTACGTGCACGTTCAGGTGATCCATTGGTTTATGCAGAATTTAAAGATGTTTGGTTAAGCACAAATTCTCAATCTGATTTTTGTCATGGTTTGGCACGAATGATGTCCTCTAGCCCTTTAATGACAAAGGAAGATAAAGAGCAGCGCCTTTGGGGACAATTACGTTCAGGAAAAAGTGGTCAAGCTGTTGCAACAGCTCAAAGTTTAGGACTGAATTTAACACTAGCTCAATTCAATTCTATTCAGGCCAATCCTGCAAATTATCTTTGGTCGGCACCTAAAAGCTCAGATGCGGATTATGCGTATTTAATTTTTGCAGTTGGGCGTTTAGCAGATAGTGATTTGAATTTAGCATTATCTTCTGTAAATCGCACTGCTGATGGTACACCTGAGATCATTCAAAAGGCGTTGTATCGAACTGTGGGTTATATTGGCGGTACCACGGTCATGAAAAACAATTTCAATAAAGAAGTTCTGGATTTGCTAGATGCAAGTTATGGTTTGCCATATAGTCCTGAAGAAGCTGAAATTTATGCTCGTCAAGCTATTCGTTTTAGTGAGTGGGAAAGCCTTATTCGTGCCATTGATGCTATGTCTGTAACACAACGCCAAGAAGAGCGTTGGCAATATTGGTTAGCGCGTGCGTATGAGCAACGCTCAGATTCTGCTTCAAAGCGAACTTCAAAAGAAATATTTAAAAAGCTTGCTGATGGTACGGGATATCACAACTTATTAGCAAAAGATCATGTTGGTGAAACTTATAATTTATCGTCAAATTATGAACCTTCAAATAAGGACATTCAACGCTTAAGCCAAGATGTTCATTTTAGTCGTGCATTTGCATTAAGAGATGTAGGTGCACCCGTTGTATATATTAATCGTGAATGGAATTGGGCTGTTCGACAAGCTTATTTAAAACATGATGATGAGCTTATTCTTGCTGCTGCGAAACGAGCAACAGATATGGGGTGGTATGATCGCGCAATTTATGCAGCAGATCGTACGGTAAATAAGCATAACTATGTGTATGGCTATGCAACACCACATCGTGATTATGTTGTGAGTCATAGTCGAAATGCTGGAATTGATCCTGCTTGGGCTTATGGGCTTATGCGTCAAGAAAGTCGTTTTAATACAGATGCACGTTCACACGTTGGTGCAGGTGGTTTAATGCAAATTATGCCAGAGACAGCAAAATTGGTTGCACGCAAAATGGGGGAGACCTATAACCCCGCAGCATTGACTGATACGAATGTAAATATTAGATATGGAACATATTATTTATCGACTATTCAAAGTCAGTTAAGTGATAATTCTGTGCTTGCAACAGCAGGATATAATGCAGGACCAAACCGTGCACGCCGTTGGCAACCAGAATATCAAAGTATTGCAGCAGATCAGTACACAGAAACTATTCCATTGAGTGAAACACGTGATTATGTAAAACATGTCATGACAAATGCTGTTCATTATGGTTTATTGCTAGGACAAGGTTCACAATCTATTGGTCAACGGATGCAGGTCATTCCTTTGCGTAACGTAGCGCAATAGTCGTAATACAATTAAAGTCATTTGCTTTAATGGGTCAGATAAAAATGAGAAATGCTTTGAAACAAAAAATGATAAGAAAAAGTGTGCTTATGTTAAGCACGCTTGGTTCATGTTTTGTTGCACCTCATCTTTATGCAAATAAACCTGTTGGCTATGTTTTGGAAATTCAAATGACACCTGCGATGTGTCTTCTAGATACATCTAAAGTGAAAAAGCGGAAGTGTTTAGAAGGGTATACCTTAAATATTCAAGGTTTATACCCTGAAACTTCGCGTAAAGATTGTATGACTGACTCATCTGCTACACTGCCACCTTTACAGGCGAAAGTTGTTGCACGCGTTATGCCTGATGAAGCAGCACGACGCCAATTGTGGAGTGCTGTTGGTGCTTGTACAGGAACAACCGCAAGTCAGTATTTTAGAACAATTATTAATTATGCAGATCGTTTGAATATTCCATCTGTGATGACCGAGCAAGAAACACATCAAATTCATACCTTAGCATTACAAACAATGTTTATCCGACTAAATAAAGGTTTGACATCAAATGCTATCAGTTTTAGATGTGCGAAACATCGTGGTACAAATTATTTAACGACATTAAATGTGTGCTATGCACAAAATGGACAATATAAGTCGTGTTCTAATAAAGTCGTTTCAAATTGTCTAAATACTTTTACGATTAAAGGCTCTTACTAGGCTTTTTCATAGTTTAATTTATATTTTCTATCAGACTTTTGTTCAATTAGATTCTGTTTTACATGCATCAGACGAATGATTGGAGTACAATCTTTGCCGTTTATGATGATTAAGATTAAATAGAACAGCTATTTAATTGCATTGACTATCCTCTCAATTGGAGATAATTACATGAAGCAAGCAGTTCGTGTTGCCGTTACTGGCGCAGCTGGTCAAATCGGTTATAGCTTATTATTCCGTATCGCAAGCGGCGAAATGTTAGGTAAAGACCAACCAGTTATTCTTCAATTATTAGAAGTTCCATTTGAGAAAGCTCAAGCTGCGCTTAAAGGCGTAATGATGGAACTTGACGACTGTGCATTCCCATTGTTGGAAGGCATGATCGGTACTGATGATCCTAAAGTTGCATTCAAAGATGCTGACTACGCTTTATTAGTTGGTTCACGTCCACGTGGTCCTGGTATGGAACGTGCTGAATTACTTAAAGTAAACGGTGAAATTTTCATTGGTCAAGGTCAAGCACTTAACGAAGTTGCTAGCCGTGACGTTAAAGTTCTTGTTGTAGGTAACCCTGCTAACACTAACGCTTATATCGCAATGAAATCTGCTCCAGATCTTCCAGCTAAAAACTTTACAGCAATGTTACGTCTTGACCACAACCGTGCGTTAACTCAACTTGCTCAAAAAGCTGGTGTTGCAGTTTCTGATATCAAAACGATGACAGTTTGGGGTAACCATTCTCCAACAATGTATGCTGACTACCGTTTTGCAACTGTAAATGGCGAAAGCTTAAAAGACAAAATCAACGATGCTGCTTGGAACAAAGATGTGTTCCTTCCAACAGTTGGTAAACGTGGTGCTGCGATCATCGAAGCACGTGGTTTGTCTTCTGCAGCTTCTGCTGCTAACGCTGCAATTGACCATATGCGTGATTGGGCTCTTGGCACAAATGGCGAATGGGTAACTATGGGTATTCCTTCTGACGGTTCTTATGGTATTCCTGAAGGCGTAATGTTCGGTTTCCCTGTAACTTGCGAAAATGGCGAGTACAAAATCGTTCAAGGTCTTGAAATTGATGAATTCAGCCGTGAGCGTATCAACTTCACTCTTGATGAGTTAGAAGGCGAACGTGCAGCAATTGCTGACATGGTTAAATAATTTAGTCTTTTAGATTAAGTTATAAAAAAGCACCTCAAATGAGGTGTTTTTTTATACAAAAAATACAGGAATAATATATTTTATTTTTATAAAACCTGTTATAAGGATTTAAATAATAATAAATTTTTTAAGGAGTTGCGGAATGTCAGATGTGAACATTACACTGGAAACATTATTCCAGAAGCTAGGACTGGCTTCTGATGAAAAAGATATGGATTCTTTTGTCGATTCGCATCAACTGACTATAGGTGTAAAGTTAGAAAGTGCACCATTTTGGAGTGATGAACAGCGCCAATTTTTAGAAAACTATAAATCAAAAAATGATGAGTGGGCAGTGATTATTGAATTATTGGATGAGCTTTTACATGGTGAATAACTTAATAAGTGTAAAAATAACTGATTGTCTGAAGTTTAAATATTGGTTGTTGCGTATTAAAAAATAATGTCATTTAGAATGAGAAAAGTATTTAAATTATTGGGTTTAAGTTAAGAGTTATTATACAAAAAGTAACAACCAGTCAAATTGTTGGTGTTAGATTCATAGTTGTAAGTAAAGTAAGTCGATGAGATTGAATCATGCTAGATATGGATGTAACACAAGAGTTATTATTTCAACAATTAGGATTGGATAGTTCAGAAGAAGGAATTCTAAAATTTATTAGCACACATCGATTAGATTTAAATACATCGATGCCTGCTGCTGAGTTTTGGACTGATTCACAACGTGATTTTATTGTCAGTCATTGGAAAAAAGATGATGAATGGGCAATGGTGATAGATCAACTGAATGAACAATTGCATGACGATTGATTAAGTTATAAATAGAAACATAATATTTAAACATCGGGCTAGTTTTGTTGATGTAATTCTTATAAGCTGATTAAATAATAAACTACAAATAAGTTGATAAGGAGGGCGAAAGCTCATGCAGAACAAACCATCCTTAGAATTATTATTTTCACAACTCGGTTTAGCCAATAGTGCTGCTGCAATTGAGCTATATGTACGTACACATCAACTACCAGCAGATGTTTCACTTCATGATGCACCTTTTTGGAATAAGGCACAGCGTTCACTTCTTATTAGTCATTTAGTTCAAGATGATGACTGGGCAATTTGGATTGATGAGTTAAATCAACAATTACATTTAGATGCTTATAAATTACAACCTGTTTAAACCTATGACCTAAAAAGATAAAAGCCTCTTTTCGAGGCTTTTATCTTTTAAAAATTAAAATTTTCAAATTTAATGGAGTTTGCTTTGTAAAATCTGCTTAAACCATTGTTCATCTTGGTATGCTTTAAAAGCAGGGTGTTGCGTCAAAATTTCAAAATCATAAAGTGGTGTTTGACTGTATTTTGTGAGCCAGTGACGAGTCATTGATGGTTCATTCTTCATAGCAGATGCATACGCTAAAAAGAAATAGATATCGCCGTGCTCAAGCTTTGCCATAGGCTTCATAATTTGTTGTGTAATAATGGCATAGCGTTCTTCATGCGTGATTTCAAAGAACATCATGTAGGCTTTTGCCAAATGCAAAGAAAGATTGATATATAAATCGAGAGGCATTTCTTCAAACTCAATACGAGCTTGCTCTAAAAGTACAATCGCTTCTTGTAAAAAGTGAACTTGTTCTTGGCGAATATCACTGATCATGACCAATTGAAGACGTAAATCAGCTCGTTCCAATGCAAGTGTGGGTGTGTTTTCTTGCAAATAAAGTTGGTCGGTTTCACCAATACGTTGAATAATTGTCTTTGTGTTTTCGCGCATCGGAACATCCTCATTGAATCATCTTTACTATATGAGGATGTTTTTATAGATTTAAAGTTACAAGATAGAATCGTTATGGCGCAGCCATGCAGTAATAGATAACCTTTGATGTTTTGCTTCTAATACTTCATGCAGTAAATCACTTTGGAATAATGCTAATCGATTAGGTTTGGGGTGTATGGTGTGCCATTGATTGTTTTTATCTTGTAGACGTAATTCACCGCCCCAATCATCTTGCCAAGTTTCATGTAAATAATAAACGGCAGAAAGAATACGACCATTTTTACCTTGTGGATTATCACGATGCAATGCATAAAATTCACCTGCGTTATAGCAAGCAAAATGTGCTTCTACATTATTGATTCCTAAATAAAATGCACGATTAAATTGTTCTGCAAGTGCATAAAGCATTTTTGTATGTTGATGCGATATTTTTAATTCTTCATGTAGCCATAAAATATGATCGCTACGTATGTTTGAAACAATACCATTTTGAATTGCAGCATCTCTAAACTGGTTTAAGTGAGATGTACATTCTTCTACAAGTTGATGAATATACTCAGAAGAATAAGCATCATCAATGATTGAGAACCCATGTTGATCTAAATCATCTAAGATTTGATCAACATTCCAAGACTTTGGGAGAAGGACTGCTTCCATTAATTAAAACTCAAAAAAATATCTGTTCGCTATTAGAACAAGATATGCTTCTGAATGAAACTAAATTTCATGCTAAAATACTCGTTGATATGAGGAATAAATGAAACATGAATTACCGTCACCATTACCATGCAGGCAACTTTGCCGATGTCATGAAGCATGTATTATTGCTTCAATTACTGACTCGACTCAATGCAAAAGATAAACCTTATCGCTATGTAGATACGCATGGTGGTGCTGGTAAATATGATTTATCGACATCTGAAGCACAAAAGTCTGGTGAGTTTTTAACGGGTATTCACCGTTTAGTTAAACTTGATGACTCTATTAAGCGTAATGCCCCCGAAGGTGTTCAACAATATTTAAAAGTTGTTGAAAACATGCGTGAAAATTTTGGCAAAGGTGCATACCCTGGCTCACCATGGTTTGCCTTAGAAGGCATGCGTGAAATAGATAAAGCGACTATTTTTGAAATGCAACGTGATGTTTTTCAACAATTACGCCACAATATTTTTGATAAGCGTGCAGGCTTACATGAGCGTGATGCTTATGAAGGTCTTTTAGCTGTTCTTCCACCTAAAGAAAAACGTGGTTTGGTGATGATCGATCCTCCATATGAAGTGGAGCGTAAAGATTTCCCTCAATTGGTTGAGCTAATTGTTGCTGCATATAAAAAATGGCCTACAGGCGTATTTGCTATTTGGTATCCAATTAAAGACCGCGCGATGATTGAGCGTTTTGAAAAGAAAATGTTTAAAACAGGAATTCGTCGTCAATTGGTATGTGAAGTATGCGTATGGCCAGATGACACACCTGTTGGTTTGAATGGTTGTGGTTTATTGGTTATTAACCCACCATGGAAGTTTTCTGAAGATGCTGATGAAGCGTTACAATGGTTATTCCCACATTTACGCATGAGCGAAAATGGCGGACATGCTGCTGTACGTTGGTTAGTTGGCGAATAAGTTAAAATAAATCAGAAACGGTCACATTTAGGAATAAACAATGACAAATACAAATAAACCTGAACGGGAAATATCTTCAACGAAAGAAAGTACTTTCGATGGAATTACTTTTGAAGTGGAAGAGGAAGAACATACCCATGAAGGACAGAAAGTAAAGCGTCGTGGTATCTATCTGTGGCCAAATTTGATTACAACTGCAGCGTTGTTATCAGGGTTTTACTCGATTATTGCGAGTATGAATCAAGACTATACGCATGCTGTTTATGCAATTTTTATTGCAGCATTATTGGATGGTTTGGATGGTCGTGTCGCACGTGCCATTGGTGCACAAAGCCCATTTGGAGAGCAGTTTGATTCATTGTCAGATCTGCTTGCATTTGGTGTGGCGCCCGCTATTTTAATGTATAGCTGGAGCCTTCACGATTTAGGCCGTATTGGTTTAGCAGCCTGTTTTGTCTATACAGCATGTGCAGCATTTCGTTTAGCACGCTTTAATGTGCAAATAGGAGTGGTGGATAAACGTTATTTTATTGGTGTTGCAAGTCCACTTGCAGCAGTAATGATTATTTCATTGGTACTCGTAGCTCGAGATTTTCCAGAAATATTTGACTTACAAGCTTTTGGTAGTCAAGTTTTCAATGCTGTGATCATCATTGCTGTGGGTTTACTTATGATTTCAAACATTAAGTATTACTCATTTAAAACGGTGGAGCGCAAGCGAGTTCCATTTTTTGTTTTACCTATTATTGTCTTTATTTTTGCTGCAGTCACTTACAACATTCCTGTCGGTATATTTGTGATTTCTATCATTTATGCATTATCTGGTTTTGTTACAACATTCTTGGCACGAAATACGTCAAAAACATGATGAATTAGAATGAGGAGTTCGATATGGCATTGTTTTTCGATTTATTAGATCAGTCAAAACAATGTAATCGAGCTTCTCTAAATTCACTCGATCAACTCCCTTATCATGTACCAAATAATAAATATAAAATTACCCATCACGCATTAGTCATTCCAAATCTTCCAGCGCCTTTACATTATTTTAATTTTTATAGTTTACTTGGGCAGCCAAGCGCACCTATTTTGCAAAATGAAAGTAGTATCAATACTTATGCTTTAGATACAGCTACAGTATTTAATAGTGTAAGTGCACAAATGGCTGGTTCTCTTCACTCATATTCAATTCAAAAAGATTGTTCATTTTTACAAAATCAAATTCAGTTTTCAGATTGTGAATGTATTAGTGGTTCTTTTCCTAATTTCATTATTCAAAGAGAAGATGAGGAGTTAAGTTTTAAAATTAAAATTACAGCTACAAACACAGTTTCACATTTTTTAAAATTAAGAATGGCGTTGGCAGAATATTGGTCTGTATTGTGCAAATGCGAAGGAGAGATTATTTATAAACAACAAAAAACAAAAATAGACCATTTAGGAACATTCGATTTTGCAAGAACAGTGAATTTTCCATACATTCCTTTTGCTTTTTATAGCTATCTAATTGTGAATCTTAAAAATGATAGACAACTTATTTGTATACAAATTAGAAATGAGATAAATCAAATATTGCAATCACGAATGTATTTGCGAGATGGGGATAAACAAATAACACAGGTTTATGATGATTGTGTGGAATTTAATATTTATAGAGTCTATCCAAAAATAAAAACACCAAATGGTCTTGATATGTATTTACCTAGAGAGTTCGAGTGGAAGTCTGTGGCAAAAGATGGTGTTCAAATTATTTTGAGTGCACAAAGTCGGGGGGATTTTAAGTTTGGGCTTGGAGCAGGTTATGTTGGTAGTTTTAAATATGTTCTAAATATTAATAATGAAGAAGAAATGGGGGATGGTGGTTATTGTGAATATATTGATTGTCGTGCTTTGAGGTGGCAAGAGCATAATAAGGACGAAAAAAATTATAGATTTAAAGATGAAATTATTCCATTTATGACCAAAAAATAATAAAAAAAGTAATTTTTGATCGAATAATACCCGTTTGATAGAAGAAAAATAAAAAAAGTGAAAAAGGGGGTTGTATTGGAATGGAAATGCTGTAGAATGCACATCCATCGGCGGTGATGAAGATTAAAACTTCTGATAAAACAGCAACTTAGCACGAAGTGTTGAGATTAGGTTTTAGAAAGAAAGTTTAAAATAATTTGAATTACTTGTTGACTTTCTAGAGATAGAGAGTAATATAGCCGACCTAGCTTGCTACTGACGAAGTAGTAAGAAGATCATTAAGAGATTATGAAGAACAACTTGTGTGGATTTTTACTGATTGATCAATCGAAATTATTTTCATTGATTTAATGGTAGAAATTACTCGAAGTTTATTTGAGAAATATTTGTCAGAAAATTGATGAGCCAAGATTGGTACCCTTTAAAGGTACTACTGATTTTAAACT